>ONDK01000001.1 GCA_900316565.1 uncultured Prevotella sp. | reverse complement strand
GTCAGACACCAAGCGCTGAATAGATACCTCACAGCTTCTCCGAGGCTGTAAGTCGCTGGGGCTCTTTGAGGATGGGGATAAACCCAACCCCTACACAGGCGGAACACCGCTGAAGATACCCCAAGGCGGCGTTCGCTGGTTTTTTATTCTCTCGCAAAGGCGCTAAGGACGCAAAAGAGGTGGTCACAGCCTCGGAGAGGAAGTACAAGCGAATGTAATCCGCTTGCAGGGTACGGTCAGACTCCAAACGCTAAATAAAATATCCGTATCAGACCGTCAGACACCAAGCGCTGAATAGATACCTCACAGCTTCTCCGAGGCTGTAAGTCGCTGGGGCTCTTTGAGGATGGGGATAAACCCCACCCCTACATTGGGTTCCACATCACCGTTTACATCGGATTCCGCAGAGCAATCTTTGAGGATAACTTTCTATAAGTATTGATTTTTACTGTCGGAATCGAATCATATAAGCGAACAGATAGAAACAGTAAATATGGTTAGGACATTATACTAGCTTGATTTTTGATGCGCACTACGTGTCTCTCAGCTTATTGACCTACAAACTCATTAACAATACCTATAGAAGTTCCTCTGCACGCTTGAGGTCTTCAGGGGTGTCGATGCCGACAGTCTCGAACTCTGTCTCGGCGACCTTTATCCTGAAACCGTTCTGAAGCCAGCGGAGCTGTTCCAGACTCTCCGCCTTCTCAAGTGAGGACTGGGGTAGGGCGGTGATGGCCTTGAGGACATCAACTCTGTATGCGTATAGGCCCAGATGCTTAAGGAATGGATAACGGCCGAGCCATTCTCCTTCCTCGACGCCACGGACGAAGGGGATTACGGAACGTGAGAAATACATAGCAAAGCCACGGTTGTCGACAACAATCTTAGGAGAGTTAGGATTCTGTACAGCCTCCATGGATGTAAACCTCTTGCCGAGCGTGGCTATCTCCACATCTTTATCATCGAAGCATGCCATCACCGACTCAATCTGCTCGGGATGGATGAAAGGCTCGTCGCCCTGAATGTTTATCACCACCTTGTAGGGCTTGCCTATCTTCTCGTAAGCCTCGGCAATGCGGTCAGTACCGCTCTTGTGATCGGCACGGGTCATAACGGCATTGCCGCCGAACTCTATCACCTTATTGTATATACGCTCGTCATCGGTTGCCACACAAACGTTATTGAGAACCTTCGAGGTCTGTTCGTAGACACGCTGGATTACCGGCTTGCCACCGAGGATAGACAAGGGTTTTCCCGGGAAACGGGTGGAGGAATAACGGGCAGGAATAATGCCTATAAATTCGTTTATTTCCATTGTTTTATTAACTTTGTTATGATTTTTCTGAGCGCAAAGTTATATAAAAATTCCTAAAAACATTCTTTGTTACAGATTTATTTCTTAACTTTGTAGTCATAAATAAACGCCTTAAACAATAGTGAAAAATTGGTTTCTCTACATCTTGATGCTTGTCCCGTTATGTGGATGGTCCCAACAGATTACTGTCGGCACATGTTCTGTTGACGGTGGTACTTATACTGGTGAGATGTTCCGGGGAAAGCCTTGGGGAAAAGGAAAAGCAAAATACGGCAACGGAGACACTTACGAAGGTCAGTTCGATAAAGGCAAGAGACAGGGGAGGGGAGTATACACCTTCACTGACGGTGAGAAATATGATGGTGAGTGGTTTCAGGACCAGCAGCACGGTCATGGCGTCTACTACTTCAAGAATGGCAACAGATATGACGGGCTGTGGTATAAGGATTACCAGCAGGGACACGGCATAATGTACTATTCAAATGGTGACAAGTATGATGGTAACTGGGTGCAGGACAAGCGCGAAGGTAACGGACGTTATACCTTTGCTGAAGGGGCCTACTATAACGGGCAATGGAAGGACGACAAGAAAAACGGACAAGGGGTCTTCGACTGGGGAGACGGCTCGAAGTACGACGGACAGTTTGTGGCAAACATACGTTGTGGCCGCGGAACATACTATTTCCCCTCCGGAGACAGATACACAGGCGACTGGAGAAATGACAAAGAGAACGGCAAAGGTATATACACCTTTGCCAATGGTGATATATACGAAGGTGACTATGCTGACGGAGAACGTACCGGAGAAGGTCTCTTCAGGTATAAGGACGGCAACACCTACACTGGCCATTTCCTTAAGGGAAAACGCGACGGTATGGGAACGATGGTCTGGAGCAATGGAGACGAATATGTGGGTCAATGGAAAGACGACTTGCAGAACGGCCAGGGCAAGCTCACCAAGCATTCAGGAGACATCTTCGACGGCGAGTTCCACAACGGTAGAATAGAAGGACAGGTAATTATCCACTTTGCCAATGGCAGTAAATTTAAGGGAACGTACCTTAACGGACGACGGAACGGACCGGCCATAGAGGAGACAAAGGACGGAAGACGGTTTGAAGGCTCCTACAAAGATGACCAACGGGACGGAAAGTTCATCGAACGTGATGCCAACGGTGCCATTACCGGACATGGATACTACGAGAATGGTGTCAGATACGACAATTAACAAACTTACATATTAATCTATAAATTATAAGAAACAATGATAGTTGATACACTTGACAATCTAAAAAAGTACACGGGAGTGAATCCACTCTTCGAAGATGTTGTGGAATTTCTTAAGAACAACGACCTCAACAAGCTCGAGGCCGGAAAGCACTATATCAAGGATGGCGACCTTTTCGTCAATATAACCACAGCGACTGGGAAGACCGCTGAAGAGGCGACTTACGAGACACACCGCCGTATGCTCGACATACAGATACCGCTCTCGGCTCCTGAGACTTATGGCTATATGCCTCTTAAAGACATGCCAGAGGCTGAGTACAATGAGGCGAAGGACGTAACAAAATATCCAGGACTGATGGGCGGTTCGCTCGTAACCTGCAAGCCAGGAGAGTTCGCCATCTTCTTCCCACAGGACGGGCATCAGCCATGCATAGGCAAGGGTGAGATACACAAGGCCATCTTTAAGGTAAAGGCTTAACAATGGCAAGGTCATAGAAGCCCTGGGCCTGAAGGAAAAGTTCCGGATAAGTGTGAGCAAGATAATAGTTCTCATGGCCGCGGTATATATGCGGCCATGAATATAAAATATAATCAAAAACTAAAGAACTTATGCCAAACAAAACACGCAAGACAACCGCTATAACGTCTGACAAGGCTAAAGCAACAAAGACCCGTGAGTCGGAGAAGCATATCGGTCTTGTCAAGAACGATCCATATCTGGAGCCATACGAGAATGCTATCCGTGGCCGTCATGACCATGCGTTATGGAAACTCGGACAGCTGACAAAAAACGGACAGCGCACACTGTCGGAATTTGCCAGCGGATACGACTATTACGGTCTGCACAAGACACCCCGGGGCTGGGTGTTCCGGGAATGGGCTCCTAACGCCACCGACATATACCTTGTCGGCGACTTCAACGGATGGAAGGAACAGGCGGCATACCGATGCAAGCGCATTGAGGGCACCGGCAACTGGGAACTGAGACTGTCAGAGAAACGGATGCATCATGGCGATTTGTATAAGATGCACGTTCATTGGAACGGTGGGGAAGGGGAGAGAATCCCCGCATGGTGTCAGCGTGTGGTCCAGGACGACCAGACAAAAATATTCTCCGCGCAGGTGTGGAACCCGGAAAAGCCGTACAAGTGGCATCGTAAAAGGTTTAAGGCCAATACCAGCCCACTGCTCATCTATGAATGCCACATCGGAATGGCACAGGATGCCGAGAAGGTGGGAACTTATACTGAGTTCAAGGATAATGTACTGCCACGCATTATAAAGGATGGATATAACGCCATACAGATTATGGCTATCCAGGAGCATCCGTATTACGGCAGCTTCGGATATCATGTGAGCTCTTTCTTCGCGGCGTCATCACGTTTCGGTACTCCTGAGGAGCTGAAGGCTCTCATAGATGAGGCACACCGCAACGGTATCGCGGTCATCATGGACATTGTCCACTCTCATGCCGTAAAGAATGAAATAGAAGGGCTGGGGAATCTCGCAGGAGACCCGAACCAGTATTTCTATCCCGGTGACAGGCATGAGCATCCGGCTTGGGACAGTCTTTGCTTCGACTATGGAAAGGATGATGTCATACATTTCCTGTTGAGCAACTGTAAGTACTGGCTGGAGGAATATCATTTCGACGGCTTCCGATTTGACGGAGTAACGTCGATGCTTTATTACAGCCACGGACTAGGGGAGGCATTCACCAACTATGGAGATTATTTCAACGGACATGAGGATGATAATGCCATATGTTATCTCACACTGGCCAACCTTCTCATACATGAGATAAATCCTAATGCTATCACAATAGCTGAGGAGGTTTCGGGCATGCCGGGACTGGCAGCAAGGTTTGAAGACGGAGGTTATGGCTTCAACTACCGTATGGCAATGAACATCCCGGACTTCTGGATAAAGACCATCAAGGAGAAAAGGGATGAGGACTGGAAACCCTCCAGCATCTTCTGGGAAGTCAAGAACCGACGTCCTGACGAAAAGACAATATCTTACTGTGAGAGTCATGACCAGGCACTCGTCGGCGACAAGACTATAATCTTCCGGTTAATCGACGCCGACATGTACTGGCATTTCCGCAAAGGCGACGAGAATGAGAATGTGCGTAGAGGCATTGCAGTGCATAAGATGATACGACTTGTAACGGCATCAACCATAAATGGAGGATATCTTAACTTTATGGGCAATGAGTTTGGCCATCCAGAATGGATAGACTTCCCACGTGAGGGAAACGGATGGAGCTATAAGTATGCACGCCGGCAGTGGAACCTCGTCGACAACCATGATCTGTGCTATCACTATCTCGGCGACTTCGACCGTGAGATGCTCAGCGTCCTGAAGAGCGAGAAAAACTTCAACGCAACGCCAGTTCGGGAGATTTGGCACAACGACGGAGACCAGGTACTTGCATATATGCGTGGGGACATCATCTTTGTCTTCAACTTCTCACCAACAAGGTCGTTTACCGATTACGGTTTCCTAGTTCCAAAGGGTAGCTATAATGTGGTACTTGACAGTGATGCAAAGGACTTCGGAGGCAATGGGTTCAATGATGATACCATGGTGCACTTTACCAATTTCGACCCGCTCTACGAGAAGGACGGCAAGGAATGGCTAAAGCTGTATCTCCCTGCACGCACTGCTATCGTCCTGCGTCTCAACCACGACACAAAATAACATTATTCAAATATACTGAACCCTCTGTGTATAGGTGGGGGTATCCTCATCCTCGTACGGTGTAATATGTATGTTGGAATTGATAAACTTTTATAGTAATGAGTAATATAAAAAACGGTACAAGAGTCTTTTATAAGGCTTCTTGTGCCGTTATTTTTCTTGTTTTCTGTTTCATTTATCTTTTTTACTACCAGACAGATATCCTGGCAGCAGGCCAGCACATAGCATCGGGTGGTAAGACGCAGTATGAGCCTATTGTCGAAACAGCTCTCATACTAGTAGCATTGAAACTGCTTCAAAACGGCATTCAGGCTGTTGTAAGGCTGAAAGGGAAGTTTTTCGCGTTGACATATTTTCCGTCTTTCCTAATTCTTGCAATGATAACAGATTTACCGTCATGTATCAGCAAGGAGATAACTCTCAGCGCGTGGATATGGGGAATGCCTTTGCTGATAGTTTGGGGGGTGATGGTTTATTTTGCGCGCCAGTATCAGTCGATTGAATCCAACACAAGAGCAGAGGGGCTGTTGTCTCAGGATATGGGCATAAACCTCACACTTCTACTGGCCATGATGGGAATGGTTTGTCTTATTGGAAATGATGACAGACTGTTCCATCAGAGAATGCATATAGAGAATCTCATAAGTCGGAAAGAATATAAGGAAGCCGTTGCGGCAGAAGAAAGCTATAATTCTGACGATAAAGCACTTACCATGCTTCGTGTTTATGCTTTGGCACATCAGAAGACCATTGGCTCTGAGTTGTTTACGGCATCATTGAAAGGTACCAAGACCATAATTCCATCATATAGTGACACTTATCCAGTCATTTTGCCCTTAGAGAATCTCATAGGATTATATAAACGCAATGCAGACTGGCAACTCTGTGAAATGCTTGTCAGAAAGGATCTTGATGGATTCTATAGACACCTTCTCGCTTACTATGGCCTTGGTACAGATGCTTCACAGTCGGACAGCACGGCCACGAAATCGGCTAATGTGAAGACGCAAGCTAAACTTAATGCTTATAAGGATAGCATTCTGAGTTTAAAATACAAGGCACTGCCAAAACATTATCAGGAAGCACTGGTACTATACAATGCTCTCAAGAGTTCACCAAAACACACCATCATAAAACAAACTTATCTCAACGAGGATTTGGTCCGGGAATTTAATGTCTTTCGTAATGCTTCGACACAAGAAAAAGAAAAACGCTTCAAAAAAACGTTCTGGTGGTTTTTTGTAGAGAAAAAATAAAAAAATAATAATAAAATTCGTAGCCGTAATGAGTGTTATGATAAATAGAGTATATTTCAATATGAAGAGCCGGAGACTGCTCAAAGGTTTGCTAGCAGTTTCCTTTGTTTCATTATCAGCTATTATCTCAATGGCAAATACCACAGTAAGAACAACAAAATCAGAGATTAGCAACTCTGTCAAGAACAAAAGTGAAAAAGAAAAAACGATAACGCTTCATCTTCTTGAGACGTCTGACGTTCACGGTTGTTTCTTTCCTTACGACTTCATAAATGGTGAACCTAAGGCTGGTTCATTGGCTCGTGTCATGACTTACGTGAACCAATTGCGCCAGAACGCATCAGAGCCTGTAATACTTCTCGATAATGGTGATATTCTTCAGGGCCAACCTATCTGCTACTATTACAACTATGTAGTTCCGCAGAGGACCAATATTGCTGCTTCGCTGATAAACTATATGGGTTATGACGCGGAGACCGTCGGAAACCATGACGTCGAGACTGGCCATAAGGTCTATGATAAATGGGCACGTGAGGTGAACTGTCCCATGCTCGGGGCCAATGTGGTAGACAATGCTACATCAAAACCATATTTTAAACCATATACTATTATAAATAAGGAAGGCCTCCGTATCGCTGTCATCGGTATGCTGACACCGGCAATACCCAACTGGCTGAAGGAAAAACTATGGCAAGGGCTTCATTTCGAGGATATAGCAAAATCAGCTAAATACTGGGCTAAGTATGTCAAGGATAACGAACACCCTGACCTCATCGTAGGATTATTCCATTCCGGTTGGGAAGGTGGCATTATGACCGCTGATTATCAAGAAGATGCTGCCCGCCTTGTAGCAGAGACTATACCTGGTTTTGACATCGTCTTCTTCGGTCATGACCACGTGCCTCATAACAGCACAGTCAAAGGTCCTGACGGCAAGGAGGTTATCTGCCTGGACCCTGCCAATAACGCGATGCGTGTAGCACAGGCTGACATTGTCCTTAAGAAAAAAGGAAAACAAGGATATGATATCATCTCCAAGGACGGTAAACTAATTGACATTTGCCAATATGCGCCTGATGCTCAGATAACGGAGCACTTCAAGGCTGACATCGACTCTACGAAAGCATGGGTGAACCATAAGATAGGCGTATTCAAGCAAGCAATGTCTACCAGGGACTGCTACTTCGGTAATTCTGCTTTCAATGATTTTATCATGAACTTGCAGCTTAAGATTACAAATGCCGATATAACCTTCAACGCTCCCCTATCCTTTGATGCGAAGATTGATGCTGGTGACATTACTGTTGGCGAGATGTTCAAGCTCTACAAGTATGACAATAACCTTTACGTCATGAGACTTACAGGAGATGAAATACGCAAGCATCTTGAGATGAGTTACGATCTGTGGTGCAATACCATGACATCGCCCGATGACCATCTACTTCAGTTGAGGACGGAGACACGTAATGACTCTCAGCGCATGGGATTTAAGAACTTCCTGTTTAATTTCGACGCTGCTGCAGGAATAGACTATGTTGTTGATGTTACCAAGCCCAACGGACAAAAGGTCAAAATTCTCAGAATGTCAGACGGACGTACTTTCGATCCGAAGGCTTATTATAAGGTTGCTGTCAACAGTTATCGCGGCAATGGTGGCGGAGAACTGCTGACCCGTGGTGCCGGAATACCTAAGGACTCTTTGAAAAGTAGGATTATTTGGGAAAGCGAACTTGACCAACGATATTATCTCATGCAAGAGATAGAAAAAGAAGGTGTTTGCGACCCACAGCCAAACCATAATTGGAAATTCATACCGGAGGCTTGGGCAAAGCCGGCGGCTGAACGCGACCGGAAGTTGCTCTTCGGAGAATAAAACGGACCGATTATAATTGGAGGAAATAATGCCAATGACGATATATGCTTGTTTATTGGCAATGAGTTCAGGTAATAGATTTTAACTAAAGTGAACATGTACTTTTTCATATTTTGCAGAAACGACCTCGTGCTCCAGAAATTGCCAGACGGCACATACACCATTCCACAGGCTGATACCTGCCCCATAAAGCTCAATGAATGGCAGCACCTCCACAACATCACACCGATGGACGATGAGACTGAGGTGAAAACGGTAATGGTTGACGACCCATTGCAGGTTGAAGACTGCACAGAAAGTTTCAAGGACGCAAACTTTGAGTTCTGCCCCCTCAGAAAGTCATATTATAAACTGACGAGAGAACTGTATCTGAAGGCAGGCAAGTGCTGGGAGATACTGTATTGGGACCACAATACACAATATTGTGGAGTCTGCGGTGCACCGATGAAGATACATACTGACATCTCGAAACGTTGTCCCAACTGCGGAAAGGAAGTCTGGCCACAACTGGCCACGGCCATAATCGTTCTTATACACAAGGGAGACGAAGTCCTGCTCGTCCATGCCCGGAATTTCAAAGGCGACTTCTATGGCCTTGTCGCTGGTTTCGTGGAGACTGGTGAAACACTTGAAGAGGCTGTCCACCGGGAAGTGATGGAGGAGACTGGCCTGACGATAACTAACCTCCGTTACTTTGGCTCACAGCCCTGGCCCTACCCCTGCGGTCTGATGGTCGGATACAATGCGGATTATGTTGCCGGCGACATACACCTGCAACGCTCTGAGCTTTCCAAAGGTTCATGGTTCACAAAGGACAGCCTCCCGACCATACCTGAGAAGTTATCCATAGCCCGTAAAATTCTTGATGACTGGATTGTTAACTCTGATAAGACAAAGGAGTAACAGCTCAGGGAGAGTAAGAAACAATAATAAAAGAAAAACTCCTATGGTTTTGTCTTGTAAAGCCATAGGAGTTTTTATGTAAAACTATAGTTTCTTTAAAAGGAAAACAGTAAGTCTAATCCGTTTATCTTATTCTGTCCATGCTCTTTACCAAATCTTCATCATTCTTGATGCCTTTCTTGGCCAGCCATAGGAAAATACATGATACGAGTGGAAGACATGCTGCGAAGCGTATATGCATATCCAGATTAGAAAGAACGAAGAACAGTATATAATAAACATACCAAACGAGGTCGGCGAGCATTGCCCATGTACATACCGCCATCTGTGTCTTACGGTTGTGATACAGGAAGATGCCAAATACAGAGAGCACTCCTGTCGCAGTTGCAAAGACAAACAGAGGCCATGCTGGTATGGTGTCCGCGTTGCTAATGCCATTGAAGTCAAGGTTCATCATAAGATGGCCTTCACCTATGCCAGTGTTGGTATAGGCAATGCCTATTGGCTCAAAAAGACAGATGGCTATCGCAATGACAGAGCAAAAGAGAAACAGTGTCTGCTTACGCTGCCACATTAGTTCTCCTCCTCCTGGTTGTCTTTCGACGGATCGCGCCAGTAGATGTTGCCATCAACGAATTCCTGCGTTGCCAGCAGTGTTGGCTTCGGCAGCTTCTCATAGTAACGGCTAATCTCTATCTGCTCACGGTTTTCAAAAACCTCTTCCAAGGTATCATTGTATGAAGCAAACTCAGCGAGCTTCTTGCTCAGGTCCTGCTTGATCTCTACAGAGATCTGATTGGCGCGCTTGGCAATGATTGCAACTGACTCATAAATGTTGCCCGTCTCCTTCCAAAGGTCTGGGAGGTCACGTGTAACGGTGTTTACCGGTGCTTTTGATTTCTTATAATCCATTTTTAATATAATTAGTCTTTCGTGAATTCTTTACATTTTGCAATATACTTCTCAGCGGTGGAACGTTCCTTGCTGTCCGGATACTCGTTGATGAATCCATAGCACTCATCCTCTGCATCCTGATAGCGCTGCACCTTCTTCGACTCTACACTCATCTGTGCAAGTTCGAACTTACTCTTCATGATAAGCACGGAGAAATCCTCACGCATAGAGGAATACGGATAGTCGTTAAGGGCGTTCTGTGCCGTGATGATACAAGCCTCATAATTGTTTCCGCCACTGGTGCAGTTTCCAAAGTATGAGCCGAGATTATAGTACAGCTTCGCACTGAGGTACTCTTTTGTAATCAGCTTGTCCTGAAGTTCCATGAGGCGTTCCTCGGCGGTGCCCTTCAGCTTCCCGTCCGGGAAGAGGTCACGATACTCCTGGAAGGCAGCAATAGCCGCAACGGTCTGACTCTGGTCGAGTCTTGGCTCCGGAGTACTCATATATAAGCTTTGTCCCACATAGAACGATGCCATCTCCGCATAATAGCCACGTGGATAGCTCTGGTAGTACTTTTTAAAAGTCTCGGAAGCCGCCTCATAGTCTTTCATACCATACTCCGCCATGGCCAGCATGTATAGGCACTCCTGCGCATCAGCAGTTCCCTTTTTCACAGTAACCAGGTCTTGGAGCAATGGCACTGCAAAAGTGTACTTCCCGTTAGCGAAGCACTCTTTTGCAAACTCATATCGATAGTTATAATCTGACGACTTGTAAACCTGGTTGTATTCATGAGCACAACTGGTCATGAGCATAACCAAGGCTGCAAGAGGGATATATCTAAACCGTTTAAACATATTGAAAATCACACTTTGAAATGCAAAGTTACACATTATTCCTTTAACGCCAAAACAAGAAGGCTAATTTTAGCAAAAAATCACGATTTTCTATATCATGAAACTATATTTTTAGTATCTTTGCATGCTCTATGGAATTTAAACTCACATCAAAGTACAAACCGACAGGCGATCAGCCGGAAGCTATAAAGGAGCTTGCCGACGGCATCCGCAGGGGGGACAAGAGTCAGGTTCTCCTCGGTGTAACCGGCTCCGGCAAGACGTTCACCGTTGCCAACGTTATTGCAGAGGTCAACAAGCCCACCCTTATCTTAAGCCATAATAAGACTCTTGCGGCACAGTTATACGAGGAAATGAAAGGCTTTTTCCCTGACAATGCCGTAGAATACTATGTCTCATATTATGACTACTATCAGCCGGAGGCATACCTTCCTTCTACCGACACATACATAGAGAAGGACCTTGCTATCAATGATGAGATAGACAAGTTGCGTCTCTCGGCTGTCTCTGCCCTACTCTCCGGCCGTAAGGATGTCATCGTGGTATCCTCCGTATCGTGCATCTATGGTATGGGCGGTCCTGTGGCTATGCAGTCGAGTGTCATAAGAATTCGGAAAGGCGAGATATTGGACAGGAACGTCTTTCTGAGAAGGCTTGTCGATGCCCTCTATGTTAGGAATGACGTGGACCTGCAGCGTGGTAACTTCCGCGTGAAAGGCGAGACCGTCGACATTGCCATGGCCTACAGCGACAACGTCCTTCGTGTGACATGGTGGGATGATGAGATTGATTCCATCGAGGAAGTCGACAATGTAACCTTCCACCGCATGGCCTCCTTCGACGAGTATGAGATTTATCCGGCCAACCTCTTCGTTACCTCAAAGGAACAGACCGAGATTGCCATTAGAGATATACAGGACGACTTAGTAAAGCAAGTGGACTTCTTTAAGGAGCAGGGCGATAATATCAAAGCCCAGCGTATTAAGGAACGTGTGGAATATGACATAGAAATGATTAAGGAACTCGGTCATTGCTCCGGCATAGAGAATTATAGTCGGTATTTTGACGGCCGCAAGGCCGGAGAGAGACCGTACTGCCTTCTCGATTTTTTCCCCAAGGATTACCTTATGGTTATCGACGAGAGCCATGTCAGTGTCCCACAGATAAACGCTATGTACGGTGGGGACAGGGCAAGGAAGCGGAACCTCGTGGAATATGGTTTCCGTCTGCCCGCAGCCTTTGACAACCGTCCGTTGAAATTCGAAGAGTTCCACAGTCTTATTAACCAGGTCATCTATGTAAGTGCTACACCTGCCGACTACGAGTTGCGCGAGGCAGAGGGCGTCGTTGTAGAACAGCTCATCCGTCCTACAGGACTGTTGGACCCGGAGATAGAGGTACGTCCATCGGAAAACCAGATTGACGACCTGATGAACGAGATTGAGGACCGTACGGAACGGGAGGAGCGCGTACTGGTGACGACCCTGACGAAGCGTATGGCTGAGGAGCTTACTGAATATCTTCTTAATCACGATGTTCGGACTGCTTACATCCACAGTGATGTTGCTGGTCTCGACCGTGTGAAAATTCTCAACGACTTCCGTGCCGGAGTCTATGATGTGCTTGTCGGCGTGAACCTTCTTCGTGAGGGCCTCGACCTTCCGGAGGTTTCGTTGGTGGCTATCCTTGATGCCGACAAGGAAGGTTTCCTTCGCTCACACCGCAGTCTCACTCAGACAGCCGGACGTGCGGCCCGCAATGTCAATGGAAAAGTAATAATGTATGCCGATACCATTACGGACAGTATGCAGAAGACCATCGACGAGACCAACCGCCGGCGTACTATCCAGTTGAAATATAACGAATTGCACCATATCACTCCCAAGCAGATTGTCAAGGCTATCCACAACACCCTTCCTACAGAGGCACCGTCGGCAGAGACATCTTATCAGACGGCTGTGAAGAAGCCTGTGGCTTATCAGGAACCGCCCGAGAATACTGCCTTTGCTGCTGATCCAATTGTGAAGCACATGACTCGTCCACAACTGGAAAAGAGCATAGCGCGCACCATGGAACTGATGAAGCAGGCGGCAAAGAACCTCGATTTCCTCCAGGCCGCACAGTATCGTGATGAGATAGTACGGCTTCAGAAAGAACTAGAATTAAAATAGCGCATTAAATCCCGAATACACGCCTGACATTATTATTTGTCTGACGCGCTACCTCCTCGTCACTGACTCCGTATGCCTTGGCGAGGGTGTGCATGACCTCAACAACGAAGCTACTCTCGTTACGTTCCCCTCGATGTGGGACTGGTGCCATATAAGGGCAGTCGGTTTCGAGGACAATGCGGTTCAACGGCACCGATGCCGGCAGATCCTCCCGCAAATGGGAGCTCTTAAAAGTGGACACACCGCCAATGCCGAGCACGAAATTTGGGAATTCAAGATAGCGCTCCGCCTCCTTCTGGTTTCCCGTAAAACAATGGAAAACGCCACCAGGAAGCTCGTGGATATACGGTTTCATCATTCTGAGAAGCTCATTCTGCGCCTTCCGGCAATGAATCATCAACGGAAGGCGCGTCTCCATGGACCATTGCATCTGTTTCTCAAAAGCATTCAACTGTTGCTTTTCATAGTCACGGGACCAGTAGAAATCAAGTCCCACCTCCCCTACTGCTATATATCTCGATACATGTAGATTATCATCGTAATATGTCTCCTTGTCCTTGAACATCTGTACGTTGGAGAAGAGTTCGTCGTGCATCAACTCCAACACGTCGAGATAGTCGTCCTTGACCTCTTCCGGCTGTAGACCCATCATCGGATATAGGTATCCCGGATAACGCGAGCATAACGTCGGCACCGAGCTGATGCTGGTCTTGTCGATGGCTGGGACAAAAATCTTCCCTATCCCAACTTCCCTGGCTCTGGCGATGACGTTGTCGATATCATCCTTGAACTCTGGTCCGTCCAAATGCGCATGTGTGTCGATGATTGAGATAGCGTGGTCACCACCATCAGTGAAAAAATCAACGGAAGAGACAGTAAGGTCATTATTCTTGTCAATAGTCATAAAGATATAAATTTTATTAGGTCTTCCCCCGTTATTTCTCCCGGTGCATCATCTTGTCGGTATACCTCTCCAGCTCCGTTTTCCGCTCTGTCGGCACCGTCACCGAGTCAAGATACTTGCGGCCCTGTTCGAAATAACAGTTTATCTTCTCTATGGCCAGTTTGTCTATACCCATCTTGTTATACAGGTCCGTCACGGCGGCAATCTTCTCCTTCGGGTCAAAGTCCGTCGCCGTAATCCATCGCATCAGTTCCTTTCGCTGACAGTCGTCAGCATGGTTGAAAGCATTGATAAGCATGAACGTCTTCTTATTTGAGAGGATGTCACCGCCAATAGCCTTTCCAAAGGTGGCCGTATTACCATAGACATCGAGGTAGTCGTCTTGAAGCTGGAAGGCCAATCCTATCTGCTCACCAAACTTATACAGGTTTTCAGCATCCTCCTCAGGGGCGTCAGCGAGGATGGCGCCAATCTTCATAGCACATGCTAGGAGGACACTTGTCTTCAGACGTATCATCTCAATATATTCTTCCTCCATGACATCTGTGCGGGTCTCAAACTCCATGTCATACTGCTGACCCTCGCCAATCTCCAGGGCAGTCTCCGTAAAGAGATCCAGTACAGGCTTCATCTTGTTTTCTCGGCACTGGAGCATACGCTGATAGGCGAGGACAAGCATAGAGTCGCCAGAGAGGATGGCGACATTGGCGTTCCACTTCTCATGAACGGTCTTATGGCCACGGCGCAGCGGAGCCTTGTCCATAAGGTCATCGTGTAGGAGAGTATAGTTATGGTACGTTTCCAACGCACAAGCTGACGAAAGTATCGACTCCGGGTCGTCCTTGAACAAGTTGTACGATAAGAGCATAAGAGTAGGACGTATTCGCTTGCCGCCCATGGAGAGCACATAGCGTATAGGGTCATAGAGACTGGCGGGCTTACGCTCGTAAGGTAATGCCGCGATATAGTCGTTGAACATTGTTAGGATTTCATCAGCTGTCATAATGTTTACCCTCTTTCACTCTGCATCTGAGCCACCATATTCCGGTCTGACAACAGTCGTCGGGGTGATTGGTTTGGGATTTTGTTTTCTAATGTTATTTTTAATATTAAAGTTTACTCTCAATGTAACTATATAACTCCCAGTTATAGAGTCCTAATATCAGTCTGTCACCATCTATAACTTGAACAGAAACGGCAGTTCAACATACGTCTTGCACGGTACATCGTTCTGTATGCCTGGTTTCCATTTCTGCATGGTTCTGAGCAGTCGCATGACTTCTCCAGATAGTGTTGGGTCAGCTTTTCCCACGATATGCAGGCCGGAGACTGAGCCGTCTGGGTTCACATTGAATCCTGCCAGCACATTACCTTCAATATTACGCGACCGCGCCGAGGGTGGATACTGAAGGTTTTTGTCTACCCACATGGCGAAGTCGGCCCACCCGCCAGGAGGAACAGGTGTATCGGAGACCGTCCGCTCTCCTTTGTTCAACTGCTCCAAGGGTATAGGGTCCACGGGCGGGTCTATCTTTACGTCGGGTTTCTTCTTCTCGTCAACTTTTCGGTCCATGTCAGGATGCTCGAACTGTTGTTCATCGCTGACTACGACCTTGTCGAGAGTGGGATTAGGAGCGACGGTCTTGGGTACCTTCTTCTCATGAGCCTCAAAGTTGACCTTCTCCGGAATCTTTACCGTCCTCATCTTCTCCACCTTGTCGGCGGCAGGAGCCTGGTCGATGTTCTTCACGAGGTCGTCAAGGATATTGTCGTCAATATCTTCCTTGTCCGGCTTACCAAAGCTCATCTCCATGGCAGTGAAACCTATCGATAGGGCCACAATAAGCCCGAGGAGGAAACCCGTGGAGCGTTTCTTGTCAATATTTGCCTTATTTGATTTCTTTATTTCCACTGTTCACAATAGACTCTCAATTTTTCCGTTATAAATAGCATAAATAATTATATGCTGTTTACTTTGTTTAGGCAAAAGTAATACAGATATTTGAAAAAATGAGTAACTTTGCCGATAAATTAAAATACATTAAATGAAAAATCTCATTTTCACTCTCCTGTTAACCATTTTTGCCATATGTGCCGATGGTCAGGAAAGTCAGACCGAATACAACTTCCTCCGCCTTCCCGTGAGCGCCCATGCCGCGGCGCTGGGAGGCGACAACATCACCATCATAGAGGATGACCCGTCGCTAGGTTTCTCTAATCCTGCCCTAGCTGCTTCGGTAAGCGATAAGACCATTGGACTGAACTACATGAACTATATGAGTGGCGTGAACATGGGTAGCGTCTCCTTCAACCGCGTCATCAACGATAAAATGACATGGGCAGCAGGAGCGCAGTACATCAACTATGGCACAATTAAGGAGGTGGACGAGAACAATGTACAGACCGGTACATTCACAGCAAACGACATCGCCGTTGGTGGTACCTTTACATACCTCCTGTTGAGGAATGTCGTCGGAGGAATAACGGCAAAGTTCATCTATTCTTCCTTGGGGTCGTACAGCTCCCTTGCTATGGGTGTCGACTTAGGCGTCAACTGGTATGAGCCGGAGACAAACTGGTCGGTGTCCGTAGTGGCCAAGAACCTCGGAGGACAGCTCAAAGCTTACGATGACGTTTATGAGAAGATGCCTGTTGACCTACAGGTCGGCGTATCCAAAATACTGGGCAATTCCCCACTCCGCCTGTCGGCAACACTCGTCGATCTCACACATTACAATTACAAGTTCGCCCATCATCTCGAGTTGGGAGTCGATGTCCTTTTGTCGGACAACTTCTGGATAGGTGGTGGATACAACTTCAGGCGCACCGATGAAATGAAGATAAAGGGCAGTGATGACAGTGAGTCGAGCCATATGGCTGGTTTGTCTTTGGGTGCAGGACTTAACCTGGAGCGATTCAAGATTAATGTCGCATACGGAAAGTACCACGTAAGCAGTGGAAGTCTCCTTGTTAACATAGGCTACTGTCTGTAAACAAGAATGTTATAACGTTATCATAAAGTAACGGTAAATGGTAAAACGACAACTCAAAACATTAAATTTATGTCAACTAATACACCAACAAACGCCCCCATTATCATAGCAATTGACGGCTTCTCCAGTTGCGGCAAGAGCACAATGGCCAAGGACCTGGCACGCGAGATAGGCTATGTCTATGTCGACACGGGAGCCATGTATCGCACCGTAACCCTCTATGCCCTTAGACACCACCTCTTCAATACCGACGGCACGGTGAAGGCAAGTGAGCTGGAGAACGCCATGAAAGATGTCCACGTAACTCTACAGCTCAACGAGAAGACAGGACGTCCCGACGCCTTCCTCAACGGTGAGGATGTCGAAGGCGAGATAAGGGGCATGGAGGTATCCTCACATGTCAGCCCCATCGCAGCCCTTCCCTTTGTCCGTACCGCCATGGTGGCACAACAGCAGGAGATGGGCCGGCATAAGGGAATAGTCATGGACGGCCGTGATATCGGCACGACTGTCTTCCCACAGGCTGAGCTGAAGATTTTCGTCACTGCCTCTGCCGCTGTCCGCGCTCAGCGCCGCTACGACGAGCTTAAAGGCAAGGGACAAGACGCCGACTACGACGAGATACTGAAGAATGTCAAAGAGCGTGACTACATCGACTCCCACCGTGAGGTGTCGCCACTACGTAAGGCCGCTGATGCCATAGAACTCGACAACAGCAATATGACCATCGCCGACCAAAAGGCATGGCTTATGGAACAGTTCAGAAAGGCAACAACAAAATAACATCACGGATAATGAAGTCTCAACGCATAATAATATTCATAGCAATGTTCTTGTCCTGCGCTGGTATACACGCGCAGGACTTTGACAGATATTTCTGCGATTCCACCCTTAGGATAGACTATATATTCTCAGGCAATGTCAGCAGGCAAACCATCGCTGTCGATGAGCTGAACCGCATTCCCCGGTGGTACGGCAAGCGTCTCCGCCTTGCCACGCTACCACTGGAGGGCAACGGACAGATTACCGTCAGGGACCACAAAACGCAGACGGTGATATACCGCAACTCCTTCTCCACCCTCTTCCAGGAATGGCTTACCTATCCCGAGGCTACGACACAGACAAAGTCGTTTGAGAACGTATTTCTTGTTCCATTTCCCAAGGACACCGTCGACATCACCGTAGACCTTAAGGACAACCGCAGACAGACGATGGCGACGCTGACGCATATAGTGATGCCGTCGGACATCCTCATACGGCATATCGGCGAGAAGAACATCACGCCATACGTCACGTTGCAGAGAGCCCAGGACACCACGCGTTGCATACACATCGCATATATTGCCGAGGGATACCGCAAGGATGAGATGACACGCTTCATAGCCGACTGCGACACGGCAATGGAGGCTCTTTTCGCCCATGAGCCTTTCAAGTCGCTGCGCACCCGCTTCAACATCATCGCCGTTGAGGCTCCGTCGCTGGAGAGCGGAACATCAGAACCGTCGAAGGGTATCTGGAAAAACACAGCCCTGCACTCCAACTTCGACACCTTCCATAGCGATCGCTATCTCACCACCCTGCACCTTAAAGACCTTCACAACTGGCTCGCCGGAACACCTTACGAGCATATCATCGTACTTGTCAACACGGATAAATATGGCGGAGGAGGCATATACAACTCCTATAACCTCTCCATGACCCATCACCGTGCCTTCAAGCCTGTCGTGGTTCATGAGTTCGGGCATTCCTTTGCCGGTCTCGGTGATGAATATGCCTACGACTTCGAACAGGTGCCTATGTATCCACACGACATAGAGCCTTGGGAGCCTAACCTCACTACGCTTATCGACTTCCGCGGCAAGTGGGAGAACCTTATCGAGGACGGTACGAAGCTGCCCACACCAGAGCCAAGGGATCTCGACAAGCCCAACGCCGACAGGAGGAAATGGAAAGTCGGTGCTTATGAGCCCGCAGGATATTCCATGCACGGCGTATACCGTGGGTTCCCTGATTGTAGAATGAGGACAAACGAGGACCCGGTCTTCTGCCCCGTCTGCCGTCAGGCCATCACCCGTCTGGTCGACTTCTACACCGAACCAGAAAACAAATAAATGCTTGCAGTGCAATGGAGGTTCCAGACGTTGCCGCCGGATAAAATAATTAAGTAATTATTTTGTGGTTCCCTTGATTTGCATTACCTTTGCTGCAGATGAATACATGTGTGCAAATGAATATTTCAAACTGGCAACATTTAAGTTTTGTTGCACACAGACGGATAATAGTCATAGATTAAAATTTAAGATGATTAAAAGTCTTTTAAAGTATCTGGCATCCATTATAAGCCCGTCCCACGCCAAAGATCTTGGGTTTGGGCTTTTGTTGTTTCTGAGCCTCTCGTCTTGTAGCAAGGATGACGATGGGCATAAAGTCCTACGGCAATACACGAACACTGTATTCGTCTACATGCCCTGGACAGGCTCGGAGTACAGCTCCAACGGTAGTCTCACGTCGGCGTTCGAGCAGAACATCCGTGATATAAAATCAGCGATATATAACGGAGATGGAGCGAAGGAGACAAGGACCATTGTTTTTTTTGCTGACGGTGCCAAGAGAGGTCGACTATTCGAAATAAATGACGACAGCACCGAAACAACTATAAGAGCCAATATCTCCAACGGCGCAATGACGACGGAGGATGAGCTGAAGACCCTTCTTAATGAGGTCTACAGCTATTCACCGACAAGCAAATACTCTATAATCATTGGAAGCCATGGGGACGGATGGCTTCCCAAAGGCGTCTCGCCACGGTATTCAAGAAGTTTCGGCGGACAGAGCATAACCATGCGAACAGACATCACCACGCTGGCGGAGGCGATAAGTAATTCGTCCATTAAGAAGATGCAGTATATCTGCTTCGACGACTGTTATATGGCAAACATTGAAACTGTATACGCATTAAGGAATGCGACCAAATGGCTCATCGCCTCCACCAGTGAGGTCATGGACGCTGGACTACCTTATGCGAGGATATGGAAGTATCTCTCGATGACGGATGTGGATTATTCCTCCGTTGTCTCCGGCTTCGGAAACTTCTATTCCTCATATTCCTCACCCTATGGCGCACTCTCTGCCATCGACTGTTCCAAGGCGGAACAGATGGCAAGTCTTATGCGTGAGCTAAACCAGAAATACGACAGTTATGCTGTAGTCCCCGATAAACTGCAAGCCCTTGACGGCTACAGTCCCCATGTCTATTATGACATGGGCTCGTACATAAATGAACGTACGGAGTGTGATACGACGGACAACAGGCAGATATACGAAGAGCTGAAGGAAATAGTGCCTTACAAATTCACTACACCACAACTGTACACCATGTATGATAACGGCTATAGATTCGTGGTAAGGCAGTTCTCCGGAATAGCCATCAGCGATCCGAGCTTTAACGCCCGCATCGCTGACTCAAAGAAAGAGACGGAGTGGTGGAAAGCCACCCATTAGTCTCTTCTTCTATTGTTCTTAGCCCACGGCCGGTTTGTCTCCTGCTGATGGGCTTTCTTTTTATTCCGGTAATCAGACTCCTTAACGTCACGTTTATTCCGATAACCGGAGCCTTTCACGCCCCGGTTTTTCTTATATTCCTTACGCCGGTCTCCTTCCAACTCTTCCGGCACACTTCCTATGGCCTTGGGGTCGTAACGCACAGACAGATGAGTTGTCCTACCCTTCTCATGGTGTCCTTTCCTTCCACCATAGAGTTTCTCTATGAGGTCCGGACGGCCTATCCTGCGAAGCTCGTGCTCTATATTGCTTCTCTCCTCCGGCTTATACCAAAAGAAGAACTGCCGCTGTGCCAGTTTCTCACGTGGTGTCTTGGCAGAGAACACGGGTTCAAGGGTATACGGGTCATATCCAGTATACCAGGCCTCGGTAGACACAGTCATCGGTGTCGGCGTAAAGTCCTGTACTTGCTCAAGATGGAAATCAAGATCCTTGGTTATGACGGCAAGCTCGGCCATATCTTCCTCATGGCATCCTGGATGTGAGGATATGAAGTACGGAATAATCTGCTCATGCAGGTTCTCCTCCTTGTTTACCTTGTCAAAGAAACGCTTGAACTCATAGAACTCCTTGAACGACGGCTTGCGCATCAACTTCAACACCCTGTCGGAAGTGTGTTCCGGTGCCACCTTCAGTCTTCCGCTGACATGCTTAACGATAAGTTCCCGGGCATACTGCTCCGCTGCCTTGTTGCTTTCCTCGTCCTTACTCTTGTGAAGCAGGAGGTCATAGCGTACACCACTACCTATGAAGCTCTTCTTCACCTCCGGCAAAGCGTCCACGGCATGATAGATGTCGAGCAGCTTGCTGTGGTCCGTCATAAGGTTGGGACATATCTCCGGGTTGACGCATGACGGACGCTTGCAATGTTCACAGGCTTTAAGGTTCCGTCCGTGCATGCCATACATATTGGCGGATGGTCCGCCGAGGTCAGAGATATATCCTTTGAAACCGGGCATGTGGACGATCTGCCTCACCTCCCGCATGATGCTTTCCTTGGAACGGCATACGACAAACTTTCCCTGATGGGCGGAGATGGTACAGAAAGCACAACCCCCGAAACATCCGCGATGCAAGGTCACAGAGAACTTTATCATCTCATAAGCAGGGATCGTCTTGCCACGGTACTTCGGGTGTGGCATACGCGTGTATGGCAGGTCGTATGCCGCATCAAGTTCCGCGGTTGTCATTGGCGGATAAGGTGCGTTAACGACAGCATACACGCCGTCGACTTCCTGAAGGATTCTATGTGCGTGCATCTTATTCGACTCCTCCTCAATATACCGGAAGTTCTCGGCCTCGAACTTCTTGTTATGAAGACACTCCTCATGACTGTGCAGGACGATGTCGTCGGCAGTTATCCCACCGGGGATATCCTCTTCCTTACTGAGGTAGACGGTCTGTGGAATGTCCCTTATATCCTTGATGTTCCTACCTTCATCGAGAGCCTGACATACCTCCACGGTATTCTTCTCACCCATACCGTAGAGTATCATATCTGCACCACTCTCGCAAAGGATACACTTCTTCAGTTTGTCCTGCCAATAATCATAGTGTGTTAGCCTTCGCATCGAAGCCTCAATTCCACCGAGGAGGACAGGCACGTCTGGATAAAGTTTTTTCAGTATCTGTGTATAGACTATCGACGGATAGTCGGGACGCATGTCATGACGGGAGTCTGGGCTGTAGGCATCATCGTGACGCTTTCTGCGGTTGGCGGTATAGCGGTTCACCATGGAGTCCATGGCACCGGGAGAGATGGCAAAGCACAGCCGTGGCCGTCCCAACTTTTTGAAGTCGCGGAAATCACCATGCCAGTCGGGTTGCGGAACGATAGCAACCTTAAAACCCTTCGACTCAAGCACACGTCCTATCACCGCAGCGCCAAAGGCCGGGTGGTCGACATATGCATCGCCGGAGAAGAGAATGACATCCAGTTGATTCCATCCACGCAACTCAACTTCCTTCTTTGTTGTAGGAAGGAAGTCGGTAAGCAAATATCCGCGAGTCGTGTTTTCCATCTATCAGTCGGTTACATTATTGTCATCCGAAGGAGCATCAGCCTCCTTCTCCTGTTCCTCCAACCACTGCTTATACAGTTCCACGAGGTTCTGTAGGCCAATGGCTTTCATGTTCTGGTTGTATATCACGTCGAGGCAGAGGTCCAGCAGGTCGTTGTCCTTTCCCGTTGATGACTCGAGCAGAGACCTTACATTGAACTTCAACTTGTCAAGGACTTCCTCGTTGACGATGCCGTTGGAATCCACAAGACCATTAAGGAGGGAATACTTACGGATGGTCTCGAGATGTTTCTCACTTACCTCTATGCTTCTTGTACCGGAAGCGTTAGCTGTTATCTTCATAGTCGTGTACCTCTACAAGTCTTCCATCATAAGAGCGAAGGCCCATCATTCAGAGGTTGAGTTTTTGTTGTTATTATTTAATTGATTATGATAGTCAAGAAAATCGTTTGTTTCAATTATTGATTACAGAATGTTCGGAAAATACTGGCATTGTCCCGTTATTTCAGAAGGAATGCGATGATACCGCGGATGACACCACGCCTGACTCCGGCATCCTTTATGCACTCCACGGGGAAGCCCATAGTAAACGCCTTATAGTCGGTTCCGTCATATGCCACGGCAGCACTGGTACCATCGGTATACTGCATTGCGCAATAAGCTCCGGGGCAGGCATTGAGAACATCCGTTGCCACAGCAGCATAATGCTCTTCGTTTATGGCACGCCAGACATCCATTTTGACACCCAGACCGGTAACGACAGTGTTTATCTGGTCGCGGTTCTGTCCTGCAAGACTGACCTTCAGAACATTCGAGAGAAAAGCCCTCTCATTCTCGGAGGTCATGTCGCTGCCTACGTAGGCACCACTGAC
Organism: uncultured Prevotella sp.; assembly: GCA_900316565.1. Lineage (GTDB taxonomy): Bacteria > Bacteroidota > Bacteroidia > Bacteroidales > Bacteroidaceae > Prevotella. Next base: position 73,104 of record ONDK01000001.1, on the reverse strand, counting down.
AAAAAGCCTTCCGTGCTTACTGACATAATCGGAGAGCTTCTGTTGCAGTGCCGTGGTGAACGACTTATAACTCACGAGTGAATGTCCGTCGTTCTCCTCCAGCCCAGCAATGACATCCACGGCATCATAATCAGACAGTCTGACACTTCCGTTCTCTACAGCATCGACCGAGCAGCTAACCACATTATACTTTCCTGCACTGCCGATGGCACGGGCATGCTCTGTGGTATAGTCGAAGGTGTTGCCCATAATGAATGTGCCGGCAAGCTCATCGCCGCCAAAGCCCAGGGCCGCAGACCCGTCCTTGCCAATCATTGACTTGTCATAGTTGGTCTGAAACCCGTTCCATCCCGCATACTTCCCGTACGGCACACCAGGGTCGTCGTTGAAGTCGAAGCCTTGTTCCATACTGTTGTCAATGATGGCGGGGGCGGCAAGACGATGGAAGTCATTGACCACAAGTATCGTCTTACGGGAATTCTTACTGTACTGTGCAGCCAGTTCCTCCGTTGGGAAGCTCTCTCCGCCTCTGTTCACCGCTGTAACTCGGAAACGGTACAGTTCTCCATCCTCTACATCTACCGTGCAGCTTGTGCCAGAAACCATTGTACCATTATCGAAGCCACCGTTGTTCACGGCCTTGTATACGATATAAGCTGTCGGCCGGGCAGTGGTCTCACATGGGTCGTCGACCTCCTGCCATTGCAATTGCAACTTCCCCTTTGACACGAAGCGCACACTGAAATGATTTGGCGCAAGTGGCTGTATAATGCAGGATGAATGGTGCTGGCCGGCAATGAACCTCGTGATAACCTTATAGACGGCACGGGCCAGGGTGAACTTAAAGTTAGGATCCTGTCCAAGCTTCATATCATTGAAGTTCTGATGCGACAACATCTCAAGGATTGCCGACGGCACTTCCGGCCGACGGCATTCATTATAGTTCTTGTCCCAGACGCCCCTCGTGGTCCAAGAGAAGTTGAAACGGGACTGCAAGTCACTCTTTATCTGACTAACGATATCCTCTGCGAGGTTCTTCGAAACACTTCGCGAGAGACCGGAGTTCAGCCTTGTATCGTTCTTGTAGTTGGTGGTGCAGATAGCCAGCGTGCCGGTAAGACTGCCGTCAGTGGTATATCCGGCATCACTGTGCACAGCCAGTGAGAGCTCTATTGGCACGTGCTTGCCCTCCTGATACGGAACATAGCAACTACCTCCGGCAAGCCAGTTCGTCATCAGGGATCGGCAGTTGATGTCGTCATTATAGTCGTTCTGTCCCTGGAAGACACTGACCACCTCACGCGGTGCGCCATACCATTGTGTACTATAGCGTGCGCCCTCCTGACAACGGGGCAGTCCGCTGGTCTCACCACCGCGCTCAATGTTTCCCATTCCGCCACCGAAGCGTACGGCATCAGTGGTCACCATACCCTTCTCCGAGCTGTGATTGGTAACGACGACACGGTTGAATTCACTGCTGCCACGGTCAAAGCGGAACGTGCCGAGGTATACCCAGGTACCACCACCCATCTGCTGGTTCACGTGGAATGTCGTTGCCTGCCCCTTGTGATAAACGATATATTCAGCATCGTCGACACTTTTCTTCACTGTCTGATAGCTGACGTAAACGGCATATTCACCTTCCGTCGGGATGTAAGGCTGATAGCTTGCCATCGTTACTTTCTTTCCCCTTGTGGTCTTTACCTTTCGTGCCGTTCCTTTAGTGAATGGGTTCTCACCATCCTCATAAGTACCCTGATGCAAGGCAAATCCCGCAGTAGAGGTGTTGGCCCACCGTTTAGACCCATACTCCACGTAACCGTTGAGCTTATTGTCATTGTCCACGATGACTTCATGCTTCTGCCAGTCGCGCTCACGTGGCGAGAAGACCACGGCACCGGCGTTCTGAAGCATCGGAATAAGATAAGGCAGCACCAACGTTTGGGTATAGAGGTCCTCTGTAGTACCAAAAAGATTAGGACGCTGCCATTGCCACCGCCCCTTCCCGTTGTCATAATAGCGTCCATGACTGGACCATACAGAGATATGGCGGTCCTGAAGGCCATTGGTAATTTGCAACGGACTAGACACATTCCTCACCCATGGCTTACCATCATAGCTGATGCTTCCCCAGGAATAGAATTCCTTTTTGGTACTACCGGCAGTTTCGTTGGCTATATCCTGAAGCCTTCGCCCGTCGGAGAAGATCACCAGGTCATACTTCCTGTATTCCGACGGCAGTTCCTTCTGCACATTCTTATATATGTCCTTTACTGCCTTCCCATCGAGACGGACTTTCGACAAGGCGTCGTCAACCTTTATGTCTATCGACTCCATGTCCTTGTTCAGCTCACAGGAGACCAGCGATGGACTTGTCTTAAGACCGAGCTTACTGTATTTTATATGTGCCAGTCCTGTCTTTATCTGTATCTCCAATGGCGCAGAAACAGTATTCTGAGCCATCAACGGCATTCCCAACGCCAGCAGACAAGACAGTATCGTAATCTTTTTCATACCCTTCCTATACTGAATTTCTCGGGGCGTTTTCCTTTAAAGTCTTTAAAGTAAAGTTTTATTGTCCTCATGTCTTCGTCTACATTACCACTTGGCACAATGCTCTTCGTGCACTGTATGAGCTTCTTGTCATAGTCCAGTCCGTAGAGGAGAATGGGAATGCCGGCCTTAAGAGCGATATAGTAGAAGCCCAACTTCCAGTCCGGGTTCAACGAACGGGTGCCCTCTGGAGTTATGCACAGCGCAAAGCTGTCTGCTTTCCTGGCCTCCTCGGCGAGACGATCAGTGAGACTGGTATGCTTATCCCTCCACACCGGTATTCCCCCGACATGCCGGAAGAAGACTCCCAATGGCCATACGAACCACTCCTTCTTCATCAGGAAGTTGATTTTACGGCCTACAGAGCATGAATAGAGCTTGCCAAGTACAAAGTCCCAGTTACTGGTATGGGGAGCAAGGCAAATGATGTATTTCTCGGGATGGTCAATGGTAACATTTTTTGTCCATCCCATGCATCTATATAATAACCAACTGCAAATTTTCTGAATCATACGATATATGTAATATCATACGCGCTTTACGCCATTATCAGCAATGACGGTAAGACATCACGCGTATCCATTCTATGAGAAAGCGTTTATCTGGTCTACAAGCCCCTCCACTTCCTTATTGAAATTATCTATCAAATCTTTATAATATTTCTTTGTCGCCATGCCAGGCTCAGGATGAGAGACACGGCACAGGTAGTTGTTGGTCATCGTGAGTATCGATGTCAAGAGGGCCTCACCATTCTCCTTTTGCTCCGGTTCACAATACAAAGTAGCACTTGCACATTCTGTAAACAGCTCAGCGCAGATATTGCGTATGGCTTTCTTTAAGTCTCTTTTGTTTGACATAATATTTGGTCGTTTTAAGAGTTAAACGTTCATTGGCGTTCAAAGATAAGAAAAAATCTCGGAAACACTTGTCAATATTTTAAAAAATTATCACAAAACATGAAATTAATCACTTTTACTTGTGTTTTGTCGAAGAAAAAAAGTAATTTTGCAAAGGAGTAAAACAGAATTTCAATCAATCTAACAACTATATCAATGGAAAAAAGCACTTTAGAAAAAATTCGCTCATCGTACAAGCCAAAGCTACCTGTGGCCCTGAAAGGAAACGTCAAAGCGGTCGAAGGCGAACCCACCAGCAGCGTCCGTGACCAGCAGATAATAAAAAGCCTGTTCCCCAACACCTACGGAATGCCAATGGTGGAGTTCGTTCCCGGTGAGGAACCGGTACAGAAGGCCATCAACGTAGGCGTCATCCTCAGCGGTGGTCAGGCACCCGGCGGACACAACGTCATCTCCGGATTGTTTGATGAGCTCAAGCGACTCAATCCCGACAACCGTCTGTTCGGTTTCCTACTCGGTCCTGCCGGACTCATCTCCCACGAGTATATGGAGCTTACCGAGGATATCATCGACGAATACCGCAACACCGGCGGCTTTGACATCATCGGCTCAGGACGTACAAAGCTTGAGACGGAGGAGCAGTTTGAGAAAGGACTACAGATAATAAACAAGCTAGACATCAAAGCCCTTGTCATCATCGGAGGCGATGACTCCAACACAAACGCTGCCGTTCTTGCGGAATACTACAAGGAACATGGCGACGGCATACAGGTCATAGGCGTGCCAAAGACCATCGACGGAGACCTGAAGAACGACCAGATAGAGACAAGTTTCGGCTTCGATACAGCCACAAAGACATACAGTGAGCTGATAGGAAACATAGAGCGCGACTGTGCCTCTGCACAGAAATACTGGCACTTCGTGAAACTGATGGGACGGTCAGCTTCACATATCGCGCTGGAATGTGCCCTTCAGACACATCCAAACATCTGTCTTATCTCCGAAGAGGTGCAAGCCAACGACGACTCTCTGAACGACATCGTCGACTATATCGCAGGCATCGTAGCCGAAAGGGCTGCCCGCGGCATGAACTACGGCGTGGTGCTCATACCAGAGGGGCTCATCGAGTTTATCCCTGCGATAGGACGGCTTATCAGCGAGCTCAACGACATGCTGGCTGAACACGGAGAAGAATACAAAAATCTCAACAAGGCAGAACAGCGCCGCTATATTCTGGAACATCTCAGCAAGGACAACGCCAACACCTTCGAAACTCTGCCTTATGATGTGGCACGCCAGCTGAGTCTTGAACGCGACCCGCACGGCAACGTTCAGGTATCGAGCATTGAGACTGACAAGCTTATATCACGCATGGTTGCAGCGAAGCTCCGTCTGTGGAAGGAGGAAGGCAAGTTCAAGGGCCACTTCCACACACAGCATCATTTCTTCGGTTATGAAGGACGATGCGCCATTCCTTCAAACTTCGACGCCGACTACTGCTATGCTCTCGGCACAAGTGCCGCACAGCTCATCGCCAATGGAAAGACGGGTTATATGGCAGTGGTGAAGAACACTATTGGTAAGACAGAGGACTGGAGAGCCGGTGGCGTACCCATCACGAGCATGCTGAATATGGAACGCCGTAACGGACAGCTCAAGCCGGTTATCAAGAAAGCTCTCGTAGACCTCAACGGACGTCCTTACCAAGAGTACAAACGCCACCGCGACGACTGGGCTATGATGACATGCTTCGTCTACCCAGGACCTATACAGTACTTTGGGCCTGAGGAGGTCTGCGACCGTCCTACGAAAACACTGCTCTTAGAGCACGAGGTGTAATAGTCACAAACAATAATCAGGTTTCCAACTTGTTTCATCCGCTTGCAGGGTGTGGCCCTCGTCGCCATCCGCAACCATAAAAATACTGTTTGCGGACGGCCTTGGCCATGGCAAAGCCGCACCCCGCAAAGGGATACAAGTTTCCGGAACTTTCTTCTTACCGCATAGACAGGATGACAAGACAAAAGCCACAAGAATATACTCTTTTCAAACGGTGGCCACGATGGACGTTGTGGCTGACGGGAGTGGCTATTGTGACCTTATACGTCTGGGCATTCTATTTCTTCTTTGTCAGTCCTACAGGCTTCCGCTGGCGTGCCATTTATGGCGACCCACACTACCCCGACGGTTACGAGATACGGGGTATCGACATCAGCCACCACCAAGGAAAGATAAACTGGGACCGGCTGCACAATGCCATGATAAACGGCTCACCCGTGCGCTTCGTCATCATCAAGGCCACGGAAGGAAACAAGTATGTCGACGAGAACTTTGAACAGAACTTCGCCCTTGCCAAGGACAACGGTTTCATCCGTGGGGCATATCATTACCTGAGTCTCAGCACACCGGCACGTTCACAAGCCTATTTCTTCATTTCTAAGGTAAACCTTGAACCAGGCGACCTGCCGCCGGTGCTCGACGTGGAGCATAAGCCAAAGGACATGAGCGTGGAGGACTTCCAGCTTGAGGTGCTCACTTGGCTACATATAGTGGAAAACAAATATCAGGTAAAACCTATTATATATACATACTATAAGTTTAAGGACACATACCTATCCGACGAGCGCTTCGACGGCTATCCCTACTGGATAGCACACTACTATGTCGACAAGATGGAGTACCGCGGGGACTGGAAGTTCTGGCAGCACACTGACGCGGCAAAGCTTCCGGGCATCAACGGATACGTGGACCTCGATATCTATAACGGCAGCTTCTATGACCTTAAGCAGCTTCTCATCCCAGCACCTACACAAGAAGAGGACAATGAGCAGTTGGACACGATAACAATAAACGACGACTCCATAGATCTGGACGACGATTGAAGATGGCTGGAGATGCCGAAAAATAATAAGCAGCTGAAAGCGAGTGCAGCTTTGAGTATGGTGACAGCAGAGTAATCACACAGTGTCTCAAGAGATACAGTACGGAAAGGGTACTTTCTTGTCTTTACCAAAGGTTGCACTCGCTTCGCTCGTTTAGCCAGCTAGTGTAATGTCCTAACCATATTTACTGTTTCTATCTGTTAGCTTATATGATTCGATTCCGACAGTAAAAATTAATACCTATAGAAAGTTATCCTCAAAGATTTCTAAGAAACTTGTATATGAGTGATAGAAACAAAAAAGGAAGCCCAAACTGGACTTCCTTATTTAGTGTTCTGCAGAAGATGATGTTGCAAAATGAGGATCACTTCAACACCACTCTCCCTACATTGATTTTCTCATATTACTTGTTGACCTGGAACTTGGTGTCGCCATCCTTGAAGAAAGCATTGATTTGCTTTGCGGCAGCGATGCCGGCATTGATGTTTGCCTCGGCGGTCTGCGCTCCCATCTTCTTTGGCGTAGAGAAATAGCGCCCCTCAAACTTCTGGAAGTCAGTGTCAGCGTCTGGCTTGATGTCGGTGATGTATTTAAGGTCAGGACGGTCAGCGAGGAGCTTGAGTAGTTCGGGTTCATTGATAACTTCCTTTCGTGCGGTGTTGATGAGGATACCGTTCTTAGGGAGCTTGTTGACGACCTCGTAGTTGATGCTCTGGCGTGTCTCGTCGGTAGCGGGGATATGGAGCGAAACGATGTCATTGGTCTCAAACAAGTCATCACGGCTCTTTGCCGCGCGCACTCCCTGAGCCTCAATCTTGTCGGCAGGAACGAACTCATCAAAGGCACTGACCTCCATGCCGAAGCCCTTTGCGATGCGTGCTACGTTGCGTCCCACATTACCGAAGGCGAGGATACCCAGGCGCTTCCCCTTCAGCTCCGTGCCGGCTTTGCCATTGTAGAAGTTGCGGACAGCGTAGACGAGGAGTCCGAAGACGAGCTCAGCTACAGCGTTAGAGTTCTGCCCCGGTGTGTTCTCTACGACTACGTTCTTCTCCTTTGCGTAGACAGTGTCTATAGAGTCATAACCAGCTCCAGCGCGTACGACAATCTTAAGGCTCTTTGCCGCGTCGAGCACTTCCTTTGTCACTTTGTCGGAGCGTACAATCATCGCATCAACATCCTTGACAGCGTCGAGCAGTTCTGCGTTGTCAGCATATTTCTCAAGCAGCACTACCTCGTGTCCGTTTGCTTCAAGTTCTTTCTTTATGCCTTCCACAGCAGCTGGTGCAAAAGGCTTTACGGTTGCTATTAATACTTTCATTGTTATAATGTTCAACAGGTCTAAATTACAAGTTTCGGAAGTCAGTAAAGAGTATACAAACTTCCGAAACTTGGGGAAATGTTTTGTTTAGTGCTCAGCCTCGAAGTCCTTCATTGCCTTTACAAGTGCGTTGACGCCCTCTATGGTCTGTGCGTTGTAGCAAGAAGCGCGGAAGCCTCCTACGGAGCGGTGTCCCTTTACGCCGACCATGCCACGAGCCGTGGCGAAGTCGAGGAACGGCTTCTCCAGTTCCTTGTACTCGTCGTTCATGACGAAGCAGATGTTCATTACCGAGCGGCTGCTCTCCTCGACGGTGCCGCGGAAGAGCTTGTTGCGGTCTATCTCATCATAGAGGATGCGTGCGCGCTCATGCGCTCTGCGGTCCATCTCCTTGACGCCGCCCTGGGCCTTCAGCCAGCGCATGGTCTCGAGGAGAGAGTAGATAGGCACTACAGGAGGAGTGTTGAACATAGAGCCTTTCTCAACGTGCGTGCGGTAGTCGATCATTGTCGGGAGCTCACGTGGTGCCTTGCCGAGCATGTCGTCCTTGACGATGATAACTGTAACGCCGGCCATAGCCATGTTCTTCTGTGCTCCGGCATAGATAGCCGTATACTTCGATACGTCCACGGGGCGGCTCATGATATCTGACGACATATCTGCTATCAGAGGCACGGGAGCGTCGATGTCCTTACGTATCTCAGTACCGAAGATGGTGTTGTTGGTGCAAACGTGGAGATAGTCGAGGTCGGACGGGATGTCCTTGATTTCCGGGAGGTGGGTATAGTTGTCGTCGGCAGAGGAAGCGACCTCTACGACCTCACCGAAGTGCTTAGCCTCTTTCATGGCTTTCTTAGCCCATGTACCGGAGTTGATATAGCCGGCTTTCTTGATGAGGAAGTTAGCCGGTATCTGCATGAACTGCAGTGAAGCACCGCCACCAAGGAAGATTACTGAATAGCCCTGAGGAATGTCGAGCAACTCTTTGATAAGTGACACGGCCTCGTCGACAACCGGTTTGAAATCTGCAGCACGGTGGCTGATCTCCATGAGGGAAAGGCCACTGCCGTTGAAATCCAAAATTTGCTTTGCTGTGTTCTCAATAACCTCGCGGGGAAGCATTGACGGACCAGCATTAAAATTGTACTTCTTCATCTTTATGTTAATTTAAGTTCGTTGTTTGTTGGATTTTACTGCTTATTATTTGTTGGATTTTACTATCGTTTTCTTACTTAACGACTGCGAAATTACACTTTTTATTTCACATACGCAAATAATTACACATAAATTTAGAAGATTAAAAGTCGAGAGACACTTCCTCCGTAACCGTTTTCTGTCCTTTTATCTTCTCATTACGCGTAAGTTTGAGCAATTGCCGTAGCTTCTGACGTGGCACGGCAGCATAGGAATAGCGCTCGAAGACATCGATGCGTCCTATCTCCGCGCCTTTCAATCCCCCTTTCTTGCAGAGGAAGCCTACGATGTCGCCCTTGGAGATTTTGTCCTTCTTTCCCTTGCCGATGTAAACTGTAGCCATCTTTGGCTGGGGAATGGCATCGGTGGGTGCTGCGGTGCCGCTGATGTCGTAAGGGGTTATCATCACACTGGCATTGGACTCCGACGGGTTGCTGACATATTCCGGGATAGTCTCCTGCGGCGACAAAATGAAAAAGGTGCGGCCGTGCTTATCCCATCGCGCCGTACGACCGACGCGGTGGATGTAAGCGTCCTCACCTTCTGGTATGTGATAATGTATGATATTTTCGATGTTCGGTATGTCAAGTCCGCGGCTTGCCAGGTCGGTACATACGAGGATGTTGGCCGTTCCATTGCTGAAGAGATAGAGGCTGCGCTCACGCTGTACCTGGTCGAGTCCGCCGTGGAACATGCTGATGGTGAACCCCCGTTCCTTGAGATACTGCGCCGTGCGCTCCACGGAGTCGCGGTAGTTGAGGAATACGATGCTGCTCTGGTTGCCGAGGCCTACGAGCAGTCGTGCGAGGGTCTCCAGTTTATCCTTGTCAGGGCTTTCCACCTTGTATATATTTACACGTTTCTCCTCCGTTTGTTCTTTCGGCAGGAAGTCGAGTCTTAGCGGCTCAAAGCCGTCGCGGAGATAGGACGGTATTTCCTCGGCGTCGGTGGCGGAGAGCAGTACACGGTGTTCTTCCGAGGGCAGTTTACTGATGATTTGGCTCATCTCATTCTGAAAGCCCATCTGCAGCATCTTGTCGAACTCATCGATGACGAGGAACTTGACGTCGTCGGCATCGATGTTGCCCTTGTCAAGATGGTCGTTGAGTCGTCCGGGAGTAGCGAAGACTATCTGCGGGCGTTCCTGCCGCAGCTTGCGGTGCTCGTCCATCGTAGGCCGTCCGCCGTAGAGTGCCATCGTCCGCAGTCCTGTTCCCATTCCCTTCAGTACGTTCGCCGACTGTAATGCCAGCTCACGTCCTGGGAGGATGACGACGGCCTGAAGTTCGTCCGACAGTGCGTCGAGCATCGAGGCGATGGGTATGAGATAAGCGTAGGTCTTTCCTGTTCCCGTCGGCGAGAGTATCACCACGTCGTGTCCACCCTCTGTGATGGCCTTGCATGCGGCCGTCTGCATGTCGTTGGGTTTTATTCCGAGCTTATTTATTATTTCTTTTGTATTCATATCTTATCTTGTCTATCTCGTCAAATTTCTTTCCCATGTTCAGATTGAGGTAAATGGTGTACAAAGGCGACATCCAGTTGTCTTTGCGGTCGGGTGCCATCTCACGGTACTTCTCGAGGTATGGGAGGGCCTCACGGTAATATTTCAGCGTCTTCTGTCTCATCTGCCTTGAGGACTGACGGTTTTTGTCCAGTTCCACGGCCATGTTGAAATAAGCGAGCCCAGCGTTATAGTAGGCGTCGGCGAGGTTCCCGTTCTCGGATATCAGTTGCTTGCAGATGTCGAGACATTCCTCATACCGTCCCATGTTGAGCAGCACGGAGCTTTTGGCATAACGGTAGAAATGGCTTGTGGAGTCGACGTCGATGGCTCTGTCGGCCAGGGCAAGGGCCGAGTCGAGCTGATTGGTATCGTCAAAATACTCCATGAGGCGCGGGAAAAAGAACGGGAACTTGGGATACTTGTCGAAGCCCTCTTGCAGAAGTCCCACGTATCGAGGCATGTCGTGTATCAGTGAGTAAGCCTCTGCCTTGTACTGCCAGACGAAGGCCAGCTGCGATGTGTCTTTCTCTGCCAGCTCATCGTATTTCAGTATCATCTCTGCCGAGTTGAGTTTAAACCCGCAATACATTGTCCAATAAGCTGCGCTGATTCTCATGTTGTCGTCGGCCTTCAGCTTAAGGTCCTTGTACAATGGCAGTGCCGGAAGGCTTATGAAATGGTTGAAATATTTATAAGCCGTCTCATAGTCTTTCTTGTTGATAAAATACAATCCGCCGTAAAAGATGTTTGGCATGATTGTCTTCAAATATTGCGAATTGCGCTCGCGATATTTTGTTTTCACGTGTCCGTTGTTATCTGGCTTTGCGTCGACGGAGTCGGCTGACTCCGCAGCCTCAAACAGTTTCCTTGTAGTTACGAAGAACGACAGCGTATCGTACTTCTGCTTCAGGTACATTTTCTCATTGCCCTGCTCATATTGCGTCTTTAGCGTCTCGACAAGCATCTGCCAAGCCTTGAGATTATCCTTCTGCGCAGAGTCGGCAAGGAGACTCCGGATAAGGCTCTCGGCCTTGTCCAAGTTCTTTCCGGTCTTTAGATAATCCTTTGCCTGCGACAACTGCTTCATCTGTGCTGCCAGTCCGGAGGGCATCAGCATCATCAGCATGAGAAACAACGTATATTTAAAAACACTCTTGAACATTATCCTTTTAGAATCTTTTTCCTGAAGATATTTCGGCATGGCAGCTTCCCCTACCCTTTCTTTACCAATGGCCTTAGCTCGTCGGCCTTGGCCTCGTCTCCTACAATGAGATAGATATGATATAATGGCGTCACCCAGTCAACGTTTTTCCTGTGCGGGTCCATCTCCTTCACCTTCTCAAGACAGGTCCGGGCCTCAGCGATGATACTGTCGGCCTTGGTGTCCTTCTTCTTGCGTTTCTTCTTCTCCGCATTCTCATTTATCAGCCCTACACCCCAGTTGAGCATGCACACTCCGATGTTATAGACCACCGGCAGACGGTTTGGGTCTATCTCGTTGGCATGTTTGTAGGCATCGGCGGCCTCCTCCCAGCGTTTGGCATGCATGGCCGTCTCGCCCTTGAGCAGCCATGGTACGGGAGAGTTAGGGAACAGCCTCAGCTGTTGGTCTACGAAGTCCTCTAAGTTGAAACTTCTGTTTTCATGGCTGTAGAACTGCATTATCCATGCGAAGTAGATTTTGTCGGAGGGGTCCGAGCGGTAGAGCTCAGCCAGGACGGAGAGGTACTTGACAGAGTCCTCATGGTTGACCATCTGATCGTGCATGCAACGGGCCTTAATCTCCGCTGCATCCTGTGCCACATCGTCGTCCTGCATGGCTATGTCGGCGAAACGGTCTGCGGCCTTATAGTTCCGCGCGTAGAGCTCCGACTGTGCGATGTAGAATGCGGCAGTTCCGGTCTCGTCCGTGGCCTTGTCGTTCTTCAGCAATGGCGAGGCAGCGGCTTTGATATACAGTTTCCAAGCGTTGATGCCATCCTGACGGTAGTGATGGGCGGTGAGATAAAGGCCGGCGTCGATAAGAAACGGACGCAGCGTGGAGATGCGCCTATGGTTATCGGTCTCGTAGCGTAACTTAACCTGCCCTTTCTTATCCGGAATTCTGTCCGACTCGTCACTCTTCAGGCTGTAGTCCACCACGTCCATTATATTACGGTAGTAACGCAGGGAATCGGTTACAGACTGATTCTCCAGCTCATAATATATTATCTGTGCGCGCTGGTTCATCTTCTCAGCGTCCTTCCGCGGGTTGGCCGTCTGAGCGAGCATGGCCAGCGGCAACAAAGCCATCGTGAGAGTGGAAAGAATTCTTATCATAAGCTAATTGTTATTGAAAAGAACAATCCCTCCCTTGTAGGTCTTGGAAAGAACACATAGGGAGGGACTGTAGAATTCATCTGTTAATATCCAGCGTAGGTCTTAGCCTCCTGGGTCTTAGGATCGTTCTCGCCATAGACGAAGTAGTAGCAGTTGTACAGACGGGCTGCATACTTGCTCTTCTGGGTCTGGTCAGTGTCGAGGGCCTTGGCAGCCTCATAGTAGTTGATGGCGTTCTGATAGACTGGAACGAACTGGTCCTTGGCAGCCTTGGAGAGCACACCCTTGATTTTCTCAAGACGGGTCTGAGCGTGATAGAGGTAGCAGTCGCCGATGCTGGCGTTGAGCTGCAGCTTGGTCTGTGGTTGGTCAGGAGTGTTCTCAAGCGACTTCTTGAGGACGTCGACAGCCTCCTCGAACTTGTTCTGCTGCTCCAGGAGCTGGCCCTTCACCCAAAGAGCGATGAAGTCGTTAGGCTTGCTGGCCAGACGGCTGTCAACGAGCTTCTCAGCGTCAGCGGAACGGTTAGCCTGGTTGTAGGCATCAACGAGGTTGGCGAAGATAGCCTGGTTGTCAGGATACTGCTCGTAGAGAGCCTTGCACTTGTCGATGAACTTCACTGAGTCCTCTGCGGTCTTCATCTGAGCCTTCATAGCCTGGAGCTGTATCTGCAGGGCGTTGGCACCGTTTACAGAGTCGGTAACGGCCATGCCGGCATACTTCTCAGCGTCAGGATAGTCCTGGGCCATGAGAGCCATGTAGCCAGCGTAGTAAGCGGCGAGCTTGAAGTTCGGGTCCTTGGCCGGGTCGTTCTTTACTTCAGCGTACATTGGATTGTCGTTGATGTTTATGTAAGAGCTCAGAAGCTTGAAAGCACGCGGATAATCCTTGCCCTGATAGTAGCCACCGGCATTGATGAGGTAAGGGCGGAGCTGTGAGAGACGCACTGCGTTGACCTTTCCGAAGCGTTCCTTGACCTTTCCCTTGGCGTTAGGAAGCTGGTCGTACTTGTAGCACTCGTCGGCAGCGGTGAAGGCTGTCTCCAGAGCATCGTACATCTTAGCCTCGTCGGCCTTGTTGGCTGCTGCGAGCTTAGCCTGGTCGTTGAAGGCTGCAAGGGCCAAGTCGACCACCTTGTTGTAGGCGGAAGCCTTTTCAGCGTTGTCGGCCAGTTGGTCAAGGGTCGACTGCACGAGCTTGTTGGCCTCGACGTAGTCTTCCGACTTGAGGATGGCTTTCAAAGCGTCGCTGTTTCCAGCGAATGCGGCAGATACCGAGATAAGCATCATGACCGCAAACATCATCATTTTTTTCATTTTCGTTGTTTAATTAAAATTTAATGTTTTGGTTATTTTTTTTCGTTAAACTCAAGTCCCACATGCCCTTTCTGAGCACATAAGACTTGATGGTTTATTTCTTTAATCGAAGTCGACCGGTGTGTTGTCGTTATCGCCGGCGCCCTCTGCTGTCTCATCGTCGGTCTCTGTTTCCGCGCCGTCCTCCTGTGAAGGATTGGCGCTGACGGTGTCGCTCTTTATCTCGTCGCTGGTCTTGGCCCATGCGGCGCGGCTTTCCTCTTCCACCTGCGCCTCGAGCTCAGAGCTCATGACCTTGCAGACACTAGCGATGACATCGTTCTTCTTGGACAGGTTGATGAGACGGACGCCCTGCGTGGCCCTGCCCATGATACGGCATTCAGCTACGGAGAGACGGATGACAATACCGCTCTTGTTGATAATCATGAGGTCATTATCGTCGGTGACATTCTTGATAGCCACTAGTTTACCGGTCTTGTCAGTGATGTTAAGGGTCTTCACGCCCTTTCCGCCTCTGTTGGTCTTACGGTAGTCCTCCACCTGTGAGCGCTTGCCGTAACCGTTCTCCGAAACGACCATCACACTCTCGCTGACCGGATCGTTGACGACAATCATGCCGACGACCTCGTCCTGTCCGTCCTCGCTTAGCGTCATTCCGCGTACACCGGTAGAGACGCGGCCCATGGTGCGCACCTTACCCTCGTCGAAGCGGCATGCGCGTCCGTTGCGGTCGGCGAGGATAAGTTCGTTATGACCATTGGTCAGACGAACGTCCACGACCTCATCGTCGTCATTGATGTTTATAGCTATGATACCCTTTGAGCGTGGGTTGGAGTATGCTCTAAGACTTGTCTTCTTCACCAGGCCGCGCTTTGTTGCGAACACCACGAAGTGGTTGTCGAGGAAGTCATCGTCGGCGGAGCTGCGCAGACGCAGGCATGCGTTTACCGTGTCGCCCGGTTCCAGTGCCAGCATGTTCTGTATGGCACGTCCCTTGGAGTTCTTGTCGCCCTCAGGAATGTCGTAACACTTCATCCAGTAGCAGCGGCCCTGACGCGTGAAGAACAGCATCGTCTGATGCATGGTAGCCGGATAGATGAACTCCGTGAAGTCCTTCTCACGTGTTCTCGCACCCTTAGAGCCCACACCGCCACGTGCCTGCTCACGGAAGTCGGCAAGAGGTGTGCGCTTGATGTATCCCAGGTGGCTGATGGTTATCACCACCGGGTCGTTAGGATAGAAATCCTCGGCGTTGAACTCATGCTCATCTGGGATAATCTCCGTGCGGCGTGCGTCGCCATATTTCTCCTTAACCTCAATGAGGTCGTCCTTCATCACTTGCTTGCAACGCTCCGGATTGTCGAGAATCTCCTGCAGGTTCTTGATGGTCTCCATCAGCTCGTCATACTCTGCATGGAGCTTGTCGACCTGCAGGCTTGTCAGTGAACCGAGGCGCATGTCCACGATAGCCTTCGACTGTATCTCGTCGAGAGAGAACCGCTTCTCAAGATTGCGCTGTGCGTCTGACGGTGTCTTGCTGCTCTTGATGATGTCGACCACCTCGTCGATATTGTTCACCGCAATGATAAGTCCTTCGAGGATGTGGGCACGCTCCTGTGCCTTCTTCAAGTCGAATTTCGTGCGGCGTATGGTTACCTCATGGCGATGCTCCACGAAGTATTTTATGCAGTCCTTAAGTGTCAGTAGATGCGGACGGCCCTTGACAAGGGCTATGCAGTTTACTGAGAAAGAGCTCTGTAGGGCTGTCATCTTAAACAGTTTATTAAGTATGACATTGGCGTTGGCCTCCCTCTTCACGTCCACTACGATGCGCATGCCCTGACGGCCGGTCTCATCGTTGACGTTGGAAATACCGTCAATCTTTCCCTCTTTGACCAGGTCGGCGATATACTCGATGAGCTGCTGCTTGTTGACACCGTAAGGTATCTCCGTGATGACAATCTTGTCGTGCTGCTCTCCGCTTTCTATCTCTGCCTTGGCACGCATGATGATACGTCCACGGCCGGTCTCATAAGCGTCGCGCACTCCCTTAAGGCCGTAGATGTATGCACCCGTCGGGAAGTCCGGAGCGGGGATATACTTCATCAGGCCGTCAAGGTCGATGTCGGGATTGTCGATATAAGCGCAGCAGCCATCGATAACCTCATTAAGATTATGCGTAGGGATATTCGTGGCCATACCCACGGCAATGCCGTTTCCACCGTTCACCAGAAGGTTAGGTATCTTTGTCGGCATAACGGAAGGCTCCTTCAGCGTGTCGTCGAAGTTGTTAACCATGTCGACGGTGTCCTTGTCGATGTCGTCCATGATGTGCTCTCCCATCTTTGAGAGACGGCACTCTGTATAACGCATGGCAGCCGGAGAGTCGCCGTCGACGGAACCGAAGTTACCCTGACCGTCTACAAGGGTATAGCGCATGTTCCAGCTCTGCCCCATGCGTACAAGGGCACCGTAGACTGAGCTGTCACCGTGTGGGTGATACTTACCGAGTACCTCACCGACGACGCGGGCACATTTCTTATATGGTTGATTACTGAGGTTGCCGATGCCGCGCATACCGTAGAGAATGCGGCGGTGAACAGGCTTAAATCCATCACGAACATCCGGGAGGGCTCTGGCTACAATTACCGACATACTATAGTCGATATACGAGCTCTTCATCTCTTCCTCGATGTTGATTTTCATGATCCTGTCCTGATCAATAGTCTTATTTTCGTCCATTACTTAATAATTTGTATTTTCCTCTATGCGGTTTTAGAAACAGAAGAACGGTCGCAAATCCCAACAGAGCGAAAAGACGGTAAAATCGCCGTAAATGCCCTTTATTTGCCTTCTAAACCGTTTTTAGTCTAGTTTCGAGGTGTAAAGGTACTAAAAAAAAGTGACTCTGAAAAACGTTACACGCCAAACTGACGCCTTTTAAAGATAGTTTAACGATTTAAGGACTTGAGGTCAGCGAATGCAGCCTGGGTAAATATAGCTGATAAGTAACCCACTTCGTGCTCGGAGAGGAAATATTTACGTGTTAGCATTATAGTATATGTAAAGTAATATGACAATTTAGCCTCTTCATTTTTCGATTATTCTGAATGACGACCTAAAACGCTGTCAAATACGTTAAAAATGGATATTTTGTATCATCCTGATAATCAATATATTATTAAAGCCCAATTTTTGAAGACTCAAATAATGCCCATTTTGGCCCTGAAAGTAAGGCTTACTTGCATTGTATTTGTAGTACATTTACGAGGTAAAACCTATGCTTTTACCTTGTAAAACCTATCGTTTTACAAACCAACCCGTTTTTTCTGCCAAATCACCGCTGTTTTCCTGCCTTTTAAAAGATTTTAACTTCTAGATTGGTCGATTTTAATGATGTTTTTTTGTAATAAAAAGTCAGCAGAAACAATTTGGTATCCGCCCGCTTGATATGAACAATTAACAACTCAAACAACAAATTGGGCAACATGCAAATTTAATATCGCATTCCTGATGATTTCTACTACAATGCTCTGAGACTTTTAGTACGGTAGCGGAATTGAGGCAGATCGTAATATCTATCAACGCATTAAAGACTTGCTGAATGCTATATTGTAGGCATTCTTTGTTTCGGGCGTTATACGGAAACGGTTGTCGGGACGGCGTCCGATGACCCACAGTATACGGTCCGAGGCATCGCAGAGGACAAGTTGCCGGCGTTTCTCCAGTAGCGACAGTTTTTTGTCGGTAAGGAAGTCGCTGACGAGCTTAGAGCCACGCATGCCGAACGGCACGAAGCGGTCGCCCTTCTCCACGGTCCTCAGCGTCAACGGGAATACTACACTGTCGGCATCGAGGGATACGGCATCGGCCGTCCGTGCCACGGCAAAGTCCTTGTCGACATTCTGCCGGGTAATCCTAATCTTCCCCCTCTGTCCGACGACATAGACGCCCTCTTCCGGGATACGCATCCTTATGCCACGGTCGTCATTCCGCTTTGCGATGACGATGTCCTCTCTGTCGAGGAGCAGCTGGTGTGTGGCACTGCTCCATACCTTTCCCGGACCTCCGTCAAGATGAGCCATGACATCCTCCACCTGATGACCGTTGAACCCATACCGGCTTGCTATCTCAAAGAGCAATGCCTCCGGTGCGGTCTCCTTCCGAAGCGACGCTATGCCGATGTGTATCTCCTGCAGCCCCTGCTCCGCCATAGTTTTGTCCGAACCATTGCCGGCACCGTCGGGAAGAGAGCTTCCAAGGACACGCCGCCGACCCTGTTCTATCTGACTGTCATAGATGGACTCTACGGTCTGCAGTCGTCGGCATGTGTCGGCGATGTTGGCCATTGCCGAGGGGTTTATTTTCTCGAGCAGAGGTATGACCTCCAGGCGAAACTTGTTGCGTGTGGCATCAGTCTCAAGGTTTGTGCTGTCGGTGACCCACGACTGCTTTCTGGCATTAAGGAACTGCACTATCTCCTTGCGGCTCACGTCGAGCAAAGGTCTAATGATGCTCACCTTCCGTCCGCGCCATTCGACAGTACGCTCCGCCTTCATCCCCGTGAGGCCATGGATGCCCGCTCCACGGACAAGGTTCATCAGCAGTGTCTCAGCCTGGTCGTTGCGGTTGTGTGCCACACAGACGCCGTCGGCACCGAGGTCGCAGGCCAGATCAAGGAAATAGCGGTACCGCAGGTTCCGTGCCGCCGTCTCAATGCTCTGATGGTGCATCTGCGCGAAGGTCACGGTGTCGAAATGAGCTATATGCAACGGTATGCCGTGTCTGCGGCAGAGGTCCTTACAGAACTGCTCGTCGCGGTCGCTCTCTTCTCCACGGAGATGGAAGTTACAGTGCACGGCCTCCACCCTGCACCCCTTTTCCAAGAGCCACAGGAGCAGTGCCGTGCTGTCGGCACCTCCGGAGAGTGCCGATAACAGAAGACCGTTATGATGAGCAAATTTCATGTCTTAGTTTTTTATTCAGTAGTCAATCAAACATTTACAGGGCCCTGTACTAAAATAGTTTCTTTCTATTCCACGTAAAGAACCAGCCCCTTGAGGTATTCGCCCTCAGGATGGTAGATGTTTATAGGATGGTCGGCAGGCTGATGGAGCTGGTGGAGGATACGCACACGCCGTCCTGTCTGTGCCGCCGCGGTGAAGACGGCCTCACGGAAGTTGTCTTTGGTGACGACCTGCGAGCAACTGAAGGTGAAGAGTATTCCTCCGTGGCGTATACGCTGCAGTCCTTTGACGTTCAACCGCGTGTAACCTCTCAGTCCGTTTCGTAGCGCCTTACGGTGCTTGGCAAAGGCCGGCGGGTCTAGTATCATAAGGTCGTAGGTGTCATCGTGCTCGTCGAGATATTTGAAGGCGTCCTCACAGTAGGCCTCATGGCGGTCATCGCATGGGAAGTTGAGTTCCATATTGGCCTTGGTGAGCTCTATGGCCTTGGCAGAGCTGTCGACGGAGTGCACCATCCGTGCCCCACCGCGCATGGCATAGACCGAGAAACCGCCGGTATAGCAGAACATATTCAGCACGGACCGACCGTGGGCATAACGCTCCACGAGGGCTCGGTTCTCACGCTGGTCGACGAAGAAGCCAGTCTTCTGTCCCTTAAGCCAGTCGATATGGAACTTCAGTCCGTTCTCTATGGCGATATTGTTGTCTGTAGAGCCAAGAATAAATCCGTTCTCTTGTCCGAGGTTGGCCTTGAAGGGCAGTGTGGTCTCACTCTTATAGTAGATGGCGCGGAGCTCCTGTCCCATGACATCGGCAAGAGCTTCGGCAATATCCTGACGGTTGACATGCATGCCGACGCTGTGGGCCTGCATGACGGCGGTGTCGTCATAGATGTCTATAACCAATCCGGGGAGGTTGTCGCCCTCACCATGGACGAGACGGTAGGTGGTGTTCACATTATAATTAGGTGCAGCGTTCTCCACCGGCTTACGTATCACGCCAATGGCTTTCCTCACGTCGTAGGCCTTGCGGAGTCGTTCACGCCAGAACGCACCATCGATGGTGATGTCCTCAAAGCTCAGCACGCGCACCGCTATGGATCCTATCTGATAATGTCCCACGGCAAGGAAAGCACCGTCATGAGCCACGACACGCACGGTGTCGCCTTCCTCCATACCATCGTCGATGCCTTCGATGGCACCAGAGAATATCCAGGGGTGGAAGCGCAGAAGACTGCTCTCCTTACCTTTTTTCAGTCTTATTGTCTTGTATTTCATTGTTGTCAGTTTTCGCTATAGTCTCATCAACAGTAACCAACTCATAATCACCACTCTCCTTCATTCGCTTCATCTCCTCATAGAGGTTGATGCACGTCCAGGCATCGGTGGCAGCATAGCGTTTCTGCGCCTCGGTGAGAACATCGTTCTCCCAGTTGGACAGCTGTTCCCGCTTGGAGATGCGCTGGTGGAAGATATTGGCATAGAGCTTCTGAAGGCTCAGGTCCTCAATACCCAGCCCTTTGGTGTAGTTCTGCAAGTCGATAAAATACCCGGGGGTGAACTTCGCACGGTGATGCAGCATCAGCATATCGTCGACTAGCGACAGTCCTATCTTCGGGATGGTCTTGTCCTCAAGGAGTTTCAGTACCGACTTCGGCATGCCTATGCGGTTGAGACGGAAGAGAAAGCAGGTGTCTCGGTCGGAGACCTGAAGCAAGGCCACCTTATGGTGCTGTCCCTTGCGGAAGACGGGACGCGTCTCAGTGTCGATGCCGAGGATGTCGCGTGAGAGTAGGTATTTCACAGCCTTGTCGGCCTCAGAGACCGTCAAGACAACCACTATCTTTCCACCAAAGAGCACCCTTGGCAGCTGGCCTATCTGTTTCTTATCAAACTTGTTGTATATTATTTTGGTCATTGTTGTTTTTATGTTCAGTTTGCAAAATTAGAAAAAAATCACGAACTTATAGTCTATATCTACTGCTTTTTTACTAATTTTGCAGAAAGTTTGCCGGCTGACCGACGGCAACAAGTAATCCAACAGATATTAAAGTAATTATGGCAAAGAAAAAATCCGACCGCCGGAGCAAGACGTTCAGCCAGGCGATTGGGCTTGACAATATCATCAATGACAAGACGAACTTTATCTTCGGCTTCGTACTTCTATGTATAGGCATTGTCCTCATCATAGCCTTCATAAGTTATTTCTCATCCGGGCCCGCCGACCAGAGTCTTGTCGACGACCTGCGCCCAAATGAGATATTCAACAGTGGCAAGGAGTTTCAGAACGCCTGCGGCAGTCTGGGAGCCCTGTTGTCAGACTTCTTCATAAACAAATGTTTCGGCATCCCTGCATTCTTCATTCCGGTATTCATCTTCATGTGGGGACTGAAGTGCATGGGCGCTTATCCGAAGCTGAACCTCTGGAAATGGTTCTTCTGCCTGGCTCTCGTCATGGTGTGGATGTCGGTGACATTCGCCAAGTTTATCACGCCACTGATGAGCGACAGCATCTTCAACCCCGGCGGAAACCACGGCCTCTTCATCTGTCAGTGGTTCGAGGGGCTCATAGGCAGTCCGGGGCTCATCGCCGTGCTCATCATCGTAGCCCTGGCCTTTGTCACATACCTCACCTCGGAGACCATCACTTTTGTAAGAAAGCTTATGAACCCTATTGGTTACATCACCAATAAGGTGCAGTTCACCGTATCTGGAAACAAGAACGAAGATCAGGAGGCCAATGCTCCTGAGTCCGACGACAGTGGTCAGCAGCAGGAGGCGGAGCAACAGCCTAACGTCATTGACCTCGACATTGTGGACAACAGCACAAAAGACGCCGTCGAAGCTCCTAAGGCCGTGCAGCCATTGAAGGACGATGTCAAGGCTGAAGGTATAGGTCTGGAGATTGGCGAGACAAAGAAAGACGAGCGTGCCGACGGCAAGGACGTCTCCGGTGCCACGGAGATGACACCTATCAACCCGCGTGAGCCGTTCACTAACTGGCATTTCCCCAGTGTCGACTTGCTGAAGAAATATCCGTCAGACGACATGACGACGTTCGTACGCAACGACGAACTTCAGATGAAGAAAGACCAGATTATCAAGGTCCTCAACGATTTCGACGTGCAAATACGCTCCATCCGGGCTACGGTGGGCCCGACCATCACGCTCTATGAGATTACGCCGGCACCGGGCATCCGCATCTCGAAGATTAAGAACCTGGAGGACGACATTGCGTTGAGCCTTGCAGCAAAGGGCATACGTATCATCGCGCCGATGCCAGGAAAGGGGACAATAGGTATTGAGGTGCCTAACGAGCACGCAAACATCGTCTCTATGTGGAGCATACTGAACTCGAAGAAGTTCGCAGAGTCGAAGATGGAACTCCCTATAGCCCTGGGAAAAACCATCACCAACGAGGTGTTTATGGTGGACTTGGCGAAGATCCCGCATCTGCTCGTCGCCGGTGCCACAGGACAAGGTAAGTCGGTAGGTCTGAACGCCATCATCACGTCACTGCTCTACAAGAAGCATCCTAATGAGCTCAAGATTGTCCTCGTAGACCCTAAGAAGGTGGAGTTCAGCGTCTACTCACCTATTGCCAGTCATTTCATGGCAGCACTGGAGGAGAACGAGGAAGAGCCTATCATCACCGACGTACAGAAAGTGGTAAAGACACTGAAGGGTCTCTGTGTGCTTATGGACGAGCGCTACGACATGCTTAAGAACGCTGGTGTCAGGAACATAAAGGAATATAACAAAAAATTCCTCAACCATCACCTCAACCCGGAGGAAGGCCATGCTTTCATGCCTTACATCGTCGTCATCATCGATGAGTTCGGAGACCTTATCATGACGGCGGGAAAGGAGATAGAGATGCCTATAACACGAATAGCACAGCTGGCACGTGCCGTGGGCATACATATGATTATCGCAACACAGCGTCCTACGACGAAGATTATCACCGGTACCATCAAGGCCAACTTCCCGGGACGAATAGCTTTCCGAGTGGGCTCGCGCATCGACTCACAGGTTATCCTCGACAGGGTTGGCGCACAACAACTCGTGGGACGAGGAGATATGCTATACCTCAACGGCAATGAGCCCACACGTGTGCAGTGTGCCTTTGTGGACACGCCAGAGGTGGAGGCCATCTCTAAGTTCATAGCAGAACAGCCCGGACCGGTGGAGCCCATGGTAATACCGGAGCCTGCCGTCGAGGACGGACAAGGCGGTGAGGGCGGAAGCATAGACTCACAGAACCTCGACCCGCTCTTCGAGCAGGCCGCCCGGATGATCGTAGTAACACAGCAGGGCTCAACAAGTAAGATTCAGCGTCACTTCTCCATAGGCTACAACCGTGCCGGACGTCTCATGGACCAGCTCCAGAAGGCTGGCATCGTAGGTGAGGCACAGGGCAGTAAGCCCCGCGAAGTGCTTATCAGCGACGAGAACACCCTCAACACCCTTCTCAGTCAACTAAATAACTAAAGGAAACATGAAGAAAATATTCTTTACATTTATTATTGCGGTAACACTCTTTGCCTTCTGTATGCCATTGCATGCGCAGAATGCGGGCCGCGCCCGTCAGGTGCTCGACAGGACTGCATCCCTTATCATGGGCAAAGGCGGCGCCACAGCCAACTTCACAATATCCAACAAGAGTCTGGGCGCTACATCGGGCACGGTGTCGGCAAAAGGCAATAAGTTCTATGCTTCTACGCCAAACGTGAAGGTATGGAACAATGGCAATACACAGTGGACCTACACCCGCTCCACCAACGAAGTTACTGTGTCAAGGCCCAACGATGCACAGCAGATGACAGCCAACCCTTATAAGTTCCTCTCCCTCTACAAGAGCGGATACGCTCTGAGTATGACGGACAGAGGACAGTATGAGGTCCACCTCAAGGCGATACATCCGGGACGTTCCATCCAGGAGGCTTATATAACCATCTCCCACAACTATCATCCCACGAAGATAAGGATGCGGCAGGGAAAGACATGGACGACGATAACCCTTTCAGGTTTCCGCACACGCAACATCCCTAATTCCACTTTCGAGTTCAACAAGAGGGCGTTCCCAAATGCGGAGATTGTCGATTTGAGATAACATAACGATATAAGTCATTGGTCTTAGCGGATGCTACGCCTATGAGAGAAAACACCACAGGGCAATGTCTTGGATTTCGCGCCACACTGTCATTGCTCCACCATCACAGAATGCTGGCCACAAGGCGCAACGTCCTCAGCGGAGAGGGCAAGGCTGCAAAGATATTTATCTGGGTGATAACGGCCATGGCAATCGTATACCTTGCCTTCGTAGGACTGATGATGGCGTTCATTCTCGTTGACGACAAGTCCGTAAACGCTTATGAGTTCACCTCCGGTATAGTGCCGTTCGTTATGGTGGCCGACTTCATCTTCCGGTTTGTCTTCCGGAAGATGCCGGTACAAGAAGTAAGGCCATATCTTCTTTTGCCATTGTCGAAGTATTCCTGTACCGACTGTCTTCTTATCGAAGATCTTCTGAGTCCGTACAATCTCCTGCTTCAGGCTTTCTTCCTGCCAATAGGAGTCATCACCGTGCTCCCACGTTACGGGCTCGTAGCTTTATTCGGTTTCCACCTTGCATTACAACTCGTCATTGAGATAAACAGCCAATGGCATCTTCTCGTCAGGGCCCTTACCGGCACAAACCTTCTGTGGTGGATACTGGCGGGCGGGGTCTATGCCATTGAAGCCATACCGTTCTTTGTAGGCAAGGGCGGCATCAACTCCTTCTGTGATTTCTATGCTTCCATAGGACAGTGGCTCTCGGTCCATCAACTTGTGTTATGGTCGGCACTGGCTGGCACGCTGGCACTGTTCTTCCTCATCAACAGAACGGTGCAGCATTCTCTTGTCAGAGATGAGATAACGGTGAGGACATCTTCGGGAAGCAGGATGCGACTTCTTTCTTCCCTACTCTCTACGTCGGTTTCTTTCCTCAGCGCAGGGAGTATGACGAGAGCGTGTATCCGCCTGGAGATAATAAGTCTCTTCAGAAACAAGAACCTGAGGAAGACTTTTTTCTCTTCTGTGGCAATGATTATCGGGGCTGGTGCGTTATTGTCGTTCACAGACATCTTCGATGACCGCATCTCCCGGATATTCTGGATGATTTACAGCTTCAATACTTTTGCGGCAATGATCCTCGTCAAAATTATGTGCTATGAGGGCAACTACATCGACTGCATAGCAGTACACCCCGACAATCTCTACAACATCCTGAAAGGAAAATACGTATTATTCGTAGCCCTCCTCATCATACCCCTCGCAGCCCTTCTTCCGACAGTCTTCACCGGTGTGATGAAACTCACGGAGCTCCTGGCCTATGCCCTGTTTGCGGCAGGTCTGACAAATTTTGGATACTTCCAGCTCGCCGTATACAACAACACATCATATTCCCTCAATGAGAAGGCGACGGGAAAGCACTCAGCATTGAACAACTTCACACAGATGGTCACCTCGCTGATAATCTTCTCTGTGCAGATGTCTGTAATCATCCTTGTGGAGGGTTTCTTCGGATGTACTGCAACCACCATCCTCATGTCCTCCGTGGGTCTTCTGTTCATCATTCTTAATCCCCTCTGGCTTAGGAATATCGTCAGACGGATGAAGGTAAGAAAATATAAAAATCTTGAAGCGTTCAGAAGCTGACACCCCACAAGACCCTCTAACTCCCCCAAAAAGGAAAAACTGGTAAATTCATTAGCGAGGCCACGGACACTAAGCAGAAAATTAAAGTTCATCCCCACAAAGGGTCACATGATGCAGAAAAGTCTGACGTTTCCTTTGCTTTTCAACTCATTTTCAGTACCTTTGCAAACGTTTTTAAGGACAACAAAAGAAAAACAACTATAGACAATGGAATTAGCAAGCAAGTATGACCCACAGGCCGTGGAGTCGAAATGGTATCAGTACTGGCTCGACCACAAGATGTTCTCGTCGAAGCCGGATGGACGCGAACCCTATACAATAGTCATCCCGCCACCAAACGTTACCGGCGTGCTCCACATGGGCCACATGCTCAACAATACGATACAGGATATCCTCGTACGCCGCGCACGTATGGAGGGCAAGAACGCATGCTGGGTACCGGGCACCGACCATGCTTCCATAGCTACAGAGGCAAAGGTGGTGGGAAAGCTCGCCGAGCAGGGTATCAAGAAAACGGACCTCACACGCGAGCAATTCCTCGAACATGCATGGGACTGGACACACGAGCACGGAGGTATCATCCTCAAGCAGCTCCGTAAGCTGGGATGTTCCTGCGACTGGGACCGCACGGCATTCACCATGGACGAGACACGCACAAAGGGTGTCATAAAGGTTTTCGTAGACCTCTACAACAAAGGATATATCTACCGTGGTGTAAGAATGGTCAACTGGGACCCGAAAGCACAGACTGCTCTCTCCGACGAGGAGGTGATATACAAGGACGAGCACTCAAAGCTCTACTACCTGAAATACTACGTCGCTGAGGAGGACCAGCAGAAGGTCAGCCGTAAGGACGATGGGAACGTGATGCATAAGGACGCAAAAGGCTACTACGCTGTTGTGGCCACCACACGCCCAGAGACCATCATGGGCGACTCGGCAATGTGTATAAACCCGGAGGATGTCAAGAACACATGGCTCAAGGGCCTCCACGTCATAGTACCACTCGTAAACCGTGTCATACCGGTCATCGAGGACTCATACGTCGACATTCAATTTGGTACAGGATGTCTGAAAGTAACACCGGCACACGACGTCAACGACCATGCCCTCGGACTGAAGCACCATCTGGAGACTATCGACATCTTCAATGATGACGGCACCATCTCTGAGGCCGCCGGCATGTACGTCGGCCAGGACCGTATGGATGTGCGCAAGCAGATTGCCATAGACCTTGAGAAGGCCGCTCTGATGGAGAAGGTGGAGGACTACGACAACAAGGTAGGCTTCTCTGAGCGTACTAACGTGCCTATAGAGCCAAAACTCTCCACACAGTGGTTCCTGAAGATGCAGCACTTCGCAGACATAGCACTGCCACCAGTAATGAACGATGAGATAGAGTTCTATCCGAAGAAATACAAGAACACCTACCGCCACTGGCTGGAGAACATTAAGGACTGGTGTATCTCACGTCAGCTGTGGTGGGGACACCGTATCCCAGCTTACTACTTCCGCGACAAGGAAGGACGCAAGCAGTTCGTTGTGGCTGAGGACAGCAAGAAGGCACTGACACTGGCAAAGAAGATCAACGCCGACGTGAAGGCGGAGGACCTGGAGCAAGAGAGCGACTGCCTAGACACTTGGTTCTCAAGCTGGCTGTGGCCGATATCTGTTTTCGACGGAATAAACAACCCGGATAACGCTGATATCAACTACTATTATCCGACTTCCGACCTTGTTACCGGTCCGGATATCATCTTCTTCTGGGTAGCAAGAATGATTATGGCAGGCTATGAGTACCGCCATACCTATCCGTTCAAGCACGTCTACTTCACAGGTATCGTCCGAGACAAGTTGGGACGGAAGATGAGTAAGTCGCTAGGAAACTCTCCCGACCCCATAAAGCTCATCGAGCAGTACGGCGCCGACGGAGTGCGTATGGGAATGATGCTCTCTGCACCAGCCGGTAATGACATCCTCTTCGACGAGAGCCTCTGCGAGCAAGGACGTAACTTCAACAACAAGATTTGGAACGCCTTCCGTCTGGTAAAGGGCTGGAAGACCGCCGACGTAGAACAGCCGGAGGTAAATAGAATTGCCGTGGAGTGGTTTGACGCTAAGCTGAAGGTTGTCAATAAGGAGATGAATGAGCAGTTCCGACAGTATCGTATCTCGGAAGCACTGATGACCGTCTACCGTCTCTTCTGGGATGAGTTCTCGGCATGGTATCTGGAGATGGTTAAGCCTGAATATAACGATGGCGTGCAGGCTCCTATCGACAAGACTACATACGATGCCACACTGCGCTTCTTCGACACTCTTCTGAAGATGCTACACCCGTTCATGCCTTTCATCACCGAGGAACTCTGGCAGCATATCTACGACAGAGAGGACGGAGGCAGCATCATGCTGGCCGAACTTCATATCTCAGAACCATCGGATGAGGACAGAAAGCTCGTCAGCACATTCGAGAACATCAAAGAAGTTGTGGCCGGTGTACGCGCCGTACGTAACCAGAAGAATATCGCACCGAAGGTAAAATTGGAACTCGATGCCGTAAAGCAAAATATTTTTGAGGCGTTCAACAGTGTAATTGAGAAGATTGCAAACCTCAAGGCAATCAACGTCGTCGAGGAGAAGTCCAGCGATGCAAGTGCCTTTATGGTCGGTGTTGAGGAGTTTGCTGTTCCCGTCGGAGACCTCATTGATGTTAAGGCAGAGATTGAGAAAGCTAAAAAAGAACTGCAGCATCTCGAGGGTTTCCTCACTGGTGTCAACAAGAAACTCTCTAATGAGAACTTTATCTCACACGCTCCAGAAGCTGTGGTGGCACGCGAGCGCAAGAAGAAAAGTGATGCCGAGGAGAAGATTGCAGCCATCAAGGCTAGCATCGAAGAACTTAGAAAGAAATAACGCCTACAGTCACATCGATTAAAAACTATTTACAATGCGTGCAACTCTGGAAGTTGCACGCATTTTTTAATTATTCAAGTCCCTGAACTTACTTATTACGTGATTATAAACAGATGCAGGCATTCTCTGCCAATGTAAGGATGTAGTTTACCCGATCCTTACGCCAAATAGCTGCAGTATGGTCTCCTCTACATGGAGGAGCTAATTATCTTTAATTCCTTAAATAATGGGATGAAAGTAACCAATTTTTGGAATTGGAATTACATATTATGGCTCTTCCTCCATCTTTCTCCGACGCAGATAGTTATTTTCTCCGGCAACAAGAGAGTTAAACATCTGGCGAGCAATAATCTTGCCACCGCCATGGCTGACATGCACATAGTCGGCTGAGCTCATACCTTTGTCGTGGAGCCTTGCCATGGAGCCATCACCGCCCATAGCATGGAAAAGACTGTAGAAGCCAACTCTCTCCTCTGCCGCAAGTTCTTTCTGATAGCCTTCAAGAGCCTTAATGTTAGGCATTGTTGCCCCACCCTCTTTACTTCCACGGTCAGGTGTGCTGACCACGAGGATGCTTGCCTCAGGGAAGCAACGGCGGAATTTCCTTATTACGCTCTTCATCTTCGCGAGATAGTCGTGCATGTCCTTATCGGTGGAATTGGCATCAACGGCATTAACACCGAACTGAAGGACAATAAGGTCGTAAGGCCTTTGCCTATAGAACTCGTCCAGAGTGCCGTCCGGCAGGTCCGCGAGTGATGCTCCCGTAGAGCCGCGCATGCTGAAGTTGTCAATAACCAGTCCGCCGTCAGTTTCCAGAGCCGCACCAAAGAGCACCGGCGAGCCCTTAAACTGATAACGCACCTCTCCGGTGAGCCCGGTCTCCTCAAATACCTGAAGGGCCGGTGAGCTTGTGAAGGACTTTGAGAGCCATGACTTCTTGTCAGTTTTTACGTCAATGGAAGTGTTACTATTGGTGCGGAAGTACATTCTGGAATTCTTCCATGTAGCGGAATGCGGATATTCTTTTGTACCGGTAAGGATAAGCGAAGCCGACCCATTGGTGGTGTAATAGCGCTCGGCGATGCCCGCCATGGTCACGTTGTATCCGTTCTTCTTCATCACCATGTGTTCCGTTATACCGGAGAACGTTGCCTTTATCGAGCGCTTATACTGTTCCAAGTCATTACCGGCATCAATCCATCCCACTCCGTTTCCGCCGTATTTCGACTGCAGCATCTCACGGAGGTCAGCGACAAGTATGTCGCTTTCGATGAAGCTGTCGCCATAGTAGGCCACACGTACCGGCCGTCCTTTAAGCTTGTGCCTTGCCGCTGAATCGACCATGGCATAAAAGTGGTCCATACCACCACCATTGCCTTCGCTGTAATCGAGGACTGGCTGAACGCCCTTTGGCCATATTTCCTTGAAGTCCAAAAGTTTTCCGTTCTTACTTCGAGCTTGTATTTGCTTTGGGTCCTTGGGCTTGGGGATAACATCTATTGTCTCGTTGTCCCCTGGGAAAGTTATTATCTGACTTAAAATATTTATCTTTCTCAACTTCATGCCGAAGACGGAGAAAGACGGGAGAAAATGTAGGGCAAAGAGTAAAACGATGACAAGCACCGTCAACAGGAATGTCTTGTAAGTATTGTCTCTCATTCTTGTGTATCAATGATTTTCATAAGTGCATCCAGCTGCTCCACACCTTTCTGCGTGCAGATACCACGGAGGAACACCATTATAATAGTACGGAAGAGCTCTGGTTTGCCATATCTCTGTAATGTCTCTACATTAATGACATTGTCGCGTATAGACGTAAGCATCTCTTCAACGATGTCATAGTTGATGTTTCCCATGAAATAACCGTCGCTTATAGCCTTGTCGATGAATTTACGCTGCTGCTTTCTGTTCTTCTCTTTTTCCTTGTGAAGATAGTCGAGAACATTGCTGTAGCCTTGTAAATCCTCAAAAAAACAAGGATTGACATTGCCCACTCTTTTCATTTGCAGACGATAGAATTCCGCCATTATCTCTATGGCCGTTCTTCCTTTGTTTGCAAAAGCTGTTAGTTTCTTGACATTCTCCTCATTATTGTATTTTACGACATCCAACAGCAGCTGTTCCTTGTTGTCGTAAATCTCATAAAGTGTACGCTTAGATATGCCAAGATTATGGGCTATATCGTCCATCCTCACCTGACGAATTCCATTCTTGAAAAACATCTCAGAGGCCGCCTTCTTTATCCTGTCTTTTAGTTCCTGCTTATGAGAATTATATTGCATTACGGAGTTATATTCTTTTATGTTTGCAAAATTACTACTTTCTACATAAATGGCAAAAATAATTCTTTAAAATGTAGGTTTATGAGTTATTTTGCGTAACTTTGCGTTTGGATATATGTATAGAGAACGATTATAACAAAAAAAGGAAATATATGGTAAAGATAACGAAAGAGGCAGCCCTGGCATATCACCATGACGGTCGACCAGGTAAAATCGAAGTAAAACCAACCAAGCCTTATCAGACACAAACCGACCTTAGTCTGGCCTATTCGCCGGGTGTAGCTTATCCGTGTCTGGAAATTCAGAAGAACCCCAACGACGTTTATAAATATACTGACAAGGGAAACCTTGTTGCCGTAATCAGCAATGGTACGGCCGTTCTCGGTCTGGGAGACATCGGAGCCATGAGCGGTAAGCCGGTAATGGAGGGAAAGGGTCTCCTGTTCAAGATTTACGGAGGAATAGATGTTTTCGATATTGAAGTAAACGAGAAGGACCCGGAGAAGTTCTGTGAGGCCGTGGAGAAGATAGCCCCGACCTTTGGCGGAATAAACCTTGAGGATATAAAGGCTCCAGAGTGCTTCGCCATTGAGGAACGGCTTAAGAAAACCCTCGACATTCCGGTAATGCATGACGACCAGCACGGAACGGCCATTATCTCTGCCGCCGGTCTTATGAATGCCCTTGAGGTTGCAGGGAAGAAGATTGATGAGGTGAAGATTGTCGTCAATGGTGCTGGTGCAGCAGCCATCAGCTGTACAAAGCTCTACTGCTCGTTTGGTGCCAAGAAGGAGAACATCGTAATGCTCGACTCCAAAGGTGTCATCACCAGCGACCGCAGTAACCTTACGCCTCAGAAGAAGCTCTTTGCCACAGACCGTCGTGATGTGCACACACTAGAGGAGGCCGTAAAGGGAGCTGACGTCTTTGTCGGTCTGTCCAAAGGTAATGTCCTCACTCAGGACATGGTCCGCTCCATGGCTGCCAATCCTATCGTGTTTGCCCTTGCAAACCCAGTGCCGGAGATAAGCTATGAGGATGCAATGGCCGCACGACCGGACGTACTCATGTCGACGGGGCGTTCCGACAAGCCTAACCAGATAAACAATGTCATTGGCTTCCCGTATATCTTCCGTGGTGCGCTCGACGTGCATGCCTCTGCCATCAACGAGGAGATGAAAATGGCTGCAGCAAAAGCTATCGCACAACTTGCCAAGGAACCAGTGCCCGACATCGTAAATGAGGTTTATCATGTCAATGACCTCACCTTCGGACCGAAATACTTCATTCCGAAACCTGTTGACCCAAGACTTATCACAGAGGTCAGTGCTGCCGTGGCCAAGGCTGCCATGGACAGTGGCGTAGCCCGCCGTGAAATTACCGACTGGGATGACTACAAGCAGCATCTGCGCGAACTTCTCGGTCAGGAGACCAAGCTCACACGTACGCTCCACGCTACTGCGGCCCAGCATCCACAGCGTGTGGTCTTCGCTGAAGGTGGTCATCAGACGATGATGAAGGCTGCCGTGCAGGCAAAGCAGGAAGGTATATGCGAGCCTATCCTACTCGGTAATCCAGACCGTCTGAACCGTATCGCCAGCCGTCTGAAGATAGACCTTTCCGGAATAACCATCGTCGACATGCGTGCCGACCAGGAGCAGGGACGCCGTGCTACATATGCCAAGCACCTGGCAGAGAAGCGCGCACGTATGGGCTATACCTTTGAGGAAGCTTACGACAAGATGTATGAACGCAACTACTTCGGTATGTCGATGGTTGAGAATGGCGATGCCGACGCCTTCATCACTGGACTATACACTAAGTATAGCAATACTATCAAGGTAGCTAAGGAGGTTATCGGTATTCAACCGGAATACAAGCACTTTGCAACTATGCACATCCTGAACACCAAGAAAGGTGTGTTCTATTTGGCTGATACTCTTATCAACCGTCATCCTGACGAGGAGGCACTTTATGACATTGCCAAGCTGGCCACCCATGGTGTACGGTTCTTCAATGAGGAGCCTAACATTGCCATGATAAGCTATTCCAACTTCGGTACTGACCAGGTAGGTTCTCCGGTAAAAGTACATGTTGCAGTGGAGAGAATGCAGAAGGAAGATCCAGAACTGGCCATCGACGGTGAGATGCAGGTGAACTTCGCACTGAACGACGAGCTCCGCGATGACAAATATCCTTTCACAAAGTTGAAAGGCAAGAAGGTCAACACGCTGATATTCCCGAACCTTACCAGTGCCAACGCCAGCTACAAACTGCTTCAGGCTCTGAATCCTGACGCAGAGATAATAGGTCCTATACAGATGGGTCTGAACAAACCTATCCACTTCACAGACTTCGAATGCTCGGTCCGTGACGTGGTGAATATCACTGCTGTAGCAGTCATTGATGCTTATGTGGAGAAGATCAAGAATAACAATAGTTGTCTTTTGCTGCAAAGATAATATATCACCTCATTTAAGGATGGAATCTTAACTTTGTGCCTCGGAGGCACACTATCAGTAGCCCCAGACTATACAAGCGTAGCGAGTGCAGTCTGGGGTTAATCAATTAAAACGGACCCGCTCCGTCCCTCGAAGAGGCACTAACATCCACGAAGAAGTGGGTACAATAAATAACAGGCCTATTTATTAATCCTTTTTTATCTTATCAAGATATTCTTTCAAAGAAGCGCGGGGAATGCCAAGGCGAACGAGCAGCTCAAGGTCTCTTCGGGCTTCTTCGCGCTTGCCAAGTTTTATTAGAAGGTCCAAACGGTTTAGGATATAATCTGTGTTGGCAGGGGCACGAACTATTGCCTCACTGTAGTCATAGACGGCCAGATAGTCCATCTGCCGTTCTTTCTCCATTCCAGCCCGTGCCGCATAAGCTTCTGCACTGTCGGGAAAGGCCTCTACGAGCATGTTTATCTCATCGAAGGCTCTGGTCTTCTTGTTGTCTTTGTCATCAAGGATAGCCAGTCCGAGTTTTGCTTCGAAGTTGTTTGGAACCTGACGTAGGACATTCATGTAATCCTGCCGTGCAAAGCCATAACGGTTGAGCTTCATATTGACAAAAGCCCTAAAATATAAAGCTGCAAGGTTGTCGGGCTGATGCTGGAGTACGATGTCATATTCGGTCTTGGCATACTCCCACTCTCCCAATTCCACGTTCCACCGGGCCTTCTTCAACCGTAAGTCTATGCTGTCAGGGCGCATGATCAACTCTTTGTCGGCAAGATTCAATGAGTCCCTTAATGGGTTAGTAGTCTGCGAGTAAGCACCATTCATCATAAATAATGACAACAGTAGGAGCCAATATTTTCTCATACCTCTATAAACCTTTATAATGCTACGTATAATTAATGTATTATCAACGGTTGCAAAATTAAACGAAAAAAAGCGAACCGCACAAAAGGCGGTCCGCTTCTTATGATTATTTATCAATTATTTGCAAAGCAGATAAGTCTATTTGTTCGTATTAAGCCTGAAGGCTGAGTAGTCACACTTGAATAATAAGTATACCCTACCCAACTATTATATTAATGCTTGTTGATATAGTCGACTATCCACTGTCCTACTTCTATGGTGCCATAGTGCTTGCCACCCTCAACCTGTATCTCAGGAGTGCGGACATTTGCATCAAGGCTTGCAGTTACTGCCTCACGAATCTTGGAGCCCTCTTCCTGAAGACCGAAATGCTCCAGAAGCATAGCAGCAGAAAGTATCTGAGCTATAGGATTGGCTATATTCTTGCCTGCGGCCTGTGGCCATGATCCATGGACAGGCTCAAACAATGGAGTATGCTCACCCAGCGATGCTGAAGGCTGAAGACCCATAGAACCGGTGATACAACTCGTCTCGTCGGTAAGGATATCACCGAAGGTATTCTCAGTAACTATGACATCGAAGAAGCGCGGCTCTGTCAGTACGCGCATTGAGGCATTGTCGATAAACATATAATCGGTAGTAACATCAGGATACTTCGGTTCCATCTCCTTTGCTATCTGACGCCATAGACGTGAACTTGCCAGGACGTTGGCCTTATCTACAACCGTCAGATGCTTTTTGCGCTTCTGTGCAAACTCAAAGGCCACCTTTAAGATGCGCTCTATCTCATTGCGATGATAGATATCGGTATCCCATGCAACGTCATCATCCTGATGCTTCTCCCCGAAATACATACCACCGGTAAGCTCGCGGACGACAATGAAGTCGGCACCACGGAGAAGTTCGTCCTTAAGGGGCGACATGTGGATAAGGCAATCAAATGTAGCCACAGGACGCACATTGGCAAACAGGCCCAGCTTCTTTCTCATTGCAAGAAGTCCCTGCTCAGGACGAACCTTGGCCGTTGGGTCATTGTCGAATTTCGGGTCTCCGACAGCAGCAAACAACACTGCGTCAGCGTCCATACATGTCTTGAATGTCTCGTCAGGAAAAGGATCACCGACGGCATCGATGGCGTGTGCTCCGGTGATGGCTTCATGATATACAAATTCGTGTCCGTACTTCTTCGCGATGGCATCGAGGACTGCCACGCCCTGCTTCATTATCTCAGGTCCTATTCCGTCGCCTGAGAGGACGGCTAAATTCAATTTCATTATGTCTATATCGTTTTATATGGTTTCTTATAAGGTGCTGCCAACTCATCCTCAATGATGTTCAACATCTTGATGGTTGCCTTGATGGCAGCTTCTGTCTGGTCGGCATCAACGGCATGAGTGCGGATGATGTTTCCATGATTGTCCCATGTGATGACGGTCTGAACAAGAGCATCTGTACGACCCCCAGGAGGAATTGTAACCTGATAGTCGTAAAGCACTGGGAACGTACGTTCAAGATTGATTTTATAAATCTTTCGGAGCGCTTTCACAAATGCGTCATACTGACCATCACCGGTGGCATCTGCCGCATAACTCTCTCCGTTTATCTCAACCTTAATGCTGGCTATAGGCTTCAGGCCATAACTTGTCGTAACCATATAGCTTAAAAGCTTAACACGGTTCTCCGGAGTACTGTGCTTCAGAACATCGGATACTATGAATGGAAGGTCATCCTGGGTAACTATCTCCTTACGGTCGCCAAGTTCGGTGATACGCTTGGTCACGGCTTTGGTCTGCTCCGGTGTGAGCTCAAGACCGAGTTCCTTGAGGTTCTGCGCGATATTGGCCTTGCCGGAGTTCTTACCAAGGGCATACTCACGCTTACGGCCAAAACGTTCAGGTACAAGAGCATTACTGTACAGATGATCCTTACGGTCGCCGTCAGCGTGAACGCCAGCCACCTGTGTGAAGACATTCTCTCCTACAATAGGCTGATTCGGTGCAACGGCTATACCACTATAACCGGCAACAAGACGGGAGATGTCATTAAGACGGTCCTCATGGATGTTCGTCTGTATGCCCAACTGATCCTTCAGTGCCACCTGGACACTGGCCAGAGGAGCATTACCACAACGCTCGCCAAGACCGTTTACGGTAACATGCAATCCCTTTGCACCGCCTTTAACGGCGGCAAAGGAGTCACCGACTGCCATGTCGTAATCATTGTGGGCATGGAAGTCGAAGTGCTTGTCGGGATAGCGTTCCGTCATCTGCTTCATATACTTAAGGGTATTGAGCGGGTTAAGGATGCCCAAAGTATCAGGGAGAAGGAAACGTTTTATGTCATAGTCCTTCAGCGCATCCATCATATTGAAGACGTAATCCGGGCTATTCTTCATCCCTGAACTCCAATCCTCAAGATATAAGTTGACATCCATGCCGCGGCTGACAGCATAGTCAATTACCTTCTTAATGTCTTCGATATGCTCCTGTGGTGTCTTGTGAAGCTGATGCTCACAATGTCTAAGTGAACCTTTTGCAAGAAGGTTGATGACCTGGCCACCACAATCGGCTATCCAGTCGACAGAGAGATGTCCGTCAACGAATCCCAAGACCTCGACTTTCTTAAGCATTCCTATGGTCTTGGCATAGTGGCATATCATACTCACGGACTCCTTCTCTCCTTCCGAGACGCGCGCTGAAGCCACCTCTATACGATCAACATTGACGTTGCGCATCAATGCAGCGGCTATCTGCAGTTTCTCATGAGGTAGGAAAGAGACACCGTTGGTTTGCTCTCCATCACGGAGGGTGCAGTCCATTATCTCTATTGAATCCATATTCTTTTTACCTTTGACTTGGCCCTAGCCTCTCTTCTCCTCAAATGCCACCACCTTATCGCGGTTCTGTACGAGGAAATCGACATCGTCCAGGCCATTTTCCAAACAATGTTTCTTATATCCGTTTATCTCGAAATGCTCGCTTTTACCAGTTGCGTTGTTGGTGACTGTCTGATTAGGAAGATCAACCGTAACTGTTGTCTTCGGGTCTTTATCAATACTGTCGAAAAGCTCCTTCAGGAAAGGCTCTGTAACAACAACAGGCAGTACAAAGTTATTGAGCTCATTGTTCTTATGTATGTCGGCAAAGAACGAACTTATAACAACACGAAAGCCGTAACCTGCTATTGCCCACGCTGCATGCTCACGACTTGAACCAGA
The DNA here is from genome assembly GCA_900316565.1 of uncultured Prevotella sp. GTDB lineage: Bacteria > Bacteroidota > Bacteroidia > Bacteroidales > Bacteroidaceae > Prevotella. The sequence continues at coordinate 35,746 of ONDK01000001.1, read as the reverse complement.
GCCGAAGTTCTTACCAGCAACGAGGATTACCGCATCCTTGAACTCGGGCTTGTTCAGGACGAAGTCCTTCTTCAGACTGCCATCCTTGTTATAGCGCCAGTCGCGGAAGAGATTGTCTCCAAATCCTTTTTTATCAGTGGCCTTAAGGAAACGGGCCGGTATTATCTGGTCTGTATCAACATTCTCCAAAGGAAGCGGAGCACATGTCGATGTAATGACATTGAATTTCTGTTTCATGTTTATATTTCATTACCCGTCCATCGGCTTACATACTTCTTTAGGTTCATAAGCCTAATACGACGGGAGTTTAAATTTTAATATTTTATTGCTTCGACAGCCGTTTTAATGCTCCATCAGACTATATCCGGTAAGAATGGTGCTTACGTGGCTGACTTTATGATTCTTACAGTTTCCTTGGATCAGTAATCTTACCGGTGATTGCTGCTGCGGCGGCAACAAGAGGCGATGCAAGGATGGTGCGGGAACCAGGTCCCTGACGTCCTTCGAAGTTACGGTTGCTTGTTGACACGCTGTACTTGCCTGCAGGAATCTTGTCATCGTTCATAGCAAGACAAGCGGAACAGCCCGGCTGACGAATCTCAAAACCTGCTTCGTTCAGAATCTTGTCTAGGCCTTCATCTTCTATCTGTTTCTTCACATGCCAACTGCCAGGTACGAGCCACGCCACAATGTTTTCTGCCTTGTGCTTTCCTTTTACGATATTCGTAAACGCGCGGAAGTCTTCAATACGTCCGTTGGTGCATGCTCCAAGGAAAACATAGTCGATGGGATGCCCCTCAAGTTTTTCTCCAGGCACGAAGCCCATATAGTTAAGAGCCTTTTTGAAGCTTGCCTGCTCCTCTTCCGGTATCTGATCAAGGGTAGGGACACTCTCACTGATGCCGATACCCATTCCCGGGTTAGTACCATAAGTAATACGTGGTTCTATGTCAGCACCGTCGAAGTTGAGCTCCTTGTCGAATACGGCATCGTCGCCACTCTTTAATGTTTTCCAGTATGCAACGGCCTTATCCCAGTCCTCGCCTTTTGGAGCATACTCACGGCCTTTGATATATTCGAAGGTGGTCTCATCAGGGGCAACGAATCCTCCGCGCGCTCCCATCTCAATACTGAGGTTGCAAAGTGTCAGACGACCGTCCATGCTCATGTTGCGGACAACATCGCCGCTATACTCAACGAAATAGCCTGTAGCTCCCGAGGTTGTCAATTTGGACATAAGATACAGTGCAACGTCCTTTGCCGTAACACCGTCACTGAGTTTGCCGTTAATGTTGATACGCATAGATTTCGGCTTCTGCTGCAGTATGCATTGTGAGGCGAGTACCATCTCAACTTCCGACGTACCTATTCCGAATGCCACGGCCCCCATGGCACCATGAGTGGATGTGTGGGAGTCGCCGCAGACAATAGTCATTCCTGGAAGTGAAAGACCTTTCTCTGGCCCTATTACGTGAATGATACCGTTATCCTTGGTGTTCATCTTGAACTCTGTCAGTCCGAACTCCTCGCAGTTGCGGTCCAGAGTGTCTATCTGCTTACGTCCTATAGGGTCTGTTACAGGCTTGTCCTGATCGTGGGTCTGAACATTATGGTCAGGCATACAGTACACCTGCTTTGGGCGGAATACCTTAAGGCCGCGCTGACGCAGTCCTTCGAAAGCCTGAGGTGATGTAACCTCATGGCAATATAATCTGTCTATATATAATTGTGTTGGACCGTCAGGAACGACCTCTACTACATGTGAGTCCCAAATCTTGTCGAAAAGTGTATTCATTTAACGTTTATAAATTAAAGATTTAACTTCTAATTTCTAAATTTGTTTATGCAATCGATGTATGCCTCTACGGATGCTGTAACTATATCGGTGTCGGCACCGAAGCCGTAGTACATATGTCCATTGTATTCAACCTGCATATGAACTTTGCCTACATCATCCGAACCCTTGTCAATAGCCTGGATGGTGAATTCCTTTAATGTCATCTGCTTAGTGATGATCTTCTTCAGAGCGTTAATCGCAGCGTCGACAGGACCGTTTCCTGAGGCGGCATCCTCAAACTTCTGTCCAGCAATGTCAAGACCTATGGAAGCAACGCTCTTCACACCCTTACCCGTTGTTACCTGTAAATAATCGAGTTTCACCGAATGCTCAGCTGCGGTGTCGGCTCCAGCCAGCATAAGGATATCGTCGTCGGTAACCTCTTTTTTCTTGTCAGCGAAGACGAGGAACTTCTTATATATTTCATCGATTTTCTTCTCATCTTTGATGTCGACGCCATTAATCTCAAGACGGTACTTGAGAGCAGCACGACCAGAGCGAGCTGTGAGGACTATGGAATTGTCATCGATTCCCACATCCTTAGGATTCATAATCTCATAGGTCTGAGCGTTCTTCAGAACACCATCTTGATGGATACCTGACGAGTGGGCGAAAGCATTGCGGCCCACAATAGCCTTGTTAGGCTGTACTGGCATATTCATCAACGATGAGACCATGCGTGAGGTCTGATAAATCTTGGTTGTATTGATGTTTGTGTCAATGCCAAGGTACTTGTGACATTTGAGGATCATTGCAATCTCCTCAAGAGATGTGTTACCAGCACGTTCTCCAATACCATTGATGGTTACCTCTACCTGACGTGCACCGTTGATAACACCCTCAAAGGTGTTGGCAGTGGCCATGCCCAGGTCATTATGGCAATGGGTAGAAATCTGTGCTTTATCAATGCCGTCGACATGTTCCATCAAATATTTAATCTTGTTACCGTAATCCTGTGGAAGACAGTAGCCTGTGGTATCCGGTATATTCACTACGGTGGCACCGGCCTTGATGACGGCCTCTACAACCTGTGCAAGGTATTCATTGTCCGTTCTGCCGGCATCTTCAGCATAGAACTCTACATCCTCAACGTACTTCTTTGCGTATTTAACCGCCCGCACTGCCCACTCGAGAATCTCTTCACGCGTTGAGTTGAACTTATATTTAATGTGGCTGTCGCTGGTTCCGAGTCCTGTATGTATACGCTTGCGCTTGGCATACTGTAGACTCTCTGCAGCGCAATCGATATCTTTTTCCTTAGCGCGGGTCAAAGCGCATATCGTCGGCCATGTCACGGCCTTGCTAATCTCTACAACAGAGTTGAAATCACCGGGACTAGAGATTGGAAATCCTGCCTCAATGACATCAACACCCAACTGCTCCAACTGCTTCGCTACCTGAATCTTCTCGACTGTGTTCAACTGGCACCCCGGGACTTGCTCACCGTCGCGAAGGGTCGTGTCGAAAATGTAAAGTCTCTCACTCATGTCTTATATGTTTTAAACTTAATTTCTATCCTTTTATTATCAAAAAAGCCTTTCGCACTACGGAAGTGAGAAAGGCTCAAAATATTATTTATGTCAAACTACATGCACACCTTATCACTTCCGCCCACATTACGCAGTCGAATGCTAATAAGAATGCTAATTAGAGTTGACAAATTCTTCATATCGTGTTGTTTTCTTTTATCTGGCTGCAAAATTAATCAAATAAAATCATATAACCAAATAATCTGAAACTTTTTTAATACTTTTCATTAGGATTTAAAATATTAATAGCAATATTTATACTCCACATTGCAAATCTGCATATAAAGAGTCTTAGCAAAGTAGCTCTATTGCATTCTTAAAAGAAGCCGTATTCAGTCCGGGACTGTACTAGGAGAAGTAGCCCGTATACCAATCAGCGTAATATATTGCGTCGTCCATACCATGACATACCTTATATAAACGCGAGAAGCCCGCTTCATAACGAAGTGGGCTTCTATGTTTGTTTGGAATAAGCTTTTTAAAAATACTAAGCTTGAGGTGCTGTCTTGGCAGCGTAATCCTCCTCAGAGAGAACAGAGACCTTGCTCTTGTTGAACTTTCCCTTGTGGAAGTAAACTACGCCATCAGTAAGAGCATACAGAGTGTCATCCTTACCCTGAGCAACATTCTCGCCTGCGAAATGCTTGTTGCCACGCTGACGAACAATGATGTTACCGGCAGAGATTTTCTGGCCGCCCCAGATCTTTACACCTAAACGCTTTGAAGCTGACTCACGACCGTTGCGTGAACTTGTCTGACCTTTCTTATGTGCCATTGTTCTTCCTCCTTTTTAAGCGTTAATTGATTTAATTTCAACCTGAGTGAAGTGGGTACGGTGACCGTTCTTCTTACGTGAATCCTTACGTCTCTTCATTTTGAAGACGACAACCTTGTCGCCCTTAACGAGAGGATTTACAACCTCGGCTGTTACCTTTGCACCTTCAACGGTTGGTGCGCCTACCGTGACTGTTCCGTCGTTGTCAACAAGCAGAACCTTGTCAAACTCAACAGTCTTGCCTTCCTCGGCATCCTTGATGTGGTTGACGAAGAGCTTCTTGCCCTCTTCAGCCTTAAACTGCTGACCGTTAATTTCTACAATTGCGTACATTTATTTATTATTGTAAACGGGTTTCACCGCCAGGCGGCAGGAGCATCACCTGCACTTTTACTAGCCCATACGGCATAAATCGGGTGCAAAGGTAATCATTTTGAATAAATCTACAAAATAAATTTATCTGATTTTGCTTTTAGTCATGTTAATTATGCATTTATGAGAAAAATCACTGCTGCAGAAAGCAATAATAAAATTTCAAAAGCGTTATAAACAAAGGTAAACTGAAATAAAAATGAAGAAAATCTTATTATTTGTTTTTGCTCTTGTGTCGTGTCTTTCTCTGTATGCGCAAAAAGAGGTGGGAACAACGACCATCTACCCACGTTTGGGAATGAACTGGTCAAAGTTCACAAATGACAGAATTGAGCAGTCAAATCCTACAGCGCATTATGATTCGAAGTACCGCATGGGGTTCGTTGGAGGTGTCGAGGTGCAGCATCAGTTTGATGATTTCATTGCAGGGAGCGCAGGTGTCTTGTATAGTCGTCAAGGTGCAGATTTTGAGAAGATGGAGGACGCTGAACTATCCTTTAAAACTGACAATATCTTAGTCCCGGTGCTGATCGTTGCCACCACAAAGATAGGATTGGACTTCAAACTCGGGGTACAACCAGAGTTCATGATTAATTCCAATGCTGATAAGATTCTCAACAAGGTAAATCTTTCCATCCCAGTAGGACTGGCTTATGAGTGGAATCACATAGCCTTGGACGTAAGGTATAACATTGGACTGACAAAAGTCTATAAAGCCTCCGATATTGATAACACGTCAAAGGGCAGTACATTCCAACTTACTATTGGTTACGCTTTCGACATTTAACGGGTGGATAAACAAAGACAAGACCTATAGAAACTTGGATTTATAGTATCCATGGCTTCTATAGGCCATATCTTTGGCTCTTCTTTAGATTTTACCACACCGAGATATGCTGTCAATAAATAACTGTCAGAGTTCGGCGTCCTACTTTTCTTTTTTCACTGTTTCTTCCATTGTTGCCGGAGCTTTTGCAGCCGACTTGGCAGCTCTTGTCCTTGCTTTGGAAGCTGTAGTTTTGTTCTTCTCCTTTTCAAGGCGTTCACGCAGATGCTCCTCTGTTTCCTGCATTTTGCTTATCTTTGTCTGCAAGCGCTCTATCTCCTTCTCTTTGACATCGAGGTCGTCGCCCTGGTTTTTAATGGTCGTAAGCAGGGAGTTGAGCTCATCATTGTCTATATCGTCAGGATAGAGACTATTGACGCGACTGATGAAATCGCCAAGGATATTCATATAGTTTGTAAACGCATCAAACGGAGAGGAATAGATGCCGCGGTCAAGACCGACATTGCTCGGCTTTGTGGTCATAAACCGGAAGTTGTTGCTCGCCTGGAGGTAATCCCAGTCCATGTTTATCCTTGGGTCATTGGCTATCCTCACACGGTCAGCGATAGAATAAAGCTTATCGAAAGCCTCACGTTGCATTGGGTTGCCGAGCCAGCAGCTCACGTCGCGCTCCTCATCAACCCAGCTGAGGGTATCGGGGACCTCCAACGGAGCAACGCTCTTGTAGTTTCGGCATATTTCCGACGGAGTGGAGAACGTGATATCTTTTGCCTTTGCACATGCAGGAAGCGCGTGAATAAAATCCAGGATGTTGCTTGACAGCGGCTGGGCAATACCCAGTGCGGAGAGCTCCATAAAGATGTTGATGACCTTCTCTTCCTCGGGAAATGAAGCTATCTCATCAATATATTTATCAGCAAAGAGTGGGAACTCATTCCAGTCGTGATTATTGAAGCGAAGGGAGATGTCGTCACTGAGCTTGATGTCGCGAAGCAAGAGCTTGAGGTTTGGAGCCAGCGCACAGTTGTACACATAATGTGGGCTCTTCCATCCGAGTACATGCTTGGCACCTTCCGTGAGCATTCCCTTGAATCCCATCTGTGCAGCCTGAAGGCCAATGTCATCACTGTATATGAGTGATGAATTACGTAGGACGGTGGGTCTTTTACCGAAATATTGCGTAATCTTGTCAGACTGCTTCTTTACATCTGCTGCAAAGGACTCTGGATTTGCCAGCGATGACAGTCCATGTGAATAAGGTTCCGCAAGAAATTCCACGCAGCCTGTGTTGTTAAGTTCCTGCAATTTGTCGAGGACCTGTGGGGCATGAAGTTCGAGTTGCTCCATTCCCACTCCTGACAGTGAGAAAGCAACTTTAAAGTACTTGCCGTTCTCGTGTATCATTTGAAGAAGGGTGTTCAGCGCCGGCATATAGCTATTCTCGGCTATATAGCTTATACTGCGCTCATTCTCGTAATCATCATAGTAATAGTGGTCCGTACCGATGTCGAAGAAGCGGTAACGTTTCAGATGGATAATCTGATGTATCTCGAAATATAAACAGATCGTTTTCATATTATGTAGGGTTTATGTGATTCTTCGTTTGTTGAGTTTATTACTAACTTCTTATAAATCTACTTCCAGCCGAGAGTGCGCATATATAGCTCCCGTATCCAGCGTCCGACCTTCTCCCACGTGATCTGAGCAACCTCTTTCTTACCCTCTACAGAGAGATAGTTGAAGAGGCTGTCATTATGACAGACACTGTATATGGCGTCAGCCATGGCGTGAATGTCCCAATAATCAACCTTTATGCAGTTGTGAAGGATCTCCGCGCAACCGCTCTGCTTGGATATGATAGTCGGTGTTCCACACTCCATAGCCTCGAGAGGTGATATTCCGAACGGCTCACTTACCGACGGCATTACATAGACATCGGAGTCTTTCAGACATTCATAGACCTGTTTTCCGCGCATAAATCCAGGGAAGTGGAAGCGGTCAGCGATGCCACGCTGTGCCGCAAGATAAATCATCTGGTCCATCATATCGCCCGAGCCGGCCATACAGAACCTGACGTGGCGCGTACGGTGTAGAACCATATTGGCGGCCTCGACGAAATACTCCGGTCCTTTCTGCATCGTAATTCTGCCCAGGAACGTTACAATTTTGTCCTTGTCGGTATGGTCAGGGCGAGGAATGGCTTCGTTTGCCTCACTTAAGGGATAAACGGCATTATGTACTGTAAACACCTTTCTTGGATCCTGATGATACTGATTTATCACAGTGTTACGGGTTAAATCCGACACACACATAATGCAATCAGCATTATCCATTCCATCCTTCTCAATGGCATAGACAGTGGGATTGACATGTCCGCGGCTTCGGTCATAGTCCGTAGCGTGCACATGTATGCACAAAGGCTTTCCGCTGACCTGCTTCGCGTGTATACCGGCTGGATATGTGAGCCAATCATGGGCGTGAATGATATCGAAATCCACGGTACGTGCCACGACACCTGCAATAATGGAGTAGTTGTTTATCTCCTCGTGGAGGTTGCTCGGGTATCCTCCGGCAAATTCCATGGCTCCAAGGTCGTTAACGTTCATATAGTTGAAATCGCCATATATATGATCACGGAGCTTGTAGTAAAAGTCTGGGTTCATTATCTTGCCCACCCTATTGTTCACATAGTCCCAATTTACATCACGATATGCTATTGGCACGCAGTTCATAGCCACGATATTGGCAAAGGTATGGTCTTCATCGCCGAAAGGTTTAGGCAGGCAGAGAGTTATTTCCACGTCGCCCTGCGCGTGCAGTCCTTCAGATATTCCAAAATTGGCAGTTGCCAGTCCTCCATAAACATGAGGAGGGTACTCCCATCCAAACATTAAAACTTTCATACAGCCTCCTCCGTATTATAGTTCATTTTCTCCAGCAGCTCCATGGTACGAAGGATTTCTGCCACATTCATAGCAAACGAGACGGCACCACGTCCGGTAAATGGCGGGTTTCCGTCGAAGAGTTCCGGTATCGTACCTATACATCCCTGGAACATCTCGTCCTCATAGCCAATCATCTGACGCTCCACAAAACTCAGCCGTGACCGTCCGAAGAGCTTCAGACAAGCCTCAAGATAGAAGCCTCCAAGCCACGGCCATGCTGTTCCCTGATGGTAAGCGTAGTCGCGTTGTGCCTGCGGTCCTACATACATTGGATTGTATCCGCTGCTCTTTGGCGACAGGCTGCGCAATCCCTTAGGCGTGAGCAGCTCACGCGTGCATATATCCAGGACACTCTTCTTCTGTGTCTGGCTCAGAGGAGAATGTGTGAGGGCGACGGCAAAGATCATATTCGGCCTTACGCTCCAGTCCTTTTCTTCTCCGTCGACATAATCGAAGAGATATCCGTATTGATTCCAGAAGGTATCGATAAACGACTCCTTGACCTTCTCAGCCATTGTCTCAAGATGTGAGGCAGCGACAGTGTTCTTGTCGTAGGAAGCCATATTGGCGCAGAAACGCAATGCGTTGTACCACAGAGCATTGAATTCTACTATATAACCTGTGCGCGGGACCACAGGATGTCCGTTGGCCGTAGAGTTCATCCATGTCATCGCCTCCTCGCGTCCGCCCTCAACATAGAGCAGACCATTATCGGCAACAGTCATGTAAGGGTGCTTGCCGTCCTCTATGAACTTGACTATTTCCTTGAGGAAGAAGCCATACATGGCAAGGCACTTCTCCCGTCCCACCTTCTGCTCATATTGCTGTATAGCCCATATACACCAAAGCGGGACATCGGGGCGGTCAATCTCATAAATCGGACTCGTTACTTTTTTCCCGGCGAAGAACTGCTTCAACGCCTTCTCTCCCGACTTCATGACCTTTTCAAAATAGTCGACTTCCTCAATAGCCAATGTCAGTCCGGGAAGAGCGATGAATGTATCACGTGCACGGCACTTGAACCAAGGATAGCCCGCAAGGATGTATCTCTCATCTCCCCGACGGTTATGGAACTGGTGAGCGGCGGTAACAAGACAGTTAAGGAAATTGTCACGCGGATGACGGTCCTCGACCTCCTTGTCGAAGAGTTTTTTCAGTCCACTGGTTGCTGATTTCTTGGTGGAAGCCGCGAAGACCACGCTCTCCCCTTTTCTCATGTTCATCTCGAAATATCCAGGAACATAAAGGTCCTCATTCGACGCATATCCCCGTTCCTGTTCCTTTGGATATTCTATTCCTCGGTACCAGTAAGGGCTGAAGACAAACTGGTTCTTCTTTGAGAACTGCATATACAATTCCGGATAGCCAGCGTAGAGACATGTCTTTATTCCGTTTTCCACCTCCTGGTAGTCGCGGCTTGCCGTAGAGTTCTCATGCGTGAACTGCCTTACGCTTCTGAAGGCCAGGAAAGGCCTGAAACGGAGAGTGGTCTGGCTGTGCGCGTCAAGCAATGTATACCTCAATAGTATACGGTTCTCGTAATGCTGGAACACAACCTCCTTCTTCAATATGACGCCCCCCACACGGTATACCGTTGCCGGCACCTTCTCAATAGAGAACTCACGGATATACTTGTGCCCGTTCGGACTGAATATATTTCCCTGATACTTGTGAAGTCCAAGATTGAACTCAGCCCCATGCTGAATAACGGTACAATCAAGTGATGACAGAAGGACATGATTGTCATCGTCGAGCTCTGGAACTGGCACGACGAGCAGTCCATGGTACTTGCGTGTGTTACAATCGACTATAGTCGAGCAGGAGTAAGCTCCGGAACGGTTCGTCCTAAGCAATTCCCTTGTCAGGCTTTCCTGCAAGTTGGTCATCAAAGCTTTTTCGAATCTCAGATAACTCATATATTTAAGGTTTACAGTTTTGGTCTTAGTTTAATGTCAAAATATGCTCTGCAATCGTTTGACACCCCAAAATTACAAAAAAATATCCTTCTGTCAAAGGAATATTAAAAATATTTTTACGGAAAAGAAAATATTCTTCTAATTTAAAAAAATACGCATTAATAATTTGTCAATTTGTTTTATATTTTATAAATTTGCAAGGACAATGACTAAGAACATAATATTATGGTAGAAAACGACGAAAGATGGAATAGTACTGCAAACATATTCTTTGATTTGTGGAGTCCTTTGCTCGACCATGAGAAGGATTTGATAAGCAGGTCTATTGATGTTCAAAATTACAACAAAAATGACATTATATACAAGATAGGAGAGACACCTATAAATATAATGTATATACTTGATGGAAGAGTAAAGATAAGCCGCGATACTGATGATGGAAGACCAAAGATTATCAGGATATTCTGCGATGGCCAGTTCTTTGCTTACAGGGCCTTCTTTGCCGGTGAGGACTATACCACTGACTGTGTTGCCATAGAGAGTTCCAGGATTGTAACTTTCCCGACAAATGTCATTGCCAGACTCATTGACGGCAACAAGAATATCATGCGTTTTTTCTATAAGGAGCTGGCCAAGGGCTTGGGGATGTCAGACTATCGTGTCGCCAGTCTGGCTCAGAAGCACCTACGCGGACGTTTGGCCGAAACACTAATATTCCTGTCAAATAGTTTCGGAACAGACAGTGATGGGTGGATACACGGCAAGACAACCCGCAGCGACATTGCGAACCTTGCCAATATGACCACTAGCAATGCCATCCGTACCATTGCCGCATTCCGTAAGGAGGGCATCATAGAAACGGAAGGAAAGAAAATCAGAATTGTCAAACCGGAGAGGCTGCAGTTTATCTCAGGAAAGGAATAATATGCGCTATGCCGTTTATGGCATGATGAAATTTATTGCTTCAGGGATTATTCCGATATTGAACTCTCCCGTCGGTGGTGTCGTGAGCAGTCTCCCGTCGATACCCACGAAGGCAGAGTCCTTCGCCTCTATGTAGACATCCTTTGTCCTGTAAGGATGAACAGCATTATGGTTTAGGAACTCTCCTTTTAGAAAGAGGTAGATACCCTCGAAAATCTGTGTTATTCCCGGATGGTAGACCACGCTGACATCGAAGAAGCCATTGTACGGCACGGCATTAGGAGTCTGTCCATATCCCAACGCGTTACCGACACAGACCGTCATTACCTTCCGTTTTATCTCCTCTCCGTTAATCTTAATATCCATTCTGTAGTCCATACGCTGGAAAATCAGCAGCACGAAGGAGAAGATGAATGACAGCGACCGTGAGCCGAAGATATGGTGCGTCTGCCGCTTCAGGTTCATGATAGCAGCAATGAGTCCCACGTTGACACAGTTTACGAAATACCTGTGGCAGTTCTGTCCTTTTTTGTTCTTGTATCTCACGCAGCCCACATCAATCTTCCTGACCCTGTGTTCTTTAAGCCCTTTGATGGTCTGCTCAATATTATCCTCCTCAATATCCCAGAAATGCGCGAAGTCGTTCATCATACCATTTGGAATGATACCCAACGACACCTTATCGCGAATGTCCTTCGGGGTCTGCATCAGACAGTTTATGGCATCATTGAGGGCAGAGTCGCCACCCACAATGACTATGGTCTTGTAACCATTGTTTATAAGCATGTTGACCAGACGGTCTACGCTTCCCGTGCTCTCACTGACAATCTTGTCGTAGTCAATTCCATTGTCCTTCAAGCAACTCTCAATCCTTAGCCAACGCTTTTTGGGGTTGCTGAACAATCCTCCCTTGGGGCAATAAATAATTCCCCACTTTGTAGAATCTACTGCCATAACTGTCTAATTTGTTTTATTTTATCCTCAATGGGTAATGTAGCGTCAATCCAATGGATTTCCGTCCCCCGTCGCTCCATTCCCCTGAACCATGTCATCTGTCTTTTGGCAAACTGGTGAATAGCTATCTCCAGCTGACGGTACATCTCATCATAGGAAAGCTTTCCGATGACATAGAGCGTCACATACTTATATTCCAGACCGTAATACATCAGGTCCTCGGCGCTCACACCACCTTTCAGCAGTCCCCTTATCTCATCCACCATACCGTTCTTAAGTCTTGCCGTCAAACGGTCCGAAATCTTTTTCCTTCGCAGTTCCCGTTCTATGCTCACACCGATGACCAGCGAGTCTATCGGCTCCATGACTCTTCTCTCCATTGGAGTATGAAGGTTGTAGGTCTCTATCTCTATTGCCCTGACAGCCCTCTGACAGGAGTCCACGTCAGTGGTGTTATGCATGACAGAGCCTGTTTTTGTCTTCAAGTCTTCAAGTATCCTGGTCAGTTCCTCCAATGACTTACCCTCCAGCGACATTCTTAGTTCCGGGTTTTGCGGTACTGGCGACAGACTGTATCCCTTAAGAACCGACTCGATATACAGTCCCGTTCCACCGCATAGTACAGGCACCTTGTTCCGTTTTCTGATATCCTCATAGGCTGCATGGAAGTCCTGTTGATATCGGAAGAGGTTGTACTTTGTTCCAGGCTCGCAGATATCCACGAGATGATATGGTATCCGTCGTCCGTTGACCGTGTAATCGTCGATATCCTTTCCCGTTCCGATGTCCATGCGGCGGTACACCTGCCTGCTGTCAGCCGATATTATCTCTGCGTCGAGTTCATAAGCCAAGTGCGCTGCAAGTTCCGTTTTGCCGCTGGCCGTAGGTCCGAGTATGGTTATCATTCGTTTCACGACGCAAACTTACAAAAAAAGAATGAATTAATCATATAAAAACGAATAAAAAACGCCACATGCCATACATTTCAAAACAAAACCGCCCTCCCAGAAGTCTGGGAAGGCGGATATCTTAACTTACTAAGTTATGACCTTTACGGTATTACTTCAGCTCAGCGAAGTACTTGATGGTGCGAACCATCTGAGAAGTGTAAGAGTTCTCATTGTCGTACCAAGAAACGACCTGTACCTCATAGTGGTTGTCGTCGAGCTTAACGACCATGGTCTGTGTAGCGTCGAAGAGAGAACCGTAACGCATGCCGAGGATATCAGAAGAAACGATCTCCTCGTCGTTATAACCGAAGCTCTCGTTAGCTTCTGCCTTCATAGCTGCGTTAACGCTGTCAACGGTAACGTCCTTACCCTCAACAACAGCGTAGAGCAGAGTTGTAGAACCGTCTGGAACCGGAACGCGCTGAGCCGCACCGATCAGCTTACCGTTGAGCTCAGGAAGAACGAGGCCGATAGCCTTAGCTGCACCTGAGGAAGCAGGAGTGATGTTGCAAGCACCTGCACGGCTACGACGAAGGTTACCCTTGCGCTGTGGGCCGTCGAGGATCATCTGGTCGCCAGTGTAAGCGTGGATGGTCTGCATGATACCAGCCTGGATAGGATACTTATCGTTCAGAGCCTTTGCCATAGGAGCCAGGCAGTTTGTTGTGCAAGAAGCTGCGCTGATGATCTGGTCGTCCTTGGTCAGGGTCTCGTTGTTCACATTGAAGACGATGGTCTTCAGGTCGTTGCCTGCAGGAGCAGAGATAACAACCTTCTTAGCACCAGCCTTAATGTGAGCCATGCTCTTATCCTTAGATGTGTAGAAGCCTGTGCACTCCAAGACAACGTCGATGTTGAGAGCGCCCCAAGGCAGGTTAGCTGCGTCCTTCTCCTTGTAGATGGTGATCTTCTTGCCGTCTACCTCGATGTAACCAGCTGCTTCCTTACCATTCTCCTCGAAAGCCTCGTCGCTGTAAGAGACAGTGTGCTCTGGCTTCTCGCCGATAATGCCCTGATAGCCACCGTGTGTGGTGTCATACTTCAGGAGCTGAGCCAGCATCTTCGGGCTGGTCAGGTCGTTGATAGCTACTACCTCATAACCAGGAGCAGCAAACATCTGACGGAAAGCGAGACGGCCGATACGACCGAAACCATTGATAGCTACTTTAACATTTGCCATTTTAATTCTGTTATATTTAAGTTGTTAGAAAAATATGTTCCAATCAAGTATTTCGCCTTAATACGAAACTTTTTCTTCTTTTCGAGCGCAAAGATACAAAATTATTCTTAATTTTGCACACGCAACGACTATTAAACAATATTAAAAAAGGTATAGCAAAACGAAATGCCAAGTGGATGTTGCAATTTGAACATTTTATTTAAACACATATTCTGATTATGGGAAAATTTATCAACGAATTCAAGGAGTTTGCCATTAAGGGAAACGCAGTTGACATGGCTGTAGGTGTTATCATCGGAGGTGCTTTCGGTAAGATAGTCTCCTCTCTCGTCGACGACATCATCATGCCGCCTATAGGCTGGCTCATCGGCGGTGTGGACTTCTCCGACCTCAAGTTCACCCTTCCTGCAGAGAAGATAGCAGGTGGCATACAGATGCATGCAGCCACCATCAAATACGGCAATTTCATACAGACATCCATCGACTTCCTAATCATCGCCATGTGCATATTCCTTTTGATTAAGGGTCTGAACGCCCTAGTACGGAAGAACAAGGCGGAAGAGCCCGCAAAGCCTGCTGAGCCGAGCGAGGAGGTAAAACTTCTCACCGAGATCCGTGATGAACTGAAAAACAAGTAATGGCGATGGAACTTAATTTCATGAGCGTCCTCCTGGCCGTCTGCACATTTCTAATTATAGGACTGTTTCACCCGCTGGTCATCAAGACCGAATACTACTTTGGCACACGTCCCTGGTGGCTATGGCTTATCGGCGGACTGGCCTCCATCGTAGGAGCCCTTTTCATAAGCGACAACTTCCTGTCCACGCTCCTGGCCGTCCTGGGCGCCACACTCCTTTGGGGTATCGGTGAGCTCTTCTCACAGAAGAAGCGCGTCGAGAAGGGCTGGTTTCCCATGAATCCGAAGCGGAAGGACCAGTATGTCAAGAGAGACCCCGGGGATAGTATCTGTCCCGTTCACAATAAAACCAGTAAGAAGTGAAAACAACGCTGATACTTGTTGGCAAGACCAACGGCAAGCTCTATAATGCCGCCATCGACGATTACGAGCAGCGCATAAGCCATTACATGCCGTTTTCCATAAAGGTTCTGCCCGAACTCCGCTCTACGAAGTCGCTGACCGAGGAGCAGCAGAAGTCCAAGGAGGGTGAGATGATACTGAAGAATATCTCACCTTCCGATACTGTCGTCCTCCTCGACGAGCACGGAAGCGAATACCGAAGCATCGAGTATGCGCGGTGGCTGGAAAAGAAACGCAACGGCGGACGAAATCTCACCTTTGTCATCGGCGGTCCTTATGGTTTCTCCGACGCCGTCTACGGACGTGCCAACGAGAAGATATCGCTCTCGAAGATGACCTTCTCGCATCAGATGGTCCGTCTTATCTTCGTCGAACAGCTCTACCGGGCCTGCACTATCATCAAGGGCGAGCCCTACCATCATGAGTAGCGACACACATATTAATATTAATGTAAAAAATTGAATACCGAGGAAGAGAACTATAAGTTTCTGACACAAGGACCCATCCACCGTGTCATCATTCATATGGCCGTGCCCACAATAATATCCATGCTTGTCACGAGCATATATAATATTGTGGACACGTTCTTCGTCGGGCAAATCGACACACAGTCTACGGCAGCTGTCGGAGTGGTCTTCTCCGTGATGTTCTTTGTCCAGGCCTTCGGCTTCTTCTTCGGTCATGGCTCAGGCAACTACATCTCCCGTGAGCTTGGAGCAAAACGCCATCAGAATGCCGTCATCATGGCCTCCAACGGTTTCTTCCTCTCATTCTTCTTCGGCATAGTGTTTCTCATAGCGGGAGAGATGCTTCTAAAGCCGCTGTCCCTCTGGCTGGGAAGCACCCCCACTATCCTACCCTACACAGAGCGATACCTGGGAGTAGTCCTTCTCGGCTCTCCGTTCCTCACCTCTTCACTTACCCTTAACAACCAGATGCGCCTCCAGGGCAACGCACGACTGGCCATGGTGGGCATCGTCACCGGAGCGGTCCTGAACTGTGTTCTCGACCCGGTGCTTATCTTCTGGCTCCGCATGGGTGTCGCTGGTGCGGCATGGGCAACGGTTGTCGGTCAGGTTGTCTCGTTCGTAATACTCCTCAGAATGACGCGCAGGCCGGAGAATATCAGCATCCGCTGGCACAACTTCCATCCCACACGGAAGGCCATAAAAGAGATATTCTATGGTGGCAGTCCGTCGCTGAGCCGTCAGGGACTCGGATGTCTGGCCACCGTGGCGCTGAACATATCGGCAGGCTATTACGGCGACGCCGCCATTGCCGCCATGTCTATCGTCAACAGGATAACCATGCTTGTCATGTCGGCTGTCGTCGGACTGGGGCAGGGCTTCCAGCCACTCTGCGGTTTCTGCTACGGAGCGGGACTGTACAGACGGCTGAAAAGCGCATATTGGTTCACTATCAAGGTCGGTACAGCCTTTCTTATAGCCTGCAGCATCGTGGGCATAGCGCTTTCTGACGGAGTTATACGGGTCTTCCGCGATGATCCTGACGTCATCAGCATCGGAAGCGCTGCATTGATATGGCAGCTCTGCACCTATCCTATCAACGCTTTCATCATGACAAGCAATATGATGACGCAGACCTGCCGTAAGCCGTGGCGCGCCAACATCCTGGCCTCTGCCAGACGCGGACTGTTCTTCATACCGCTCATCATCATACTCCCGAAATGCTTCGGACTCCTCGGTGTGGAGATGTGTCAAAGTATCAGTGACATAATGGCTTTGATGCTTACCATTCCAGTAATGGTTTATACCTTCAGGGAACTCAACGCAGAGCAAAAACAAAGAGCGGATTAGCCCTCGGCCACACGTCATCAGGCGATGAATATCCTATTGCCGTTTTTGAACGGTGATGCCTGACTCACCCTACCCTTTTTCTTTTCCTCCCCAAACGTAACAACGTAACACCGTAACACCGTAACATTTATAGCTATCGCATGTCGAAAACATTATGATTGTAAAATAATAAGAAGAAATATATTTTGATATAATATACTAATTATTAATATATTAAATAATATTATAATATATAATAATATAATATATTTTTACTCTATAGTCTCATTTTCTGACCACTTTGTGGCGTTTGCCGTTATCGGCCTTATGTTACGCCGTTACGGTGTTACGGTGTTACGCATGGAGAGTTAGGAGTTAGGAGTTACGTCCTGCCCAAACGATATATATACAGTGAACGAATAATAATTACGCCCCTCGCAAACCATAAATTCAGAAAAATGAGGTTTATCGTTTGTCGTTAACAGATTTTAACGGCAATAGAAAAGCAAATTTTTTAAACACGCGTTTTGTTTTGTAACTTTGCACCATGACGACAGAGTATTTTTCTATTCACGACATATTTTTCGTCTTCGTTCTTTTATTTATTGAAATAAAACAGTATCTTTGCACCTGTGCATCCAAAAGCTAAAAACATACTGAAAGCCCTGATTGTCGTTGTCCTTACGCCGATAGTCATGTTCCTCGTTCTGACGGTTATGCTCTATCTTCCGCCGGTACAGAACTGGGCAGCCCACAAAGTAGCCTCTTACGCGTCGGAGCAGACCGGCGACAGCATCACTGTAGGACGGGTCGCACTGAGTTTCCCCCTCGACCTCGAAGTGAGCGACTTCCGTATGCTCCATCCCAACGACTCCATAAAGGACGTTACCGACACCATCGCCGATGTCGGGACCCTCGTAGCCAGCGTGCAGATGCTCCCGCTGCTGCATGGAACGGTCAATGTCGACGAGCTCACCTTCAAGCATCTCAAGGCCAACACCTCCAACTTCATCGGCGACCTGCGCATACAGGGCAACCTGGAAAAGCTCCACGTCCACTGCCACGGCATCGACCTCAAGGAGGACTCTGCGAAGGTGGACTTCGCCGAGATAGAGAGCGGTGGGCTGGACATTGCCTTAGGCGACACGGTACCGCCGGATACAACAAAGAAAACCCTTTGGACGATACTCCTCGGCAAGGTGAGCATCAAGAACACGGCCCTGAAAATCCACATGCCAGGCGACACCATGAGTGTTAGAGCCGACTTCCACTATGCCGTAGGCAACAATGCAGAGCTCCGCTTGCGTGATAAAATCTATAAGGTGGCCTCTTTCGACTGGCACGGCGGTGCACTGGCCTACGACCGCAACTACGAGCCCCATGCCCTGAAGGGCTTCGATGCCAGCCACATAGCGGCAAGGAATGTCAATATTGGTCTCGACTCTTTCTCATATAATAGGCCGGTGATAGCGTTCAAGGTACGGGCGGCCAACTTCAAAGAGCATAGCGGACTGACTGTCAGCGGACTGTCAACAGCATTCCTGCTTGACAACCGGCAGCTGCGTCTTAGCGATATGCACCTTATCATGCCGTCGACGGATGTCAAGGGAAAGTTCTGGATGGACATGGATGCCTTCGCCATCAAGAGCCCAGGAAAGTTCTTTGCCGACGTGAACGGTTATATAGGAGCCGGCGACCTCAGCCCTTTCCTTACGTCCGTGCCGTCAAACTACATTACAAGTCTACCTCATGAGCCACTGGACATACGAGGACGGTTCTACGGCAATCTCGACTACCTCTCGTTCCGGAATGTGGTCATGGGATTCCCCTCTGCCTTCACCTTCAAGGGCAATGGCTATGTGGCCCATTTGAGGAATACCGACAACCTCATGTTCAGTTCAAGGCTCGACCTTACGACCAGAGACATGAGCTTCGCAAAGCACTTTATGCCATCGTCGGCACGGAAGGCCATCGGCATACCGGAGGGCCTGAACATCAACGGTCTTTTCAAACTTGACCACAAGGTTGTGGAGGCCGACTTCAAGGCCGCCCTCGATCAGGGCGTCCTGAAGGCCAAAGGGTTCTTCGACCGACGGAGAGAGAATTACGACATCACTGCCGATGCCCGCGCCTTTGACCTTGGAAGAATTGTTTTAGGGCAGAAAGCCGGTGTCATAACCGGAAGAGTTTCAGCGCACGGACACGGTACCGACATACCCAGTGAGGCTTCCAGCATAGCCGCGGAGATAAGGCTTGACAAGTTCAGAATGCGCGGATACAACCTCGACAATATAAAAGCAACGGTGCGGATGAGCCACGGCCGTATCGACACAAGACTTAACAGCCGAAATGCCATGGCCTACGGCAATATCCACCTTAACGGCCGACTGACAAAGAACCTGCTTGACGCTGACGTGGAAGGGCGTATAGCAAGTGCGAACCTGAAGACACTGGGCATAACAGACAAGGCATGGACGGTGTCGGTGAAGCCCAAAGTACACGTAAGCTCAAATCTCAACGACAGTTATACCATCCGCGGAAACATAGACGACCTCTGGCTCCACGAGCGCAAACTGGCCAGGAGCCGTCTGCTCGCGTCGTCAAGACATCTCTTCGTGGACGGCACGCTCCGTGGTACGGCCCTCGCGGCACGGATAAAAGGAGTCGTCGATGAGGCTAACCTTCAGGGGCTCGGCATAACCGGCAAACAGTACGTGGTGGCGACGACGGCATCAGCCGACGTCAAGGCCAATCTCCGCAAACCTTACTCCATCTTTGGGACCGTCGACGCACAGTCGTTCAACATGGTTGAGAGACGCGCCAAGGTTACCGTACCACTCGTCTCGGGCAACTTCACTGCCAAGGCTGATGTCAAGGGAAAGAATGTCGCAGGCTCCTTCGACGGGATGATATCTGAGGCCGACCTATATCAGCTTGGCATTGTCGATGAGCCGTTCAAGACCAAGGGCAAGGCCCGTCTGAACCTCTCCACAAACATGAAAGACCGGTATCTCGTGGACGGACGTATCGACGATATGGTTATCAGCGACGGCAATGGCAACTACACGACATCAAACCTGACGGTAAGCCTTCTCTCTACGGCCGACACCACGCACGCTTCTGTCATCGGTGGCGATTTCACGCTGAAAGCTGACGCACAGGGCTCATACAAGACTTTCCTTTCCGGCATTACGCGGCTGACGGACATGCTGCAAAAGCAAATCAAAGACAAGGAGATTGACCAGCCTGCGCTGAAGGCGAAACTTCCAGTGGCACATCTCGTAATGAATACCGGCAAGGGAAATATTCTCTCAAATATCCTCGCAAAGAACGGCATAATATTCAAGTATGCTGATGTCGACATAACCTCTTCTCCGATGGACGGATTGAATGGCAGTGCCGTTGTGGATTCCTTTGTGTATAAAGACTATACGGTAGACTCGCTAAACCTTGCCTTAAAGTCGGAGGACAGTAAGCTAAGGTATAAGCTTGCGGTATTGAACAATGCGCAGAACTCATATCCTTATAGGGGCTTTGTCGACGGAACATTCTTTGAGAAAGGCGCGCTGGCAAACGTCAGGATACTCGATACCAATAACAAGACGGCACTTGACCTGGGACTGAGGGCTGCCATGCACGGCGACGGCATCATGAGTTCCATAACCTCCGGACATCCTGTACTCGGATATAAAGAGTTCAGCGTCAACGACTCCAATTATGTTTACATAGGAAGGGACAGCCGTGTCTCGGCCGACGTGAAGCTCCAGGCAAACGACGGTGCCGGAGCGGAGATATACACCGATGACGCTGACACCACATCACTGCAGAACATCACCCTCGGAATGCATAACTTCGAGCTCGGTAAGTTATTGACAGTATTGCCGTTTGCGCCAAAGATTAGCGGAACGCTTAATGGTGATTACCACTTTGTGCAGACAACGAATGACGTGACGGTGGCCAGTTATATGAGCGTGAAGAACATGGTGTATGACGACTGTCCTATGGGTGATGTCGGCACAAACTTCGTCTATATCCCTAAAGGCGACGGCACGCACTTCGTCGACGCTATGATAACAAAGGACGACAACGAGGTGGGACAGTTCACGGGAACCTACGACAGCAAGGGCAGCGGCAACCTCGACGCCACGCTTACCATGGACCAGTTCCCGCTGAATTATATCAACGGCTTCGTCCCCGACCGCATCATCGGACTCAACGGTACCGGAGAGGGCACGCTGAGTGTGAGGGGCCCACTCGACAACCTCGACATCAACGGTGAGATACTCCTCGACTCGGCGCATATCTTCAGTGAGCCCTATGGCGTCTCCATGCGCTTCGACAACGACCCGGTAACCATTAAGGACAGCCGATTACTCTTCGAGAACTTCGAGATGTATGCCAACAACGACCAGCCGCTTGACGTCGTGGGGTATCTTGACTTCCACGATCCAAGCAACATGTATCTTGACACGCGCATGAAGGCCGACAACTTTAAACTCATCGACTCAAAGGAGAACGTACGGTCCACGATATACGGTGAGGCGTACGTGAACTTCCTCGGCGGCATGAGAGGCTACCTCAACAACCTCAGGATGGGCGGCCGTCTCGAAGTCCTTGGCAATACCGATATGACTTACGTCATGCGCGACACGCCATTGTCGACTGAAGACACTCCCGACGACCTTATCAAGTTCACTAATTTCAACGACACAATAAAAGATGTGGTCGTACGCCCCTCAATCAATGGCCTGCAGATAGACTTAGGCATCGATATCGACGAGCAGGCGCACGTCGTGGCGGCACTCAATTCTCAGCATTCCAACTACATCGACCTCATCGGCGGAGGAAGTCTCATGATGCATTATGACCCAACAAATGACTTGAGCCTGCAGGGGCGTTACACCCTTAACTCCGGACAAATGAAATATTCGCTCGACGTGATACCTCTCCGCACATTCAATATTCAGGAAGGGTCATACATTGAGTTCACCGGTGAACCAATGAATCCGACTCTGAATATCACGGCAACGGACAGAGTAAGGGCCAACTACAGCTCATCAGGAGGCAACGACCGCCTGGTAAACTTCACGGCCGGAGTGAAGCTCACAAACACGTTGTCGTCGCCTGGAATACAGTTTATCGTCGAAGCACCGGATGATGCCGAGGCACAGAACGACCTCAACACGAAGAGTGAGGAGGAAAAAGGAAAGATTGCCGTCACACTTCTGGCCTCGGGTATGTACATGGCCAACGGCGCAAAGGCCAACTATGCCATGAGCAGTGCCCTGGCCAGCTTCATGCAGAACCAGATAAACACTGTAACAGGACGTGCGCTGAGTTCCATGGGACTCGATCTGTCGGCAAATATGGAGAGCAGTGCCGACGCTTCGGGAGCGCTGCATACGGACTATACCTTCAATTTCTCAAAACGCTTGCTTAACAACCGCCTGAGGATAATGATAGGAGGACGTGTATCGACTGGCTCCAGTGCCGGTGGCGGCAATGGGGCCTACTTCGACAACTTCTCACTCGAATACAGACTGAACCAACGGGAAACGCAGTATCTGAAATTATATTACGAGCGCCAGGCTTACGACTGGCTGGAGGGCGATGTCAGTGAGTTTGGAGGCGGTTTCATGTGGAGAAGAAAACTTCAGCATTTCAAGGATATCATAAAGTTCAGGAGCTCCAGCCCGAAGACGCCAGCCAAGCCGTCGGAGAGCAAGGACACACTGATAAGATTCAACAAAAGATGAAGACAAGACTATTCATAATACCTATCTTATTTATAACCGTCCTGCTTCTGGGATGCTCTACCACGAGTGGCATCCCAGACGGAGAACAGCTATATACGGGTATGAAGCCGACGCGGTATCTCGACTATGAAGACAACGCCCACTTCCGTGAGACCAGGGAGGAGTTGGACGTCGTCCTCGCTACAAAGCCCAACGCGGCATTGCTCGGGAGCTCGTCAGTACGCTCGCCCTTCCCCGTAGGGCTATGGATATGGAACGCATTCAACAAGAGGGATACGCCTTTCAGCCGGTGGATGGTAAAGGCCTTCGGCACGCAGCCGGTGCTGATGAGCTATGCCAACCCATCGCTTCATAAGTCGGTCGGTGAGGCCACGCTGCAGAAGCGAGGCTACTTCCATGGGCACATTAGCTATGACATGTTGCCGCAGAAGAACAAAAAGAAGATGAAGATGCAGTACACCGTAGATATGGGTCCACTATGGCGGTACGATTCCATACAATATGTCAACTTCCCAAACGAGGCCGACAGTCTGATAAATGCCGACAGCACACATGCTGTTATCCACAATGGGGATGCATTCAACATTGAGACACTGGAGAACGAGAGGAAACGTATTGCGGCTCTTCTGCGCAACAACGGATATTATTATTTCGACAAGAACAATGCGGCATACATCGCTGATACAGTGTCGCGCCCAGGACGGGTGCTTCTTAAACTCCAAATGGCCGACAGTCTGCAAGCCAATGCCACGAAGAAGTGGTACGTGAACAACATCACCGTGAATTTCCATCGGCAGATGATGGACAGCTTGGACAACAGCAGAAGCTTCGGCCATTACAGGATGAACTTCAACGGGCGTAAGCCGCCATTGCGTCTCGGCGTGGTCCTCAGCGACCTTCAGCTCCATCATGGCGACTTGTACAGCGCCTACAAGGACGAGCTTTCAAAGAAGAAGGTCAATGCCCTGTCCATCTTCACCAGCTCACGTTTTAGTTATACACCGCAGGACTCCACATTTGATTGCGACAGCCTTAACATGAATGTCGACTTGACATTCGATAAGCCTTATGAATTCTATATTGAGGCTTACGGGAAAGGAAAGACCAGCGGAAAATATGGACCGGAGGTCATCGTGGGTATGACAAAACAAAATGCTTTCCGCGCCGGTGAGCTGCTCAGCATGCGACTTCATGGATCATACGAATGGCAGACTGGCCATAGAAATGAGGGCTCCAGCTCAAAGATAAACTCTTATGAATATGGTGCAGAGGCCAGTCTGGAGTTCCCGCGTATCGTCAATCCTTTCCGCATGCCAGTCCGCAAGAGGATAGAGAGAATGCGCAGGAAGGGTATCAAACCGGACTTCAGACGCGGTCCACATCTTTATGGTACTCCGTCAACGACATTGAAGATGTCTTTCGACGTTCTCAATCGTGCCACATTCTTCAAGAGACATGTGGTTTCCGGAGAGTTGACATACCAATGGCAGACATCGGAAAAGAACGCGTTCTCGTTCAGTCCGCTCACGCTAACATATGAATATATGCAGAGCAGAACGGCAAAATTTATTGAGCTCGAGGACAGCATGCCCTACCTTAAGACATCGATGGCTGACCAGTTTATCCCGAAAGCCAGCTTCGCTTACATCTATTCCTCCCCGTCGTCATACCGCAATCCAATAAAATGGTGGACAACGGTAAGCGAGTCGGCAAACCTCCTGTCGGTGGGATACAAATGCTTCGGCGACAAATGGAGCGAGAAGGGCAAGACGATGTTCAAGAACCCTTATGCGCAGTTCTTCAAGATAGAGACCAACTTCACCAAACTATGGCAACTGTCGGGGAAGAACTCACTTGCCGCTCACCTCAACGCGGGCGTTATCTGCTCATATGGCAACAGCCGGGTGGCACCTTATAGTGAACAGTTCTATGTGGGGGGAGCCAACAGCATACGAGCGTTCAATGTCAGAAGCATTGGACCGGGGCGCTACCGCTCGGCAATAAAGAACTACTCCTACATAGAACAGACGGGAGATGTCAAGTTCCTTGCCAACCTCGAGTTCCGTCCGCATATCCTCGGAGACCTTTATGGCGCCCTGTTTCTTGACGCCGGTAACGTATGGACACTACATAAGGACAATCCCGACGATGGCGTGGTAAGGGAAGGAGGACAGTTCCGGATTAAGAACTTCCTCAACGAGATGGCCTTGGGTACAGGAATAGGACTGCGCTACGACCTCGGATATTTCATTGTACGCCTCGACTGGGGTATCGGATTGCATGTGCCTTATGCCGACAAACACGGCTTTTACAATGTGGACAACTTTAAGGATGCACAAACCTTAAACCTTGCCATCGGACTCCCATTCTAAAAAAACGATAAAAAATAAATGAAAAAGTATTGATAATCAATATTTTATTTGTACCTTTGCACCCCGAAATGGGGAAGGACTGTCTGGAAGACGGCAAAAAGAAAGCTTTCCGAATGCTGAGTTATCCATTAATCCAACCTCAAAACAGTATTTATCAACATAAAGTCTAACTTTATTAATTAAAATTTTTTATTAAACATTTATGGCAAATTTAGAAGACGTCAAGAACGTTCAGCCCTTAGCCGACTTCGACTGGGACGAGTTCGAGAACGGCGGTAAGGTCGAAGCAAGCAAAGAAGACCAGGAAAAAGCTTACGACGAGACTCTTAACAAAATCCAGGAGCACCAGGTAGTTGAGGGCACAGTAATCTCTATCGACAAGAAGGAAGTTATTGTAAACATCGGCTACAAGAGCGACGGTATCATCCCTGCAGCAGAGTTCCGTTACAACCCTGACTTGAAGGTAGGCGACAAGGTAGAGGTCTACGTTGAGAGTCAGGAGGACAAGAAGGGTCAGCTTGTTCTTTCTCACCGCAAGGCACGTCTGCAGAAGAGCTGGGAGAAGATCAACGCAGCTCTCGAGAACGACGAGGTTATCCAGGGTTACATCAAGAGCCGCACCAAAGGCGGCATGATTGTCGATGTATTCGGTATCGAGGCATTCCTGCCAGGTTCTCAGATTGACGTCCACCCAATACGCGACTACGACGTATTCGTAGGCAAGACCATGGAGTTCAAGGTTGTAAAAATCAACCAGGAATTCCGCAATGTTGTTGTCTCTCACAAGGCTCTTATTGAGGCAGAGCTGGAGGCACAGCGCAAAGAGATTATCTCTCATCTTGAGAAAGGTCAGATCCTCGAGGGTACTGTTAAGAACATCACCTCTTACGGTGTGTTCGTTGACCTCGGTGGTGTTGACGGACTCGTACATATCACAGACCTCTCTTGGGGCCGCGTAAGCGATCCGCATGAGGTTGTTCAGCTCGACCAGAAGATTAAAGTCGTTATCCTCGACTTCGATGAGGAGAAGAAGCGCATCGCCCTGGGTATGAAGCAGCTCACTCCGCACCCTTGGGATAGCCTTGATCCAAACCTGAAGGTTGGCGACCACGTTCATGGTAAGGTTGTCGTTATGGCTGACTACGGCGCATTCGTTGAGATCCAGCCGGGTGTTGAAGGACTTATCCACGTTTCTGAGATGTCCTGGAGCCAGCACCTGCGTTCTGCCAACGAGTTCCTGAAGGTTGGCGATGAGGTAGAGGCTGTCATCCTTAGCCTCGACCGTGAGGAGCGTAAGATGAGCCTTGGCCTGAAGCAGCTGAAGGAGGATCCTTGGAAGACTATCGAGGTTAAGTATCCGGTAGGCTCTAAGCACACTGCAAAGGTTCGCAACTTCACTAACTTCGGTATCTTCGTAGAGCTCGAGGAGGGTGTTGACGGTCTTATCCACATCAGCGACCTCTCTTGGACCAAGAAGATCAAGCACCCATCAGAGTTCACTCAGGTTGGCGCAGACATCGACGTTGTCGTCCTTGAGATCGACAAGGAGAACCGTCGTCTCAGCCTCGGCCACAAGCAGCTTGAGGAGAATCCTTGGGACAAGTACGAGCAGATTTACACTCCTGGTTCTATCCACGAGGGTAAAATCACAGAGTCTATGGACAAGGGTGCCGTTGTTACCCTCGACGAGGGCGGTGAAGGCTTCGCTACTCCAAAGCATCTTGTTAAGCAGGACGGCACACAGGCTCAGCTTGGCGACCATCTCCCATTCATGGTTATCGAGTTCGTTAAGGACACTCGTCGTATCATCCTCTCACACTCACGTACTTTCGAGGAGGTTAAGGACGACTACAAGCCACACAAGCAGCACACTAGCCACAAGAGCGAGACTCAGAAGATTGAGAACGTACAGGCTGGTACAAGCCTCGGCGACCTCGACGTTCTGGCTAAGCTCAAGGCTGACATGGAGAAGGGCGAGAGCAAGTAAGAAGCTCCGTTCCATCTGAGTTATAACCAATAGGTGGAACTATTTAATATTCACACTTTGCATTGGAAGGCTGACCCCCTTGGGAGTCGGCCTTTCTTTTAATTTATACTGTATGTCCGCATGCAGTAATACTTTCAGCTTTAAGCAATTATGAAGTTTATTTCCTTTGGAAGTGGAAGCAGTGGCAACTGCTATTATCTGTCGACAGGAACTGACGCCTTACTGATAGATGTTGGCGTGGGGATAAGAGCACTAAAACACAACTTCTCCAACTATGGCATCAGCTTTAACTCTATACACAATATCCTCATCACACACGACCACGCTGACCACGTGAAGTCAGTGGGCTCTTTAAGTTCACAATATAATCTTCCGGTTTTTGCCACACACAAGGTTCATGAGGGAATCTTTAACAACAAGTATATTAAGAAGAAAATCCATGAACCCAATATTAATTATGTGGAAAAGGGAAAGGAAGTAAAGATTGGAGATTTCCTTGTTACGCCTTTCAATGTTCCTCATGACTCGACGGATAATGTTGGATATGTAATAAAGAACAATGGTATCACATTATCCCTTATCACAGATTGCGGCCATATAACGGAGGAGATGCCAGAGATAATATCAGACTCCGACTATTTGATTATCGAGGCTAATCATGACTTGAAGATGCTAGAAAACGGACCTTATCCTATATATCTTCAGAATAGGGTAAAGGGTTCATACGGCCATCTGAGCAATGGCGACTGCGCCAAAGCCATAGCCGAGAACGCAAGCGACAAACTTAAGCATATATGGCTTTGTCATCTGAGCGAGAAAAACAATACACCGGAAAAAGCAAGAACTACTGTTCAGACGGCTCTGGATGAAGAGGGAATAAGAATAGGAGAAGACTTGAAGTTAGATGTCTTGGACCGCAAGAGCCCCTCCGAGATATTTGAGCTCTGACACTTGTTTCCTATAGAGTTATACTATTGTGATAATCGCTGAATAGTTATCCGAAAGACATAGGCAATAACTTTTTACTCAATCATTCGTAAAATAGGAGAAAAATATGTAAGTTTGCAGATGGAAAGAAAAAACATTTACACAATGAAGAAATATCTCTTGGACCTTACTGTTTCTTCGGTTGAACGACTTAACGACCGATATGTTCTTATAAAACTGACGCAGGATTCCCCATTACCGGAGATGCGTCCGGGACAGTTTGTGGAAATTAAGGTTGAAAATTCCCCGTCTACATTTCTCCGCCGTCCTATTTCCATCAACTATGTTGACCGAAAAAGCAATGAATTATGGTTGCTGATAGCAGTCGTAGGAGATGGAACAAGGCAGCTGGCACAACTGACAGAAGGCAGTAAGCTGAACTGTCTGTTGCCATTAGGCAATGGTTTCACTATGCCGGCATCGACGGATGAACATATTTTACTCGTTGGAGGAGGAGTAGGTGTCGCTCCCCTACTCTACTTCGGAAAGGTGATCCGCGATTTTGGAGCCGACGTCTCTTTCCTTCTTGGAGCGCGCTCAGCAAAAGACATTTTGGAGTTGGAGAAGTTCCGTTCCATAGGACAGGTCTTTGTAACCACAGAGGACGGCTCGCTCGGAGAGAAAGGATTTGTAACGAACCATTCAATCCTGCAGAAGAAGACTTTCACAAGGATTTCCATGTGTGGTCCTACTCCGATGATGAAGGCTATGGGAGCATTCGCCCGGAAAGCCGGAACAGACTGTGAGGCCTCACTTGAGAATATGATGGCTTGTGGACTTGGTGCATGTCTGTGCTGCGTGGAGAAGACCACGGAGGGTAATCTCAGAGTCTGTCAGGACGGTCCCGTATTCAATATCAACAAGTTGTTGTGGTAAATAAATCCAGACTATAAATTTAATATCATACATTGACATGGCTGATATAGAAGTAAACATAAACAGACTAAAACTGAAGAACCCGGTTATGACTGCCAGTGGCACCTTCGGATACGGATTGGAGTTCGCTGACCTCGTCCCACTGGACGGCATAGGCGGTATCATTGTCAAAGGCACCACTCTTAAGGCAAGACAGGGAAATGATTATCCCAGGATGGCCGAGACCCCGCAGGGAATGCTTAACTGTGTAGGACTGCAAAACAAGGGAGTTGACTATTTTATTGAGCACATATACCCACAGATAAAGGATATCGACACTAACATAATAGTGAATGTCAGTGGAAGCAGTCCTGAGGACTATGCGGAGTGTGCCGCAAAACTAAATTCCTTAGATAAGGTTCCGGCTATAGAGGTAAACATCAGTTGTCCTAACGTCAAAGACGGAGGAATGGCTTTTGGTGTAACATGCCAAGGAGCAGGAAGCGTTGTCAAGGCCGTTCGTAATGCTTATCACAAAACCATGATCGTTAAGCTCTCACCAAATGTTACAGATATTGCTTCCATTGCTAAGGCTTGCGAGGCTGAGGGTGCCGACAGTGTCTCGCTGATAAACACGCTTATGGGCATGGCCATTGACATAGAAAGGCGTAAGCCAAAACTCAGTATACGCACTGGTGGCCTCAGCGGCCCTGCTGTTAAACCTGTAGCGGTAAGGATGGTAAATGACGTCTTCCATGCTGTGAAGATACCTGTCATAGGTTTAGGAGGCATCATGAACGCTGAAGATGCTATCGAGTTCTTTATGGCGGGTGCTACAGCTATCGAAGTAGGCACCGCAAACTTCATCGACCCGACAATAACAATAAAAATCCGTGACGGTATATCCTCATGGCTTGACCGACACGGATGTAAGAGTTTGAATGAAATTATTGGTGTTATATAAAGCTTCCGGGGGACCAGCTAATTAAGTTACAAGTTCCTGCAAATAGAGTTACAACTATCTCTTAATTTGGTTCCAAGTTTCTCTTAATGGAATTCTTAGTATAGAAAGCTTTATATTTTCACAGTCTTGTTCAGAAGATAAGCATCGAGGATGGTCATTGCGGCCATTGCCTCAACAATAGGAACAGCCCTTGGAAGCACACACGGATCGTGTCTTCCACGGGCTTTTAACGTTGTGGCATTACCTTCCAAGTCGATCGTCTGTTGTTCACGAAGGAGGGTGGCTACAGGCTTGAAGGCTACACGGAAGTAAATGTCCTGGCCATTGCTTATTCCTCCCTGAATGCCACCGCTATGATTTGTGAGCACCGAAGGCTTGTCTGACTTTTTGGAATCGTTAGGCACAAAAATATCGTTAACCTCTGAGCCGCGGTGTTTTGCCATCTCAAAACCATCACCATACTCAAAACCCTTCACAGCATTTATTCCAAGCATTGCCGCACCCAACATTGCATGAAGTTTACTGAATTCCGGGTCTCCCAGACCAATGGGACAGTTCCTTATAACGCATGTTATGACACCTCCAACAGTATCTCCGTCAGACTTCACACTGGCAATAAGTTCCTCCATCTCTTTTGCCTTAGCCTGGTCCGGGCAACGGACGATATTATTTTCTATGGTGTTAAGGTCATATTTATGATAGTCTCTGTCCAAAGCGATGCTTCCTACCTGTGAGGTGTAAGCCTTAATGTCAATGCCAAGTTTGCGGAGGGCCAACTTCGCGAAGGCTCCACCTACCACCCTTGATATG
Source organism: uncultured Prevotella sp. (assembly GCA_900316565.1). Lineage (GTDB taxonomy): Bacteria > Bacteroidota > Bacteroidia > Bacteroidales > Bacteroidaceae > Prevotella. The sequence goes on along the minus strand of ONDK01000001.1, from coordinate 5,011 downwards.
GTAATGCGTGCTGAAGAGCGTCCTCCACCACGATGATCTCTTATACCATATTTGTTGTAATAGGTGAAATCGGCATGTGAAGGACGGAACAGGCACCTCATATTCTCATAGTCCTGGCTATGCTGGTTGGTGTTACGGACAACGAAGCCAATAGGCACTCCCGTCGACTTTCCGTCAAAAACGCCACTGAGGAGTTCTATCTCGTCGGCCTCCTTACGGTTTGTAGTAATCCGGCTCTGCCCTGGTCTGCGACGGTTCAGCTCGTTCTGAATGAAATCGACGTCGATATCTATTCCTGCCGGCATCCCGTCTACAACTCCACCTACTGCAGGTCCATGACTTTCTCCAAATGTTGTAAGCCTAAATATTTCACCAAATGTATTCCGCATAGTTGACTATTATGTATTACAAGTTTTTGTTCTACTTGTTGACAATTTGCAATCCAATTATTTTCTTAAAGAGAAATACAGCCTAGAAAAATGATGAAGCCATCGCTAAGACTTAGCAACATCCTCCGCAACCACCACAATGGCCGTTCTCACCACAGTTTCCTTCACCGCAGCTTCCATCACCACAATGGTCGCCATTTCCGCAACCACCGCCATGACAACCACCACAATGATGATGGCTAAGTTTCTTTTTCAGTTCCTCTATCTCTTCGTCAGAGACCTCCCTGTTGACTATCACGTGTCCACGGAAAGTAAGGTCCTTGCCTGCCAGTGGATGATTGAGGTCCACACATACATTAGTGTCGTCAATCTTTTCAACACGGGCAAGGAACCGGTGTCCGTCCTCACTCTGCAAAGGCAACGTCGCACCTACAAACACCTGACTTGAATCCAACTCTCCATTGGAAAAAAGCTCAGCCCGAGGAATGTCTATTACCATCTCATCATGATAGTCTCCATAAGCATTCTCCTTGGCGACTACGAATTCATAGTCTTCGCCCTCGGAGAATGTTTCGATACCCTTTTCATAGGCATCCATTGTCATACCCATGCCGGTATATAATCTCAATGGCTGACCTTCCTGAGTTTCTTCTACCAATTGTAGGCCATTGTCTGCTTCTGTATACAGCTTGTATGTTGCTTCAATGTATTTATGCATTTGTCTTATTTCTATAATTTATCTAATTTATATTCTGCATGCACACTTCTCCCTGGTAATCATTGTCGATTTTACTCTCAATGCCATAGCATGATGCACGGCGATGATTGAGGAGAGAAGCATAATAATCCTTCTGCCCTGTAACCTGTCCACGAAGTTTCCCGTTGCTGTCGTAGACTATCAGCACACCGTCGTGCTGAGCGTCCGGTTTCACGTAACCCGTGAAAACTCCCAAATCTCTATCATCAACCTCATAGGCCTCTGAGAGATTATAATGGAGGTAGCCGGCTCGCGTAGTCAGTTCACCGTCGGCATACAATCCTTGAGCCTCTGCAAGAGTCAGAGGCTCATACGGCACCTTGGGTTTCTCTGGAACATAATCTTTGCCTCTCGTGTGGCGGATAATCACCACCACGAGTATTGAGGCCAGGAGAATTAGAACTATTACCGCTTCTGTCATATAATGATTACTCTTAAAACGAAGGTAGTGCAGTATTACTACATTACCACTTCAACGATGTGTCGTCCTTCAGATGCTGGTATCAGGTTGCCTTCTACGGTTTTACCGTCAACCGTTATTGACTTCACGCCCTTCTGTGAACCATCAGGATTGGAGATGTGAATCGTATATTCACCATCTCGGAACTTACGATGTACCATATACTCCTTAGCAGAGTCAGGAAGACATGGATCAATGCGCAGGCCACGGTAATCCGGCTTTATTCCTAGGATAAACTCAGATATAGTGTACCACATCCAAGCAGCTGTTCCGGTGAGCCAGGAGTTCTTTCCCTCTCCGGGACGTGCAGAATCTTTGCCAGCCACCATCTGACAATTCACATACGGTTCCACCTTATGAAGAGACTGATATTTCTCCTCAACGTAGCTCGGCAGAATCTTCGTGTAGTGTTCCCATGCATCATTGCCACGACCTGCTACTGTTTCTCCTATTATCACCCACGGATTGTTATGACAGAATATGCCGGCATTCTCCTTATAGCCTTCCGGATAGCTTGATATCTCACCGTATTCCACATAGTAATGCGTGTAAGCCGGATTCTGAAGAACGATGCCGAAAGGTGTATCCATACGTTCTTTTACGGAGTCAAGGGCCTTGTCGCACAGGCCTTCCTTTAGTCCAATGCCGGCCATTGTGCACCAGCCCTGACTTTCAATGAATATTTTTCCTTCCTTGTTTTCGTCAGAGCCAATCTTGTTGCCATAATAGTCATAGGCGCGAAGGAACCATTTACCGTCCCAACCGGCAGTCGCAACGGCCTCTGTCATATCCTCAACAGCTTTCTGCATACGTTCAGCCTCAGCAGCAAAGTCAAAAGATTTCAATGACTCACTTCCGAAAGCCGGACTATCCTCAGCCAGTTCCCTGCACAGTTCAACGTAGTCCTTACCCGTGCAAACGAACAATCCCGCAATCATCAGGCTCTCGGCCTTTGAACCTTCCGTCTTGTTCTCTGTTGTTTGGAAACTCTCGTTAGGATCCCATGAGAAACAGTTCAGGTTCATGCAGTCATTCCAGTCGGCACGTCCGATTAGCGGCAAATTGTGAGGGCCAAGGTTGTTTAACACATGATTCATGGATATAGTAAGATGCTCGAAGAGAGTCTTCTCACTACCCGGCTTATTATCAAACGGCACTTGCTCATCAAGGATAGAGAAATCACCCGTCTCCTTTATGTAAGCAACAGTTCCGAAGATAAGCCAGCAAGGATCATCATTGAAGCCTCCTCCTATATCATTATTGCCACGCTTCGTCAGAGGCTGATACTGGTGATAACATCCTCCGTCAGGGAACTGCGTAGAAGCAATATCAATAATACGCTGCCTTGCACGTGCTGGTATCTGATGGACGAAGCCAACGAGGTCCTGGTTAGAGTCACGGAAGCCCATTCCACGTCCAATACCACTCTCAAAGAAGCTGGCAGAACGGCTCATGCAGAATGTTATCATGCACTGATACTGATTCCAAATATTCACCATTCGGTCAAGCTTGTCATTGCCGGACTCCACATTATATATATTTAGGAGGTCATCCCAGTACTTTCCAAGTTCGCGGAAGGCTTTATCAACCTTCTCCGTGGTATCAAACTCACCAATCAACTCAAGAGCCTTAGCCTTGTTTATCTTCGATGTGAGCGAGTCATGGTCAGAGAGATTTCCATTCTCATCAATCCATTTTTCCTCCTGTTTGTTCTCTACATATCCAAGTATGAAGATAATATCCTTGCTTTCACCTGGCTTCAAGTCGACATCAACACAATGACTTGCTATAGGACTCCATCCATGTGCAAAGCTATTACGTGGTTTCCCTTCGCGGACAGCATCCGGCATGCTCTTCTCCGAGTAAAGGCCCATGAATGTCTCGCGGTCTGTGTCATAGCCTTCTATAGGTTGGTTCACATGATAGAAAGCATAATGGTTACGGCGTTCACGATATTCCGTCTTGTGATAGATGGTAGAGCCTTCCACATCGACTTCTCCTGTTGAGAAGTTGCGTTGGAAGTTCTCCATGTCGGTAGCAGCATTCCAAAGACACCACTCCTCAAAGGAGAAGACCTTAAGATGCTTTTCCTCCTGTGAGTCGTTGGTAATAGTCATCTTCTGTATCTCACACCATTTATGCAATGGAACGAAGAACAGTACGCTGGCTTTCACTCCATTCTTACTGCCTGTTATCCGTGTATAATTCATGCCATGACGGCACTCATAAGAATCCAGAGGTGTACGGCAAGGCTTGAAACCGGGATTCCAAACCGTTGAGCCATCTTTTATGTAGAAGTACCGGCCATCATTGTCCATCGGGACATTATTATAACGATAGCGGGTTATACGGCGGAACTTAGCGTCCTTATAGAAGCTGTATCCACCGGCGGTGTTGCTTATAAGCGAGAAAAAGTCCTCATTACCAAGATAATTTATCCATGGCCATGGGGTTTCCGGATTAGTGACAACATACTCTCTGTGCTCATCGTCGAAATGACCGTACCGTTTATTTTCCATATCGTTCTAATGTTTTTGGCCTTTGTCTTCTAAGTTAGAAACGTGACCATTGTTGTTGTTTTGGCTGAAAAAGGCTTACTTTGATATTAAGTGATGCAAATTTAGTACAAAAACACGGAATATCAAAATGAAATCAACTTTTTATTCTGATCTCAAACAATATAATTATGCGTCACACTCGACACTAATCCTAATACCGACCGTAAGATACACCGAGTCTATCCGTTCAAGATGGTTAAGTGCGAAGGAAACAACTATACCTTCAAGGTCAACTTCGAGCCCGAGGAGGCAGGACCATACCGCTACGCTGTGCGTATGTTCCCGCAGAACAAGGAGCTCCCTCACCGTCAGGACTTCTGCTACGTGAAGTGGTTGAACTAATCATATAAAACTAAAGTAATCCCGTCAGAAACAAAACTGACGGGATTTTTTTTAGCGCTTATTCTATTTCTTTCTATTTCATTCTATTTCGATGAACACTGGCTCGCCTTCGTAGCGGTGGCTGATGAACTGCATGAGGCGGTAGAGGGTGCGGCGGCTGTCGGTGACGCGGCCGACCTCGGTATTTTTACCTACGAGTATGCAGCCTTCGGTGTCCTGGGCGGTGTTGCCGCTGTGGATGCGGATGCCCTCGTAGTGGGGCACGCCGACGAGCAGCGGGAGCCAGCGGTGGAACCGTGGGCTCATCGTCACCACTATCGGATAACGGCCTTCGGGGATGGCGGTCTTGCCCTTGGTCTTGCGTCCGCCGTGGTGAAAGTCGACCCAGTGGGGTTCAAGGGTGTCACAGAAATAGGTGAACGGGGTGAGTGTCCCGCGCTCACGGCGGCGGATGCTGAGGCGGCCGATGGTGTAGGTCGGACGCTTCGCGATGCGTTTCAGATGT
>ONDK01000035.1 GCA_900316565.1 uncultured Prevotella sp. | reverse complement strand
TCTATTTCCATTAAAATGTAGAAAGAAGAAACCTTGAAAATTTACGCTTGGAAATCCAATGTAGTGGTGGGGTTTATCCCCATCCTCCAAGGTAGGCCCACTCTATTTCCATTAAAATGTAGAAAGAAATCACCTTTAAACCCAAGGAGGATGGGGATAAACCCCACCCCTACATTGGGTGAAAGAGGTTTCCGTGGAGCGAGCGCATCCAGATAAGCAGATAGGGGATTACACCCAGTGCCTCGGAGAGGCACACTCTCAGTAACCCCAGACTAAGTGAGCGGAGCGAGCGCAGTCTGGGGCAGATAGAAAGGATAGTGTCCACTCAGAGCCTCGAAGAGGAAGTACAAGCGAATGTAATCCGCAGGGTACGGTCAGACTCCAAACGCTAAATAAAATATCCGTGTCAGACACCACGCGCTGAATGGATACCTCACAGCCTCGGAGAGGTTGACTTTCCAGTAACCCCAGACTAAGTGAGCGGAGCGAGCGCAGTCTGGGGTTTAGATCTGTAGTTTCGCATTCACTCAGAGCCTCGGAGAGGTTCAGACACGTAGTGTTTACATATATAACGCCATATACCATTAGTCATATAAGCCAGCCATTAGAAAATAATGATGAACACTACGTGTCTGTACCTCTCCGAGGCACGGAGTAAGGTTCCGTCATCTACCTACCCCAGACTGCACTCGCTTCGCTCGCTTAGTCTGGGGTTACTAAGAGCCAGCCTCTCCGAGGCTGTAACACACATTACGCGTCGCCTTTCGGTGTGCCGAATGGAGCGATGGTACGTGGAGCGTTGCCGCCACCAGGTTCGGTGATACGTCCGAACTCACTTTCATAGCGCTGTATGTTCTCGTTGAGAGCACCGAGGAGACGCTTGGCGACCTGCGGAGTCATGATAATACGTGAGTTGACCTGAGCCTGCGGCTGACCCGGCAGAATGTTTGCGAAGTCAACGACGAACTCCATAGGACCGTGAGATACAATTTGGAAATTTGAATAGACGCCCTTGGCGACTTCCGGCGACAGAGAGATCTGCATCTGCTGCTGTCCCTGATTGTTTTCTTTTGCCATAATAGTTTTTGTTTATGTATAATTTGTTACGTTTATTAGTTTTCGCTTAGTTTATTGCAAAAGTAATGTTTTTCCAACAATGGTGCAAGACAATTGCATGAAAATTGCGTTGTAAAAGCACTTTTAGAAAATGTAATTCGATGCGCAATAAGTGTTCCTCTACGAGACACTGGATAGTTATTACCACTCAGCAATGTAGTTATTATCGGTCAGCAACGCAAAAAAATTATCGAACCGTTCCGTTTCTGAATAATTTTGCGTAAGTTTGCAGCATATAATCAAAAACCGGCGCGAGCCACCTATCCATGACAAAGAAAATACTGATATCGCTATTATTCCTCATCACGTACATGACCATCTCCGCACAGAGCAATGCCATTACAGCTTCAGAGGATACCACCATCAACGTCATCTCATGGTTCAATAAGAACGACACGACGGAATACACCTATAAGAAACAGGTGATGGTCATCAACAACGACGACACCACACGGACCAACAGTATAGAACACGACTTCCGGGTCAACGTCGTCGACTCCACATCCAACGGCTACCGTCTGCAATACCAGACGCTGTCATGGAAGGCCGACAACGAGCAGGACTCTCTGAGGTACGGCTTCCAGATGGCTATCGGCGGAGACAAGCCTTTGGTGTTTACCACCAACGGATACGGTCAGATAGAACACTTGGAAAACTGGCGCGAGATACGCAACGAGTCGATGCCGGGCATCATGACATTCTTTGACGTCATATATGCAAAGCACCCGGGACTGGACTCCATAATGCCGAAAAGAAATCTCATAAACCTCATAAAGCTCGGCATGAACAGTGAGGACGAGGTTAAGGATTTGTTTCCAAGCATGATTTCACTGTTCTCACTTCATGGTAGAAGTTTCACCATCGGCCTTACACACAACGACGCACCGGCAAACGGCTGCGGATACCCAGTGGAGAGCACCACAATAGTATCATACGAGAAAGCCGACACCGCCGACACCGCCGACACCGAGTCCCACAACGGCGACTATGTGATACGCAACAACGCCACGATGACAATGTCAGGAAGCGACACAAAGGAACTGGCCAGTACCATGGCAGGAGTGTTCCTCTCCGAAGACACTGCCAATAAGCTCGACAGCATCATCGGTGACAGTCTTAACGTACCACTGGAAATACGTGTGCTCACCGACTACCATTATTTCTATTCCGGATGGCCAAAGCAGATACGGAAGCAGACCATCGTCACGCTCGGCGACATCATGACAAAGGTAACGACGGAGAATATCGAATGGAACAGATACCGCTGGAACGAGTACGACAAGGACAACGATAACGGCGATGCCAAAAGCCTGTAACTGACGTAAACACCGAGCACTATCATCAGCACTGTCAAATGAGACGCGACACACGCATAACCATTGCCAAGGCACTGGGCATTATCTTCGTAGTGGTGGCCCACACCGACGGCCACTCCCTTCTGAGCTCTTTCATCTTTGAGTTCCACATGCCACTGTTCTTCATCTGCGCCGGATATTTTTTCTCCCTGAAATACCTGACGCAGGAAGGGAAGTTCATTGGCCGACGGCTGAAGGGTCTCTACGTGCCGTTCGTGAAATGGTCGGTGCTCTTTCTCGTCATCCACAATCTGATGTTCCAAATAGGTATTCTCAACGAGCAGTATGGCAACAGTGCGGGAGGTGTGACACATCCTTACACGTGGCAGGTGGCACAACAGCGGCTGTGGAACATCATCTTCTCCATGGGAGGCTACGACGAGTTCCTCGCCGGAGCGTTCTGGTTCTTCCGCGGGCTGCTCGTAGCATCACTTCTCTACCTCCTATTATATAAGGTAGGCATCGTGGTGGCTGATGTCGTAAGCCGTCACAACATCAAGGGTATGGAACGCCACGGACGGCTGTTGCAGCGTACGAGGATGTCGCTATTCATCGGCACCGGCGTAAGCATCCTGCTCTTTACGATGTGCCTATGGATGTGTGCTTCCGGACTAAAGATAACGACACTCGTTCAGGGAGGCTACCGCGACCTGATGGGATGTTTCTTCTTTGGCATTGGTTTCCTGCTGCGACCAGTGCTGAACAAAATTCCAAGAAACATCTTCCTCGACGCGGTGCTGCTTGCAGTGGTGCTGGCCTTTGCTATCGTCAATCCTGCGGGTATGTCGGTCAAGGGCACGGTCGGGAAATGTCTCGCACTGCCGGTGCCGGCATTATGCGGATTTCTGCTGACTTATCAGGTCAGCAGCATGCTCGACGGCCTCAACGACAGAAACATCATAAGACGCTTTCTCATTTTCTGCGGCGAAAACACGTTGATAGTCTTTGTCCTACACATCTCAGCTTACAAGCTCGTAAGCATATTGAAGATAATGTACTATGATTTGCCTTGGGGTGAGATAGGATGCCACATGACTATCCATGAACATGCCAACGACCTGTTTTGGATACCGTACACCATTGCCGGAGTCGGAGTTCCTCTGTTCCTGCAGTATGCTTACAACCGGATGAAAGCAAGCATCGCAGCAAGGAGACTCGCAAGACAATAACAAAAAGTTCTCTTTTTGTAATGAATTGTTTTGTTTGTTCCATATTTTGAATTAACTTTGCATAAATTTTTATATCAAAGCTACAATTCAGGATTTCAATGAGGAAAAGAACATTAGCCATCAGCACCCCTTTCTGTCGCCGCGACGCTTATAATGCGCTCAGCATGCCGGTATACAATGCCGTTGCCTATGAGTTCGACAACGCCAAGGACATGGCCGACGCATTCACCGGGCGCACAGACTCACCCGATTATTCACGCACGGCAAACCCAACAGTAACGAACTTTGAAAACCGTGTCATGGCACTGACCGGTGCCAAGGACGTTACAGCGATGAACAGCGGCATGGCAGCGATAAGCAACACCATCATGGCACTTTCGGCACAGGGAAAGAACATCGTTACGTCGCACCACATGTTCGGAAACACCTTTGACCTCCTGACAAACACCCTTTCACGCTTCGGAGTGGAGGCGCGCCTTGCCGACCTCACCAATCCCGAAGAGGTGGAGACAAGCATCGACAGCAACACTTGCTGCATATTCCTGGAGATACTCACGAACCCGCAGATGGAGGTTGCCGACATCAAGGCGCTCTCCACCATCGCCCACAGACACAACGTGCCGGTTGTCGTCGACACGACGGTGATACCCTTCACGGAGTTCTCCTCACACGACTTAGGAGCCGACATAGAAGTGGTATCTTCTACAAAGTATATCAGTGGTGGAGCGACATCCCTCGGTGGACTAATCATCGACTACGGTACCGTGAAAGGCTTCAAGGAGGCCATTAAGGGCGAGATGCTCTTCAACTTCGGAGCCTATATGACACCCCATGCCGCTTATATGCAGACCTTAGGACTGGAGACACTCTCGGCGCGCTACGCCATGGAGTCGGCCAACGCCCTGGAACTGGCAAAGCGCATGAGAGAGTTGCCGCAGATTGTCAGCGTCAACTACGTAGGACTGGAGGACAATCCCTATCACGAGTTGGCCCAGAAGCAGTTCGGAAAGACAGCTGGAGCGATGATATGTTTCGACCTCAAGAGCCAGGACGACTGCTTCAGGTTCCTCGACAACCTGAAACTCATACACCGTGCCACAAACCTCTTCGACAACCGTACGCTGGCCATACATCCCTACTCCACCATCTTCGGCAACTTCAGCAAGAAAGCCCTTGCAGAGATGGACATCTATGACACCACGATACGGTTGAGCGTAGGACTGGAGGATGCCGATGACCTGTTAGAGGATATCAAGCAGGCACTCTAGACCGTAACCTGTAAATAATATTTTTCTTATTGGTATGACTGATAACAACACAACTCAAAAAATCGACTCACAACCGCTCTACGAGGAGGAGTTGGGAGAGAAAGCTGTAGACTACTGTTTCGACAAAGTCGTAGACCGTTCAGGAAGCGGCGACCTCAAGCACGGTGCCCTGCTGCCACGATGGGGACGCGACGACCTGTTGCCACTATGGGTTGCCGACATGGACTTCGAGACCCCAAAGTTCATTACCGACGCACTGAAGAAGCGCCTGGAGCATTCACTGTTCGGATACACTGTCATGCCGGAAGAGTTCTGGACATCCATCATCAACTGGATACGCGAGCACCATCAGTGGAACGTACGACGTGAGTGGATGTCGTTCATTCCCGGCATCGTCAAGGGCATAGGCCTGGTAGTGAACATCTTCACCAAGCCCGATGAGAAAGTAATCATCCAGCCACCGGTGTACCATCCCTTCCGACTCGTACCGCAGGGCAACAGACGCGAGGTGGTGTTCAACCCGCTCCGTGAGAACAACGGCACGTACGAGATGGACTTCGACAACCTGGAAAGAATAGCCGACGACAAATGCCGCATCCTCATTCTCTGCAACCCCCACAACCCCGCCGGAATATGCTGGGACCGCAATACACTCGTCAGACTCGCCGACTTCTGCAAAAAGAGAAATATCCTCGTCATCAGTGATGAGATACACTGCGACATGGCCATCTTCGGACACAAGCACATTCCATTCGCTTCCGTCAGCGAGGCAGCACGCGAGAACAGTATCACCTTCCAGGCCCCTACCAAGACCTTCAACATGGCAGGACTCATCAGCAGCTACTGCATAGTGCCGAACGAGGAGATACGTACCAAGTTCTTCCGCTGGCTGCAGGCCAACGAGATGGACGAGGCCACACTCTTCGCGCCTATCGCCACCATCGCAGCCTTCGAAAACGGTGAGCCCTGGCGCCGCGCGATGCTGGCATACATTGAGGACAACGTGCGCTTCGTGGAGGACTACTGCCGCAAGAACATCCCCGGCATCCGCCCCTGGCGTCCGCAGGCTTCGTTCCTCGTATGGCTCGACTGCCGCAGCCTCAACCTCACCCACGCCGAGCTCCTCGACCTCTTCATCGACAAGGCCCATCTGGCACTCAACGACGGAGAGATGTTCGGAAAGGAGGAAGGCCACGGCTTCATGCGACTGAATGTCGCCACACCACGAAGTATCCTCAGACAGGCTCTCGAACAACTCGCGAAAGCAGTAAAGGAGAATATATAATATATCAAAAAATAATTTATTTTAGATACAATATTAATTTAATAATAGAGTTAATAATAAAGTCGTTTATCTCTAAGAGGTAAACGGCTTTATTCTTTTTGCGGTCTTTCTAAACCGGCCTTATACCACATTTGTGGTAGAGGAAATACCACACGGTCGGTATTGTGCGGGCAAACAATCCTCCGTACCTTTGCACTCGGATTAAGATTTATACTTGTGCTTATATACAACATAATCCTGCCGCCTAATCATTCCACACGACACACGAGGCGGCAGGACAAACATTAAAAGAGGACAGAAAGATGAAAACGACAAAGAACATATTCAGGACAGCAAGAGCAATCGTTGCAGCAGCAATAATATCAATACCGGCAGCCGCCACCGCACAGACGGTTCGCATCAACGTGGAGAACGCGCAGTTCACCCGTCCGCTGATAGAGAAGCTCGTCAGCGAATATCAGAAGCAGAACCCAGCGTTCAGTGCCGAAATAGTCAGCACCGCCGACGGCAGTGATGCCTCCGTAAGCATAACATCCGACAACAACACAAACACAGAAGCCATAGCGCGCTACTTCCTTCTCCCGATAGCCAACGAGAGCAATGCCATTCTCGGTGAGAAGAAGGTACAGAAGGGACTGAACGAAAAGGTAACGCGCGAGATTTTCGTGGAGAAGACCTATGAGGAGCGTCTCGACGCGCAGGACAAGAAGGAGCTGCCCGGCACCGTCTACGCCCTCAGCGGCAAGCACTCCACGACAACGGACCTGCTGGCAAGTTCGCTGAACGTCGACGCGAAGAGCATCCGCGGAAAGAAGGTCATCGGCCGTGAGGAGAATGTCATCAGCGTAGTGAAGAGACGCCCCGACGCCATCGCTGTCGACGTGGCAAGTCTCGTCTACGACAACGCCACACGCAAACCGGTAAGTGGCGTGGCCATTCTGCCCGTGGACCTCGACGGCAACGGCAAGGTAACCGATGAGGAGCGTAGCGCGCTGAAAGACCTCGATACCCTGACCGCTTACATCGACAGCCACAACAAGACGAGCCTGCCCACCGGCAACATACGCCTCAGCAGCAACAACAAAGATGCCGACGCCTTCGTCGTCTGGGCCACCACTGCGGGACAGGAGTACGTCAGTGCGCTGGGATATCTGAAGAACAATATCCAGAACGTAGCACAGAAATAAAGGATACAAATTCCGAAAACAAAGAGAGTATAACGGATTGGATAAAATTCTTGGGGCGACAGGCGCACATTTCCAATCTAGGGTTAGGGATTAACTACATCCTCCAGGGATTTGAAAGTTACCATTTGCATCTGAGAATTAAGTAACAATAACCATAGCCAGGCTTGGGTACGGCGGGACTTCCGCCACGTCCTCAAGCCTTTTTCTTACTTACAGGCATAAGACAAATATATCGACAAATGGCACAAGAAACTATAACAACCAACAATACCGGCAACGCAAGGAGCAAACAGAAGAAGCAACTCGCACTGTGGATAGGAGCGTTGGTCGTAGGATGTGCGCTGGGCCTTCTCCACATAGGATGGCTCGACGAGCTGATGACGTTCATCGCCACCGTCTTCACACGACTGTTCCAACTCGTGGCAGTGCCGACAATAGTACTCGCCGTGATAACGACGCTGGCGAAGTTCGGAGAACAGAAAGACACAGGCCGCATCTTCGGACATGCCGTTACCTACACGTTGCTCACCACCACCGTGGCGGCCACCGTAGGCCTCATCCTCTTCAACATCATACAGCCCGGTAACCTGCCTGCGGCGATGGTCAGCCAGGGCAACAACGCCATACCGAAGGACTTAGGCAGTGAGACATATTACGACCATATCCTTGGCGTCATCCCGAACAATATCATAAAGCCGTTCCTCGACGGCAACGTACTGTCGCTGCTCATACTGGCCTTCGCCATAGGCATAGCGCTGGCAAAGCTTCCGAAAAGTGATAAGAAGACGGCGCTGACGAATGTCATCCTCGGTCTTCAGGACCTTCTCTTCCTGCTTATCCACGCCCTTATCTGGGCTCTGCCCTTAGGCATCGTAGCCTTCTCCGCCCAACTGACGGCACAGGTCTCGGCAGGCATCGCCGCGGAGTCGCTGGGAAAGTACATCGCCGTCATCATCAGCGGAAACCTCATACAGACCTTTGTCGTTCTCCCGTTGTTCCTTCTGGCGCACGGGCTGAATCCCCTTCATGTCTTCGGACGAATGTCACCGGCCCTTCTGATGGCATTCTTCACAAAGAGCTCCGCAGCTACGCTGCCGGTAACCATGGCCTCAGCGGAGAACCGTCTGGGCGTGTCGCAGAAGGTGTCGCGGTTCGTACTACCTATCTGCACGACGATAAACATGAACGGCTGCGCTGCCTTTATCCTCGTCACCTCGCTCTTTGTGATGCAGAACGGCGGTACGGTGCTATCCCTTCCGCAGATGATACTATGGATATTCATCGCTGTCATTGCCGCGGTGGGTAATGCCGGCGTGCCGATGGGCTGCTACTTCCTCACCCTATCGCTGATGACTGGCACGGGAGCACCGGTAGGCATCATGGGCATCATTCTCCCAGCATACACCATCTTCGACATGATAGAGACCGCCGAGAACGTATGGTCAGACTCATGCGTATGCGCTATGACAGACCACGACATAAACAAGAAGTAGCCACAACATAAAGATCCGATGGAGATGCTGCCCCATTGCCAATTGCCAACCACTTACAGTTCCGCGTACCAAAAACATGTGATGAGAACCTAACACAATTGTGGTATGCCAAATACCACTCGAATGGTATTGTATAGCCGGGCGATCCGCCGTACCTTTGCACTCGTAAACGATAAGAAACGAATAATAACATTTTCAACAGAGTATGACAGCAATTATTAATTCAGCATTAACAGTTCTCCGGACATGGATGCCGACAGCATCCACTGTTAAGGACAGCATTATGATGCGTGCTGACATGTGTCATGCTCACCGAATGTGCAGCCACTGTTGCACTATGTTCGTTTAACCTCCCAGGGCTGGATGGCGACGCCATCCCCTTCCACCCCATTTCTCTTTTATTACAATAGAGTACATCACTGTATTACAATAGAATAATCATCACTGTATTCAGGAAGCGGCATGCCGCCGCCATAGTCCCCCACGGGATAATGAATAACACATAAAAAGAATATCAGAATGAAGCATTCCATCATCAACAACGTACTGACGAAGCACGTACTAACATTAGCGCTTTTCCTTCTGGGCACAGTAGCCGCACTGGCACAGAACATCCACGGAACAGTCGTCGACGCGCAGAGCGGAGAGCCCATCGTCGGAGCCGCTGTCAGTCTGAAGAGCGACAAAGGAGGCAGGACCCTCGCCGTCACCGACATCGACGGAAAGTTCGCCATCAACGTAAAGGACTTCCCCACGACCATCGTTGTCAGCTTCACTGGCTACAGCAACGAGGAGTACGACGTCTATGAGGCCACAGACGAAGACCTGCAGGTGGAGCTCCACGACGACTTCAACGCCCTAAACGAGGTGGTGGTAGTAGGTTACGGCACTCAGAAACGCCAGCAGCTCACCGGTAGCGTGACGACCGTCAAGGCCGACGTATTCCAGCAGGCACAAGTGCCTACCCTCGACCAGGCCCTCGCCGGACAGGTTGCCGGACTTAACGTTACGGCCAGCAGCGGTCAGCCCGGTGCAGCCAGCCAGATACGTATCCGTGGCGGCAACTCCATCAACGCCTCCAACGACCCTTTGTATGTCATCGACGGTTTCATCTATTATAAGGACCAGAGCTCCGCAAAGACCGGGCTGACGAACATTGAGAGCTCCATCGACCCACTGGCAAGCATCAACCCGTCGGACATCGAGTCGATAGAGGTACTGAAGGATGTCAGCGCAACAGCCATCTACGGCAGCCGCGGTGCCAACGGTGTCATCATCGTGACAACAAAGAAAGGAAAGCCCGGCAAGGCCAGCATCAACTACCGCTACACCCTCGGCGTGGACCACGTAACGAAAAAGCTCGACCTCCTCAATGCCAGTGAATGGGCACGTCTGGAACGCGACCACTACAATAAGTTCCCGGGATACAGCGACGACGACATCGCCGCCCTTGGCAAGGGCACCGACTGGCAGGATGCCGTTCTGCGCAGTGCCACACGACAGTCGCACGAACTCTCCATCAGCGGAGGCACGGAGAAAGGCAACTACGCCGTCAGCGGCAACTACACCGACCAGGACGGTATCGTGATAGGTTCCGGTTTCCGCCGGTACAACTTCCACCTCAACGGTGAGCAGGAGCTCATCAAGAACCTCAAGTTGGGTGTCAACGCATCATTCGGCAAGAGCACACAGCGCGGTCTCACCACCACCGTAGCAACGAAATACAACAGCTCTCCGTTCTCGGCAGGTATCACCAACTCGCTCGTCTACGCACTGATGATGCCACCGGTGGTGAGCATATACAACGAGGACGGCAGCTACAACTACCACAATCCTTATGAGTATGCCTACTTCGCCATCGGCGGACACTCCGCGAACCCGGTCAGCGACCTTAAGAACAGCACCTCGGAGAGCATCAACAACTACCTGCTGTCGAACTTCTCCCTGGAGTACAAGCTCCTCGACCATTTCACCCTGAAGGCAGCCTTGGGTCTCGACCGCGAGCATATCACACAGAACTACTTCTCACCGTCATACACCGCGCTGGGCCTCGCCAATGAAGGCATGGGCGGCATAGGGCACAAGAACCAGGAGGTATGGCAGCAGGAGTACACCATCAACTACGACAACAAGTTCGGCGTGCACGCCATCAACGCCCTGGCCGGATATACCGAGCAGCGCACCAGCACCGCCTACAACAGCGTCCTCGTAACCCACTTCACCAACGAGGCCCTGGGATACAACAACCTCGCCGACGGCAGCGATGTCTATCCTCCTGTGTCAGGGTCTACGGAGAGCAAACTCAAGAGTCTTATCTTCCGTGTCAACTACACCCTCCTGGACCGTTACAACGCCACAGCGACATTCCGTGCCGATCATTCCACACGTTTCTCGAAGAGATACCGCTGGGGCCACTTCCCAAGCATAGGACTGTCATGGAACATCAACCAGGAGTCATGGCTTAGGAACGTGAAGACTGTCAGCAACCTGAAGTTGCGCGCCAGCGCCGGTACCGTCGGCAATCAGGAGATTGGCGACTACGAGTATGCCCTCTCCTACTCCGCAGGACGATACAACGGACAAAGCTCCTACTCGCTGTCCAACGGTGCCAACTCCAGACTGAAATGGGAGACGACACAGAGCTACGACATCGGTCTTGACGGAGGCTTCTGGAACAACCGCCTGAGCTTCGTCTTCGATGCCTACTACAAGAAGACCAAAGACCTGCTGCTCGTCGTTCCTGTCAGCTCTCTCAACGGCAGTGGCGTCAGCGAACAGCTGGAGAACGTTGGCAACGTTACCAACAAAGGTGTTGAGTTCACAGTCAACGGTGTCCTCGTACGCAACAAGGACCTTACCTGGACGGCATCAGCGAACATCGCACACAACAAGAACGAGGTAACGAACATGGGCTCGACAAACAACGTCATCTCCGGCGACTACAACGAGTTCATCCTCCGCAAGGGACAGCCGTTCGGCTCCTACTACGGACTGGTGTACCAGGGTGTGGACGAGAACAACAACATCGTTTATAAAGACCAGAACGGCGACGGCATCATCGGCAACAGCGACCGCGTGGTCCTGGGCAACTACCAGCCGAAGTTCACTTACGGTTTCGCCTCAGCACTGAACTGGAAGAACCTCGACGCCAGCATCACCTTCGCCGGCAGCGCAGGCAACAAGCTCTTCAACGCACTGGGCTACAACCTCGAGCATGCCAACGACTCCTACAACGTGCTGAAGACATACTCCACAGCCAGCCGCACGTCGAGCTTCATCGACAGCCGTTACATCCAGAGTGCCAGCTACCTGAAGCTGAAGAACATCACGATAGGATACACCATCGCCCCGAAGGCATGGCCGATATCACTACGCGTATTCGCCACCGGCAGCAACCTCTTCACCATCACCCCGTATAAAGGCTACGACCCGGAGGTGGCCAGCGGCACTGACAACGGAGCATATCCTGCAAGCCGCAGCTTCATCTTCGGCATCGACGTAAGACTGTAAAAGGAATGGGGGAACTGCCCCCCCATTCAAAACAAGAGCATCATCAAGAAACAACAATCATAACACAAAAAGAAAGGACACATCATGAAGAAAAATCTCCTTAACATCGCATTCCTACTGATTACCGCACTGGCATTTACAGCCTGCAACAGCAGCGACGATATAGCCGACAATGGCGGCAACGGCGGCTCCGTCATCGACAACTCCAATATCGTAAAGAACGACGCACAGGCTCAGGCCCTCGTCAACGGCTCCTACGGACCACTGCAGCGACTGAGTTCCTCGTTCTCGTTCGTCATAGAGACACAGTCGAACAAGATAATCTCCTTCGAGGGTGAGGACGACAAGGAAGGCCCGCTGAACAGCCGTTTCCTGCAGCAGCCTGACACTTGGTACCAGATAAAGATTTTCAACAACCTCTACCTCAGTATTGCCAACGACAACAACGCCATACGTCTCATCAAGGACAACGCCAATGTCAGCGACGCAGCAAAGAACTCTGCCATTGGAAAGGCAAAGCTCCTGCGCGGACTGAGCTATCTCTACCTCGTACAGCTCTGGGGTGAGGTGCCTATCCGTACGGAGAACGACTCCACAAACCTCTCACGCAACTCCATCGACGAGGTCTACAACCAGATTATCGCTGACCTCACCGATGCCGAGAACCTGCTGCCGGAGACATCCTCAACACCTGTCGACCCGACAAAGGATGCTGCTGACGCCCTGCTGAGCCGCGCTTACCTCGCATGGGGCAACAATCCGCTGTCATACAGTCAGGTACAGGCCATCGCCGACCAGAAGACCGACCCGGCAGTATCATACAACAAGAGCCGTCTGGAGAAAGCCGTGGAATATGCCGACAAGGTCATCAAGCGCGGTCACCACTCTCTGCTGAGCGACTACACCCATCTCTCCGGACGCACATGGGAGGCTGAGAACCAAGAGAGAATACTGACCATACAGCATGGCGGTGATGCCGTGGACGCACAGGGCAACCACCAGACACACTGCGGATGGACCTTCCCCTTCCAGGCTTACGACAACGATGCCAACGGACTGCCTGACCCGACGAAGCCAAAGGCAGACCCGACACAGAACCACCTGGAGACCGCTGACGTGACTCCTTATCTGAACTGGAAACGCGACTACCCCGCTGACTCCATCCGCCGCAACTGGTCGTACAAGACAAAGATTTACAACCCGGAGACGGGCAAATACTACACTTACCTGCCACCTCTCTACACTCCTATCATTGGTAAGGCCGTCGACGAGTCGTGGGACGACGCGGTAAACAAGGAGATTACTCTCAACGACAACGACCGTATAGAGATACGCTACGCTGAGGTGCTGCTCAACAAGGCAGAGGCTCTCGTGGAGTTGGGACGCAACAGTGAGGCTGCAGAGCCGTTCAACCAGATTCAGGAGCGCGCATACAAGAACAAGGACCACAACCTCACATCGGTATCGCTCGACGACATCAAGGTGCAGTGGGACCACGAGTTCACATACGAGCAGAAGTCACTGCTGAACAGCTATCGCTGGAAGTCGCTCATCTCTGACATCAAGAAGGTTACGACCTACGAGCACTATGACGACAGCTACGCTACAGCCGGGAAGATTGGCCGCGACGGCAACACGGTGAACCCGTTCTTCGCAAAGGTCCACAAGCATCTCGTGGAGAAATGGGCTAATGTCAGAGGCAAGGACTACCGTCAGCCTATACCACTGGGACTGAAGAACCAAGACCTCGGCATAGCACCACAGAACCCAGGTTACTAACAGGCTGATGACGCAAGGAGCTCCGGGCACCCGCCGGTCCCAGCTATAAAGACCATCCCCATCCTACAGGAACTTATCCAATGTAGGATGGGGATTTTTTGAAAAGATAACATCTCCGCAACAGAATTAATATTAGCAGAAAGGACTCAAAAAATCCTGTCCATACGGCCACATCAGGGAACCGTGTGGACAGGGTTCTTTGTTTTGCGCAAAAGCGTACGGACAAGGGGGTACTGCTGATGCTGTTATGGATAGCTTACAATTTGCTGCTTGAGACAAACTGGAAAGGAATGCCCTGCGTAACCCAGGAAGAATGGAGGACACCATCCTCATAGACTCCACCCTCGACAATCTGCATATACAACGGACCGGACTTAGCGTTCTGCTGACCGTAAGAGATATAAGGCGACACATAGAACGCGATTTTAAGCTTGTGGTCCTTATCACCATAATTTAGGTTAAGGTCTACCGATGACGGATAGATGGCAAAGAAAGTCGGAGAGACATGAGAGAAGATGATGCGGCAGGATATGTTCTGCGGAGCCACCTTCATGATAGCCTCACGTGCATCCTTATCTGTAATGTTAGCGCCAAGGGCAGCCACAGGGAAGTTGCTGATCGTCATGGCACTGTCTTTCTGTATGCTCCAGCTGACATTGGCTGAGTCGGTATCGTATTTACCAGTTTTGTCGTTAGGAACGGGATAGTATACCTTTCCGGTATAGTCGCCGCGAACAGCATTAAACGCAATCTGATAGTCGGTCTTGGACAGAGAGCCGTCGTTGTTGTCATCATCACTGCAAGACATGAAAGTCATGGACACTGCTGCAAGGCAGCAGACAAAGAAAATTGCTAATTTGTTTGTTTTCATTGTTTGTATAAATGTTTTGTTATTATTGAATTCCACACTATAAATGCCATGGTAGCTGTTATATTGCCCGAAGTAACTATTAAAGAACGTTAATTACAACATTACAAGGCAAGGAAACAATATCTTTGCATTTAATAAGGTAGAAAAGCGATGAATATTCTGCGTACGGACAAAGAGCAGAGACTGCTACAACTCTTCGACAGGGGTGATACCACTGCCATGGACAGACTGTATGCTGAATATGCCGACTATCTGACGGGGGTATGCTACCGATACATAGGCAACGAGGACGACCTGAAGGATGTGCTGCAAGAGGCATTCATAAAAATCTTCACGCAGATAGGCTCGTTCCGGTACCGGGGCAGCGGCTCACTGAAAGCCTGGATGACGCGCATCGTGATAAACGAGTCGCTGATGTTCCTCAGAGGCAAATCGAGGATTAACAACGAAGAGCTGAATGACAATCTGATGCCAGCCGACCAGGATCCGCCGGACACCGGAGATATTGACGCTACTGAAATAATGAAGATGGTGGCACGTCTGCCCGATGGCTACCGGGCGGTATTCAACCTCTTCGCCATTGAAGGGATGAGCCACAAGGAGATAGCTGAGCAACTGGGGATAACGCCAAGCACGTCGGCATCGCAGTTCTACAAGGCACGGACGATGCTGGCAAAAATGATAAAGGATTACAGAAGGCAACATGGACAAGAATAAACAATGGATTGACAACTTGCGAAGGCAGGCCCAAGGCTATGAGCGGAAAGCTCCCGAGGGACTGCTCGACGACATCAAGAAAGAGATGGCGCGCAGGGGTGTCATGACGGCATCTTCCCTGCCCTCTCCTAAGGATAGGGGGAGATCACGGCAGTACCGATTGCTCTATGTTGCTGCGGCGGCTGTCCTTGCGTCTGTGCTCGTCGTTACCAATCTCCCGAAGAATGCCACGGAGCAGATTGCTGATGTCGTTAAGAAGGAGAGGACTGGTGGTAATCAGACTGAAAAGACAATACAGAGTCCTGGCAATGGGCAGACGGCTGTATCATCTAACGTAAATGGCACGTCATCAAAGATAAAGTCCTTAGTCCAGAATATTTTCAACAATATCGAGGTTGGTGGCGAAAGGCTTGTTGCCGCTATTAATGGTCAGGACGAAACGGTCGGGACAGCAATCGGTACGCCGATGATTGCACAAGCCGAGACATACGATGCCGCTCCATCACCGGAAACAGCTTTGATAAGCAGCAGCCCCAAAGCGGCAATCAACAAAACGGAGAAGGCGAGACGGCCGGCTTACTGGTACGAGGGCGGTGCGCGGACAATGACGGCTTCCAACACCGGGCACAGTGGTTTCGACGTGTCAATAGGATATACCGGCATGGGAGGCAATACGAGTGGAGCTGGCGGCACGTATGCGGATTATCAGACGCTGGCAGTACCACCAAGCACGCTTTTTGCCACTGTCAGAAAGTCGGAGATAGAGAACAGCCCTGAGGCTCATCATGACATGCCGGTAAAGTTGGGTATCAATGTCAGATACAACGTCAATGACAGATGGAGCCTGCAATCGGGAGTGAATTACAGCTATTTGTCGTCGGACATATACCGAAGCAGCAATCTTCAGGAGAGTACCGCCAAGCAGAAGCTGCACTACATAAGCATTCCGTTCTCGGCAAGCGTAAGCCTATGGCACAACAAGACTTTCAATGTCTATCTCACCGCAGGGGGCGAGGCGGCAAAGCTCGTCAAGGGAAAGGCTGATGTCGCACGCACGGTCTATGGCAGCAGCACGACGGAATCGAACGAGAATATTCAAGAGCATAAGCTGCAATACTCTGTCTTCGGGGCTGCCGGAATGGAGGTCAAGGCTGCCGACCATCTGAGTTTCTATGTCGAGCCGGGGCTGGCGCACTACTTCGACAACCACTCTTCCGTCATAAACATCTACAAGGACAAGCCCACGCAGTTTACTGTCAATGTCGGTCTACGAATTAATCTGAACAAGTGAGCTGTGTGAGAATGTTGCACACTATACCCTTGCAATAGGATGAGAATGTTGCACACTATACCCTTGCAATAGGATAAAAAGCTTTTATTCGCAGATTCTTTCTGCCACATCATTGAGCGACAGGCATTGCCCACGGGTAATGGTCTTTCGCTCATTTTCGTGTTCTATGGGACCAAGGAGAAGCAACTGACCACGGGCACAGGCGTCAAAGCTTTGTCCCGACGGCTTAGTTAAAGGAGCGAAGCCGTTGTCCTTCAGAATTATTTCCGGATAGCCTTCCTTGAAAGCCGCCCGCATTATCGCTTTTTCTCCCTTCGAAATACTTGGCGAAACAAGTACCGCGCCCTTGGAGCAAGCAGTAAGCATCTCCGCTTTCTTTCTCTCTATTTCGTCGTCAGTAAGCCGTCTTGAGCATTGTACCTGTATCTTCATCGGCTTCCTCAAAAGAAAGAGGTTTCCAATAGCCGAGAACTTCATTCCCTTCCATTCCACGCATCTCTGAACCCTGAAGAACTCAGGATGTTCCCTTTTCACCATCAACCGCCGTGGGTTGTCTTCAAGATAGCGCAACCATGTGTCCAGTTGTCCTCTCCTCAACAGTATCTGGTCGTTATAGCCAGGCTCGAACAGAAGCCCATGCCGCCGGTCCTGTTGGGTATGCCGCAATAATATTGCGGCCTGCTGAACTGTGATCGCCCTCTCCGCCAGCTCCGGGCACAGCCTCCTAAATGCCTTGTTGCAGCCAAACTTGAATCCACGCAGTGCAATCCCTACGTGTTTCTCCATCTTCTCCCTCACGAAGAGAATCCCATGGAAGTGATCCGGCATCATCTGCAGTGCCACAATGACGATCTCCGGGCTCCGTTCCTCTATCTCATACCAACACTTACTCACGGCCTCGCCAAGCGGCGAAAGCTCAATATGCGGTGCATCCTTGCTTCCATATTCCGCCTTGACATCCCCAACGACCTTCCCGAACAACGGATGCCTTCCTTCCACCGCCATCGTCACCATATACATTCTCCGACCGCTGTAGTCGAAGTCCCGTTTCCGCCTATGCATCGACGGCACCTTCTCCCCTGCAAACTTTCTTTTCATCTCCAATTGTTCTTCATTCATAGCCTTAGGTTTTCATTACTCCGCAAAGATAATACTAAACTTTGAACGACCAAAGACAAAACAAAAAAAATGTTCATAAAGCAAAAGCGGCAAGAGAGATCAACTCCCTTGCCGCCTTATAATCATTTAATTATCACTTTTGTCGAAGAACCGTCAGCCCTCTTTATTATATTTATACCCCTTTCAGGCTTTGCGAGTTTTTGTCCCTTAATGTTATATATTTCACTCACCTCAGTTTTCTCCTTTATGCTCGTTGAGGATATGCCTGTAGCGACATCCGCCTCCTGAATGTCGAAGAAATCCTTCCATCCCGGTGCTTGCTCATAAGCCGATTTTGTTCCTGCTGGCACAATAAGAGTTGCATTTATATAAACGCTCTTCGGAAAAGAAGGTTGAAGAACCAATGGATTTTCTATTTTAGACTCAATCGACTGTAGCATATTTGCTTTTGACATATTACATCGTGTTACTTGAGGACCAATAATCAGTGTGCTTAAGGAGTTCCCTACGAAATCTTCAACGTTACAATCAATATTATCTAATTTCAAATTTCTGCCCATATACAAATAAGAATAATTTCCAGGTGCTCCTTCTTTATGTCTATTTATGGACGTAGGAGAGTCATATAAATAAAGAGAATCTGCCAAGATTGGATAATATCCTATAAGAGACCTGTATTCAAAATAAGGAATGCTCACTTCAATATTTTTTGCATTAGGCATTACCTTAAGTTTCTCCAATTTGGGATAAAAACAGTTTTTTGGCCTTGAAGAGTTTTCGTTTTTTTCTGTCTGTTCCAAAGAAACAGCCAGTCTCTTTAAATTTGCTGGCCAATAATGTTCAGAATAATCTTCAAATTTCGTGCCTAGGTTGGTAGGAGACATATCTATTTCTTCTATGCCGCAATTACCACTAAAGCATGTTGTATAAAGTTTTGAGATTTTATCTGGAATTGATAAATATTTTAACTTTTCACAATTATAAAAGGTATTTTCACATAAGACCTTAAGATTAGAAGGGAGATGGATACTTTCCAAATTAATGCAATTAGCAAAGGTGCCATAAGCAGAGGGATAATCTATGTCTCTAAAAATATAAAATGAATACTTATCATAACCACTAAACGATCTTATGTTCCATATAGAATCAATATCGTCAGGCAATTCCATTGTCTTTAAAGAGCTACAATTATAGAATGCCAGGCCTCCTATATAACTGCAATTGTCGCTTAACTTAACCTTTTTCAAGCTCGTACAATCCTTAAAAGTAGCATCTGGAATTCTCTTAACTCCATTTGGGATAACAATTTCTTCTATATTTGTCTTAGAGAAAGAAGTCTCTCCTATTTTTAGGAGACCGTCTGGCAAATTAATTTGCCTAAGTTTTGAATCATAAAAAGCACTATTACCGATACTTGTAACACTTGAAGGGATACTAATGCTTTCAATATCTGTTTTAGCAAATACAGCATCTTCTATCTTTGTAAGACCTGATGGCATTGATATGTTTTTTAGACCAGACTTAGCAAATGCCAACTTTCCAATCTCGATAACCGAGTTAGGAATTACAATTTGTTGTAACTTACTACAACCCATAAAAGTAGAGTTCCCTACCTATGATTCTGACTGAATTTGGAATAACTATTTCAGTTAGATTAGCACAATCGATACATAGTCCATTTGGAATTGCGTTGATTTCATCAGGAAGCGAAATCTTCTGAAGAGCCCTGCATCCAACAAACATTGAATCAGAAATTTCAATACCATTGAATATAGTCACGGAAGACAATCTAGCACAATCCTTAAAAGCGCCAGTATTTACCTTTACAACAGAAAAAGTCCTATTTTTAAAGGTTATAGAGTTTGCAACAGAGACATTGTCATACAATGAAACATCACACGAATCTAGCGTAGCCGTCATATTGGTCAAGTCTAAAGTATAGAAAAGACCGCCTTGCTCAATATCATAAGCAAAAGCACCATAAAAGCTTAAGACTGTAACAAGTAATACTACTACTCGAAGCAGCTGGCAATTAATTATTTTTTTCATATCATGAATGAATTTAAGTTTAACATTACTTTCTATTCTGATTTCTCCATTGGGTCTGATTATTCTTCTTACCGATTTTAACCACGTTAAAATTGTTACTGTATTTACTCAAGACCCAACCAATACGCATGTGTAACAATTGTTTTCCTTTTTTCTCCAAGAAGTCATTATAAACTGGAGCATACATCAGTTTAAATTCGACTATGAATTCACCTGAATTAAAAACCTTTCCCAATCTAGGAGAAGAAAGTACAGTCGGAAAAAGATTTCTAAAGGTCTCATCCATAGACAGATTAAAGTTAGGTTTCATCCTATCTTCGGATTAAAGATTCACGTTCCCAAAGAATCTTAGTTAATAATAAGGTTTAGTTTTTAGGTATACGAAAAAGCGTGGGAACTGTACCTGTTACCCGTTCCACACACAGAGGCTCTGGTACTGCCCATCGAAGTCAGAACGAGCAACACCAGAACCCACGCTGTATGCAAGCATTAATATTTGACATACTCTTAGAGCATGCCAAATGATGTGATTACACACTGATGGACATCTACTGTTGCAATGTTCCTTGACTTCGATTGAAATTTACCAGATTTCTGTGTGTCAAGAACAAAGCGTCAAGTAAACGCCTTTCTCATATTTCCGATCACCACAGCTGTATAGCTATGGTTCACGTTTGCAAATTTATAGGAAATAAATCACTAGTGTCCCGTTAAAACGAGACGATTTAAATATAAGTTATTAAAATAGAATGATTTAGACTCGATATTTCTTGTACACGATTTGAATTGACTAA
>ONDK01000002.1 GCA_900316565.1 uncultured Prevotella sp. | reverse complement strand
GGCACTGGTGTTTGAGACCAGCGCGTCTACCTATTCCGCCATCTGGGCCAAAAAGGATGGATAACGAATGAATGTGGATGCAAAGGTACAACAAAAAATATAAAAAAGCAATTTAAATAAAAAGTTTTTTGATTTTATGTGTGAAGGTGGATACGGGGAAGGTGTTAGAAATGTTTTTGGGATCGGGGAGAAACAAATTATTCGGGTTTCCAATAATAGGGTGTTCAATATGAAGTTCCCACTCTTTCGGTGGATACCAAGACCTTATCCCAAAATGCGTACAACAAATCCATTACCCTGTTTCTAAAACTTGAATAAAATTTCAAGATAGTCTTGAGAATTAAATTCCGATACGATTTCCATGATAGGACAAAAATAACTATCTTTGCATAAGATTCAGCTGCACTCGACAATATGGAAATACATTTCCATTGTTCTCGTTTGCAGAATCTTTGCATAAGATTCAGCTGCACTCGACAATATGGAAATACATTTCCATTGTTCTCGTTTGCAGAATCTTTGCATATGATTCAGCTGCACTCGACAATATAAGGACCCATCTAACTCCCCTAAAAGGGGAGGGATAGATTACTGTTAGACCTTTAGAGGATGGGGATAAACCCCATCCCTACATTGGGCTCCTCAGTATCCTTTAAAGGACTTGATTCTTGGGCCGTTTTATTACATTGGATCTTCAGTATCCTTTAAATGATCCGGTTTGTGGACCGTTTTATTACATTGGATTTTCGGTATCCTTTAAATGATTTGGTTTGTGGACCGCTTAACTGCGTAAACGCGAATAAGAGAATTAGTATTTATGGCGATTGATGTACGACTTGATGGACTGGCTGTGGGCTACAGACGCGGCAGGGAGGTGGCTTCAGACATCTCCGTAATCTTCCGTGGCGGTGAGCTGTCATGTCTTATAGGACCTAACGGGACTGGGAAATCGACACTGCTGAAGACCATCAGCGGTTTCCTTGAGCCCAAGTCAGGCAGTGTGTGGTTTGATGATGGTGAGAGGAAGACCGCACTTTCCGCAATGTCCCACCGCGACTTGGCCCGCACGGTAAGCATTGTGCTGACGAAGGTTCCCGACGTGCAGAACCTAACAGTTGAGGAGATGACAGCCATGGGCCGTTCTCCTTACACCGGTTTCTGGGGCCGTCTGCTGGCTGATGACAGGGAAGTGGTTCGTAAGAGCCTTTCCGCCGTCGGCATACTGCCGCTCGCTGACCGTATGATACAAACCCTTTCCGATGGCGAGCGACAGAAGGTCATGGTCGCACGTGCCTTGGCCCAACAGACTCCAGTCATTGTTCTCGACGAGCCCACCGCCTTTCTCGATTATCCGTCGAAGGCTGAGCTGATGCGCCTTCTCCTGCATCTTGCACACAGTCAGCAGAAGACCATCATTCTCTCTACCCACGACCTTGGTCTTGCCGTCCACCTTTCCGACCGCCTCTTCCGCCTTGCTGACGGCCGTCTCAGTCCAGTCAGCCGTTCGTATGTGCAGGCATCGATGGAACATCTTATGGAAGCCCCATCCTCAAAGACGAAGTGACATGATGAAAAACCATATTGACGAGATAAGACAGTTCCATCCCCTCAACGCGCTGGTGCCCTCTGACTGCCGACTGAACAATCCGTTCTATTATAAACCCGACGCACTGACGCTTCAGGCTGTGAAGATATTGCAGAGCCATCTGCCAGCAACACCCGTGGAAGGTAAGATGTGGGGCATTCTCATTGTGGAATACCACGGTGAGGTAGGTTTCCTCCATGCCTATTCCGGTCAGCTCAACGATGCCGACGCCGCTGCTGTCAGCATTGAGTGGAGAGGTTGTCCGGCCGTGTTCGACTACCTCCAGCCCGACGGCTATTTCAAGACACATGAGGACGAGATTACCGCTATCACCAATGAGATAGACCGCCTGCAGGGAGATGCCGGATATCAGCACCTTAAGTCAAGGAAGAAAGCTTTGCAGCTTACCGCCCGCCAGACCATTGACGCGCGCCGTCAGGCTATGGCCGATGCCAAAGCCCGTCGCCATGAACGTCGTGCCGCCGGTGCCCTTTCCCCTGATGAGGAAGCCGCGATGACCCGTGAGAGCCAGTTTCTGAAGGCTGAGGTGCATAGAGCTAAAGTACACTTCCGCGACCTTCTGACAGCTGCCGACAATGCCATAAGCCTATATGATCAGAAAATAGAAGCCTTTCGTCGCCGTCGCAGCATGCTCTCCGACCGTCTCCAGTCATGGCTTTTCTCTCAGTTTGTTCTTCTTAACGCCAAAGGCGAGCGTAAGGCCATGCCGGAAATCTTTCGCGACTATTATGCCTCCGCCTCCGCCGTATCATCATCCACGAGAGGCAACGTCCCTGCAGGTGTATCCAGCCATGGCTTTATCCCCTCCGGTTCCGGCGAGTGCTGCGAGCCCAAGTTGTTGCAATACGCCTACCTCCATGACATGCGTCCACTGCGTATTGCGTCGTTCTGGTGGGGCCCGTCGCTTGGGGCAGATGTCCGTCGTCATGGAAGCTATTACCCTGCGTGCTCAGGACGCTGCAAACCCATAATGTCGTGGATGCTCCAGGGACTATCCGTGACGGCAAATCCCTTGGAGGAGGACGTACATCAGAAGTTGAAGATAATCTATGACGATGCCAATCTCACCGTTGTCGGCAAGCCGTCGGGCATGCTCTCTGTTCCAGGCAAGAGCCATAGGGAGAGTGTCAGCAGCGTCCTTGCCGCCAAGTGGCAAGGACGTTGGACGCCGCTTACCGTCCATCGTCTTGATATGGCCACCAGCGGGCTTATGATTGTCGCCAAGGACCGCCGCACCCAGCGCCTTCTGCGCCGTCAGTTTGAGAACCGTGAGATAGAGAAGGAGTACGAGGCCATCGTCGAAGGTGTCGTCGTTTGCCCTGCATTAAATGGAAAAGGAGAGCAAAAGGCTTTCGGAGCGAAAGCAATATCAGTGCATAAGGATGATGATGAGGCTTGGGATGGCGTGATAAGTCTTCCCCTTTCCCCCGACTATCTCGACCGCCCTCGACAAAAAGTTGACTTCCGGGGCGGTAAGGAAGCCACGACAAAATACAGAGTTCTGAACACCTCGGACGGTGAGACTCGTCTTCTTCTCCATCCTCTTACCGGCCGCACGCATCAGCTGCGTGTCCACTGTGCGTCGCCTCTCGGCCTAAATGCGCCAATAAAAGGCGACATGCTCTACGGACAGCCTTCCCGGAGGCTTTGTCTGCATGCATGCCGCCTGTCGTTTGTACACCCCGTTTTTGGCAGACGAATGACGTTCACGCTGCCTGCGGAGTTCTGATGTTTAGCCTATACAAAAAACATAACCAGTATCTGTGCTATTATCACCCTGACAAACATACCCAGAGGATAAACGGTGGCATAGCTGATGCTGGCCTGGTCGCCTTTTATGGAGTCGTTGGCATAGCTCAGTGCCATTGGGTTAGCCATTGAGCCGCACATTATACCGCATATGGTTCCGAAGTCGAACTTCCCTGTCTTGAGGGCTATCAGTCCTATGATGACGACGGGAAGCACCGTGAGGGCAAATCCGACACCTATCCACAGCAGTCCTTCCGGTCTAATGACGGTGTCGAGGAAGCCCTTTCCGGCATCCAGCCCGAGGCATGCCAGGTAGAGCGCCAGCCCGAGTTTGCGTAACATCAGCGATGCCGAGCGTGTGGTATAGGATATGAAGTGCAGTCTTGGTCCCAGTGCCCCGACGATGATACCCATGATGATTGGTCCTCCGGCGATGCCTAAGTGTATGGGGCTCTGCATCCCCGGCAGTGAGATGGGTATGGAGCCGAGGGCCAGTCCGAGCACCATTCCCAGGAAGATGCTGCCAATGTTCGGTTCGTTGAGCGTCTTGACGGAGTTGCCGAGGAAGTTTTCCGCGTTGTTGATAGCGTCCGGTTTGCCGACGAGAGTCAGACGGTCGCCATACTGGAGCACGAGGTCGTCGGTGGCAAGGAGCTTGATGTCGCCTCTGATGACACGGCTGACGTTCACTCCGTAGGTGTCGCGCAGACGCAGGCTGCCCAGCCGTTTTCCGTTCAGCCCTGTCTTTGTGAGCACGATGACGCGGCTTTCTACGTTTGAGTCGATATGGTTCCAGTCTATCTTTGCTTTGTTCCAGTCCTTCTTCATCTCGTTTCCGAAGAGCATGATAAGGGTGCCCTCCTCGTCCTTGTTTGTCACCACAAGTATGCTGTCGTTGATATGGAGTATCGTGTTGGCTGTAGGCAGGATTACCTCATGTGCCCTCCATATACGGCTTATTATGAATTTAGCCCGTGTGTTGCGTGCTATCTCCGCTATGGTCTTTCCCTCCAGAGCGGGGTTTACGATGAGATATTGGCCTATGAAGGTGTGGTCAGGGTCCTCGGTGTGCTTCGGCTTGAGGTCAGCAGGCTTCACGAAGCATTTCCGCAGAAAGAGCATGGCGATGATGACGCCCAGCACTCCGAGCGGATAAGTTACTGCCGTGGCCAGTGCGGCGCGTCCTCCTCCTATGCCGATATGTTCCAGTGCCGACTGTGCCGCACCGAGTGCCGGCGTGTTTGTGGTGGCTCCGCAGAGCACTCCAATCATATCGGCCATGCTTATTCCCGTGGGCAGTGTCATGACTATTGCCATCACGGTGCCAAGGATTATGACAGCCAGCGACCATAGGTTGAGCGTCATGCCCTCTTGTCGGAACGAACCGAAGAAGTTCGGACCTACGTGCAGTCCCAGGGTATAGACGAAGAGTACCAGTCCGAAGTCCTCGCAGTACATGAGCATGTTATGATCTACCTCCACTCCGAGGCTACCCATCGTGATGCCGAAGAAGAACACGAAAGCGACACCAAGTGAGATACCGAAGAACCTCACCTTTCCGAGAGCCAGTCCGATGGCGCAGATGATGGAGACTACTATCACGGCCTGCACTGCCGATGGTATATTGATAAGATAATTTAGCCAGTCCATAGGAACGTTTCCTGTCGTCTTTCTTTCGGATGTGGGACAACAGCTGTGCTGAAGCTCCGCGCCTTCAAGGATGGCAGGGAATAATATTGCTTTATTTAAAGATGTATGTTAATTGAACAGTGTTATAGTTTGTTTCTTATTCTTGTCTTGCCGCTGTCTTGTCGGAGACGGAATGTTGACGACTAACGTCAGAGTATGCTGAGATATTTCTCCAGAGGTATGCCACGGTTCTTGTCCGTGTTATCCTTGTTGAGGTCTATGAGCCTGTAGACGCCGTCCATGGCCTTGCGCGTGCTGTCTTTGAGCGTGTCGCCATTCATGATGTGGCCAATGAGGATGGCGGAGAAAATGTCGCCGGTGCCGGGGAAGTGAACGGGAATCTCGGTGAAAGGCAGAGTGAAATACTCCCCTGTGGAGTGGTTGAAGCCTGCCACCGACGGCTGTCCGTCGACATCTATCGACGTGATGAGCACCGACTTGGCGCCTATTTTGCGGAGCTTGTCGAGCAAGTTCCGCGCGCCGGCTTTCGTCACCCCGCCGGCCTTATAGCCCTCTCCGGTGAGATAGCACGCCTCGGTGTAGTTGGGATAGCAGAGGTCGGCCACAGATATCATCTCTCTCATCGCTCCCACGAGCTCCTCTGCCGCCATGCCTTTATAAAGCTGTCCCTCATCACCCATGATAGGGTCGACGAATATGGTGGTGCCTGCTGCCGCCTGCTCCTTGCAGTAGGCGGAGATGAGGTCAGCCTGTGCCCGTGAGGGGATGAAGCCGGTGGCTATGGCCTCGAAGCCGAAGCCCAGTTTCTTCCATTTTGTGAAGGAGTCTTTCAGGAAGCCGGTGGTCTCCATGATACTGTAGTCACCGTAGTCGAAGGTGTTGGAAACCAGTGATGTTGGTAGGATGCCTGTGGGTACGCCGAGATAGGAAAGTATCGGCAGCATGGCTGTTGTCGATACCTTTCCGTAACTGCACAAGTCGTTAATGATAAGTATCTGTTTTGTCGTCATCTTGGTTATAACCTAAACGGGGGCAAAGGTACTACAAACCGCACACACTACAAAACAAAAGCAGTAAGTTTTTTGTTCCGCTATATGTCCGTATTTCCTTAAAAAGCTATTTTTTCTCCGTTTTATTTTGATATTTGGTCAAATTGAACTATTTTTGCAGAATATACAGAAAACAAAACTTATTCACCAAGATGTCATTCACAGAACATTGCAATGAGATTTTCAACCAGGCCATCCGTGACTACCATGTCATGGACAATGTCGACACGCCTATCAGCAACCCTTACGAACGCAACTCTATCGAGAACCGGCTCTATCTGAAGTGCTGGATAGACACCGTGCAGTGGCACTATGAGGATCTCATCCGCGACCCGCACTTGAATCCTGTGGAGGGAATGAACCTTAAGCACCGTATAGACCGCAGCAACCAGGACCGTACGGACCTTGTGGAGCAGATAGACTCCTACTTCCGTCAGCTCTACTCCGACGTTACTCCTCTGCCGGATGCCACCATCAACACGGAGAGCCCCGCATGGGCCATAGACCGTCTGAGTATCCTTGCACTGAAGATTTACCACATGAAGGAACAGACGGAGCGTACCGATGCCTCACCGGAGCATATACAGCGTTGCAAGGACAAGCTGTCGGTGCTTTTGGAGCAGCAGAAGGACCTCTCCACGGCCATCGACCAGTTGCTCGACGACATTAAGGCGGGACGCAAGTATATGAAGGTGTACCGTCAAATGAAGATGTATAACGACCCGTCAACGAACCCGGTGCTCTACAAGAAGGCATGACGGAGCACGTACTTATCATACGTCTGTCGGCCATCGGTGATGTGGCAATGGTCGTCCCGGTGGTCTTCTCTGCGGCGAAACAGTATCCCAATGTTCATTTTACGGTACTGAGCAAGCCGTTCGCCCGTCCGTTTTTCGACGGACTGGCACATAACGTGTCGTTTATGGGAGCCGACGTGAAGGGCGAGTATCATGGTGTTCACGGACTGAACAAACTCTACCGGCGGCTGATGGCTAAGAACTTCACCGCCATCGCCGACCTTCACGATGTGCTCCGTTCGAAATATCTGCGCACGAGGTTCAATTTCAGCTTTACCGACTCGTGCCGTGTGGCCCACATCAACAAACACCGTGGCGATAAGCATCGTCTGTGTGCATATAATAATAAGGTAAAGCAGCAGCTGCCTACATCCTTCCAGAACTACTGCGACGTCTTCGCAGAGCTCGGTTATCCCGTGAAGCTCGATTTCAATAGTATCTTCCCGGAGCATGGCGGTGATATGTCTGTGCTCCCGGAGGCCTTTCGCTCTGACAGACCTCAGGGTCAGAAGTGGATTGGCATAGCACCGTTTGCGGCCCACGAGTGGAAGGTCTATCCTTTGGATATGATGGAGAAGGTCATCGCTCTCCTTACAAAGGCTCATCCTTCCTGCCGTATTTTCTTCTTCGGAGGCGGCAAGAAGGAGATGGACACCTTCGATGAGTGGTGCAGCCGTTATCCACAGTGCACCAACGCGTCGGCAGCCCTTGGCGGTCTTTACAATGAACTTGTACTTATGAGCCATCTGGATGTGATGCTGTCGATGGACAGTGGCAACATGCATATGGCCGCGATAACCGGTATCCCGGTGGTCAGCGTGTGGGGGGCGACGCATTCCTTTGCCGGCTTCGCACCGTGGGGACAACCCAAGGAGAATATCGTTGAGGTCGACTTGCCGTGCCGGCCGTGCTCCGTCTACGGTAATAAGACGTGCCGCAGAGGAGATTTCGCTTGTATGCGCACTATCAGTCCTGAGACTATAGTGAGGACGTTGGAGAGTAAACTGTTTGAGAAACCATCAGATAAAGTTAACGATAAGTGATTGTCTGCTGAGGTTCCAGTAAGGAATTTGTTCTTGCAGACGGTCTTCTTTCCTACAGGGAAAGACATGGAGGAACTTATATTATGGAACCAAAGAAAATCAACAAAGTAGAGATGCGTAACCTCCGTATGGAGGACTATGACCAACTGGCGAAGTCGTTCCGCCGTATCTATGGCGACAGCGACGTCTTTTGGACTCACGCGCAGATAAAGAAGCTCATCACCATCTTCCCAGAAGGCCAGGTGGTTATTATCGCTGACGACAAGATTGTGGGATGCGCTCTGAGCATCATCGTCGACTATAACATGGTGAAGGGCGATCATACATACGCGCAGGTTACCGGCAACGAGACGTTCAACACACATAATCCCAAGGGAAACATCCTCTATGGTATCGAGGTGTTTATTCATCCCGACTACAGAGGACTGCGCCTGGGCCGCAGAATGTATGTCTACCGTAAGGAGTTGTGTGAGAAACTGAACCTCAAAGCGATAATGTTTGGCGGACGCATACCAAACTATCATAAGTATGCCGATAAGATGCGGCCGAAGGAGTATATAGAAAAGGTGCGGTCGCGTGAGATCTACGACCCGGTACTCAATTTCCAGTTGTCTAACGACTTCCATGTTCGCCGTGTCATCCGCAATTATCTGCCCAATGACGAGGAGTCCTGCCATTGTGCCTGTCTCCTTCAGTGGGATAACATCTATTATGAGCCGCCTAAGGAACAAAGCAAGGTGGAACGGAGGCCTACCGTCCGCATCGGACTTGTGCAGTGGCAGATGCGCCCGTATAAGGACATCGATGACCTGATAGAGCAGGCACAGTTCTTTGTTGACTCTGTCTCAAGCTATAAGTCTGACTTCATCCTCTTCCCTGAATACTTCAATGCACCGCTGATGGCACCGTTCAATAAGATGGGCGAGGCGCAGTCGATACGTGCTCTGGCAGGGTTTACGGAGAAGATACGTGACCGTTTCCGCGAACTTGCCATCACCTACAACATAAACATTATCACCGGCTCTATGCCTTACATAAAGGAAGACGGCGGATTGTATAACGTAGGCTTCCTTTGCCGTCGTGATGGTTCCATGGAGATGTATGAGAAGATACATGTTACGCCTGATGAGCAGAAGTTCTGGGGACTTTCCCAGGGGAGTCAGGTGAAGACCTTCGACACCGATTGTGGCCGCGTGGGCATTGTGATCTGTTACGATGTGGAGTTTCCGGAGCTCTCGCGCATGCTTGCCGACGATGGCATGCAGATACTCTTCGTACCTTTTATGACCGATACGCAGAACGCCTACAACCGTGTGCGCATCTGCGCGCAGGCAAGGGCGATAGAAAACGAGTGCTATGTGGCTATAGCGGGGAGCGTGGGAAACCTTCCCAGAGTGAGGAATATGGACATACAGTATGCACAGTCGGCTGTCTTCACGCCCTGCGACTTCCAATTCCCGTTCGACGGACGTCGCGCTGAGGCTACACCAAACACGGAGATGATACTCGTTGCCGATGTCGATTTGAGCCAGTTGTCGGAACTTCATACCTATGGCAGTGTCCGCAACCTCCGCGACCGCCGTAAAGATCTATATCAGGCACACTTCCGTGACTGACCGACTGTACATTTTTATTTATTGGAATTCTGGAGCTGGAATAATGATATAGACATAAAAGAGCCTGACCTCCACGTTGTTTCCGTTATAGGGAAACAGCGTGGAGGTCAGGCTCTTTTTTATTATCTTTATGTGTCTTTATGTGCCTACGCTTCTTTCTGTCTCTCGCCCATACGCGCCTCGACGACATTCACAACGTAGTCGCCAAGTTTCTCGCATTCCTGTATGAGGTCCATGTACATCGTACCGATGGCGTAGTCGTACTTGTGGTCGTTGATATCGTTGATGTTCTGGCTCTTAAGCTGAGAACGGTAGTTGTTTATTTCGTTCTCTATGTTGAAACTCTTGTTCACGTCGTTGTCCTGTTTATGTCCGACGAGGATAAGGTTCATCTGTGTCAGTGCGTTGTCGGTGAGCTGCATCATCTCATGTATGTGCTTGTACTGCTCCGGAGAGAAGTCTTCCTTGCCTTTCATCCTGCGGTTTATAGTGCGGGCCATATTGTAGTTGGCATCACCTATGCTCTCTATCTCGCTGATCTCACGCAGCATGGCGCGCACCTTGTCCTTGGTGTCGTCGGAGAGGTGGGCGTCGCTGACCTGGTCGAGGTATTTCGCAATCTCTATCTCCATGTTGTCCGATATTCCCTCGTACTTTTCAATCCTTGAGAAGAGTTTTGTGAACTTGTCGGTATCTTTCTCGCTGAGCAGCTCCTCAACCATGTGGAACATTCTCTGGATACGTGTTGCGAAGGCATGTATCTCCTTCTGTGCCTCAAGCACGGAGAGCTCCGGTGTCTTCATGATACCAGCCTGAATGAAGCGGAGACGGAAGTCGTCCTCGTCTTTGTTTGCCCTCGGCTTCCAAACGAGGCAGCATACCTTTGCTATCTGCTTTACGAAAGGCAGGAGGATAGCGGTATTGGTAACGTTGAAGCATGTGTGGAAGGCAGCCAGTGCGAAGCTGAGCCTTATAGCGCTTTGCTTTGTCGAGTGTGGGTCCAGACCTACCATTGAGCAAACGAAGTCGACGAACGGATAGAACACTATCAGCACCCAGCAGACACCGAAGACGTTGAAGAAGAAATGTCCGAATGCCGCCCGTCTGGCCTCCGTGTTTCCCGTCAGCGCTGCGAGGTTGGCGGTGAGTGTCGTTCCGATGTTCTCTCCCATGACGAGAGCTATGCCCGGGTAGATGGAGAGGATGCCGCTGGAGCACAGTACCATAGTTATAGCCATCAGTGCGGCAGAACTCTGAATGATACAGGTGAGTATGGTGCCTATGACGAGGAACAGCAGAATGGTACTGTAGCTGTTGGCGTCGAAGCTTCCGAAGAACTGCGCAAGTGCCTGGTTGTGTGCCAGGTCCATGTCTTTCCCCGTCTGGTTCAGTGTGCCAAGGGCGAAGAACATGAATGCCACACCGAAGATAAAGTCACCGATGTAGCGGTGCTTCTTGGAGTATATGAGCAACAGGGCAATGAGGAACGCCGGCCACACCAGTGTTGTGATATTGAACGAGAAGCCCGCTGACATTATCCATGCCGTAAGCGTTGTTCCGATGTTGGCTCCCATGATAACCGATATGGCCTGTACAAGCGTGAGCAGACCTGCGTTGACAAACGACACCGTCATGACGGTGGTGGCCGTTGACGACTGTACGGCGACGGTGGTGAACATTCCCGTGAGGACTCCCGAAACCCGGTTTGTCGTCATCTTGCTGAGGACGTGGCGAAGTTGTGAACCTGCCATCTTCTGTAGCGCCTCGCTCATGATCTTCATGCCGTAGATGAGCAGCGCCAACGCTCCTACGATAGTTAGAAAATAAACTGCCATATTGATATTTTTTCTTTTGTTATGTTCTTGTTAGGATTTTTACACAAAATCTTGTCGCCTTTTCTTTGTCTGTTTTACGGATTTATTGTATCTTTGTACTATGTATCTACCTTCCATCTATATTGATGGTAAGCGATTCTGAATGACTTGTTTGTTAAACATAATCGTAACACAAATGAAACAGTTAATACAAATACGTTGCAAAAATAATAAAAAAACTATAAACGTCCCAATCGGAAGCACACTTTCTGAAATTTTTTCTCTTACCGGATTGAAAATGGACTATGGACCGGTGAGCTGCAAGGTGAACAATGTCGTTGAGGGACTACATTACAGATTATATAATAGTAAGGACTTGGAGTTTGTCGACTTGCATACATCCAGTGGTCTGCGCAACTATACCCGCTCACTTTTCTTTGTCCTTTGCAAGGCCGTTCACGACCTCTATCCTAAGTCGAGTGTGGTCATAGACATCCCCGTCTCCAACGGATATTACTGCAACCTCGACCTAGGTCATCCGGTAGGTCTGGAGGATGTGGACAAGATCCGCAACCGCATGCAGGAGATTGTCAATGCCAAGATGCCTATACGCCGCTACGTGGTGCCTACGGAGGATGCCATAAAGATGTTTGAGGAGAAAGGCGACAAGGCCAAGGTGAAGCTCCTGAAGAGTGCCGGCAAGCTGTACACCACATATTATAAGATTGACGACTATGTGGATTACTACTACGGTTCGCTGCTCACCAACACCAAGTATATTTATCTTTTCGGCGTCGAGAAGTATTATGACGGCATACTTCTTCGCATCCCCGACAGGAAAGACCCGTCGAGGTTGGGAGCACTTATCCGGCAGGACAAGATGTTCGACATCTTCAAGGAGCACCACCGCTGGCAGAAGATTATGGGCATACAGACCGTCGGCGACTTCAATGAAGCCGTGGAGAACGGCCTTGCCACCGATATGATAAACGTCTCGGAGGCCCTTCAGGAGAAGAAGATATCGCAGATCGCCGACACCATCGCCAACCGTAAGGGCACCCGTGTGGTGCTCATCGCCGGTCCGTCCTCATCCGGAAAAACCACGTTCTGCAAGCGCCTGTCCATCCAGTTGCTCACCAACGGTATCCGCCCTGTGCAAATCTCCCTTGACGATTACTTTGTCGACAGGCAGAAGACACCGAAGGATGAGAACGGGGAACTCGACTATGAGAGCATCTACGCCCTCAACCTTCCGCTCATCAACGAACAGCTGCAGGCCCTTTTCCGCGGAGAGGAGATAGAACTTCCTAAGTATGACTTCCAGAGTGGTACCTCCAAGAAGAGTGGAAAGAGGCTTCGTCTCGCCGATGATCAGGTTCTGGTGATGGAAGGTATCCATGCCCTCAACCCCGAGCTGACGGCCCAGATACCCGACGATAAGAAGTTTAAGGTCTACATCTCGGCCCTGACGACCATCCTCCTCGACGACCACAACTACATACCCACTACCGACAACCGTCTCCTTCGCCGTATAATCCGCGACTATAAGTACCGCGGAGCCAGCGCACGCGACACCATCCACCGCTGGCCGAGCGTCCGCAAGGGTGAGAACAAGTGGATATTCCCTTACCAGGAGAATGCCGATGTGATGTTCAACACCGCCATGCTCTTCGAACTTGCCGTCATCAAGCAACAGGCAGAGCCCGTCCTGGAGCTTGTCCCGGAGAACTGCGACGAGTATTCCGAGGCATATCGTCTGCGGAAGTTCCTCAGCTACATCCATCCGATGCCCGCCCGTTCCCTGCCACCAACCAGTCTGCTGCGTGAGTTCCTTGGCGGCAGCTCGTTTAAATATTGATTTTCCATTACCGGCGAAGGTTCTTCTTGCTTTAGAACCTCTTGCCGGTTTTTCATTGCGTAAAAATTTGATAATTGAAAAAATCTCATTACTTTTGCGAAATAAAGGACTATTACAATACTTAAACGATTATGGCAGAAGAAGTAGCAGTAAAAGAACTGAAAGAAGTGGTCGTCCGCTTCTCCGGTGATTCCGGTGATGGCATGCAGCTTGCCGGAAACATCTTCTCAACGATATCAGCCACAGAGGGCAACGGCATCTCCACCTTTCCCGACTATCCGGCCGACATACGTGCTCCGCAGGGCTCGCTGACAGGTGTCAGCGGCTATCAGGTGCATATTGGCGACGATGTTGACGAGGTGCTCACACCCGGCGACAAATGCGATGTGCTTGTAGCAATGAATGCCGCGGCCCTGAAGACACAGATAAAAAACGCCAAGAAGACCGCCACGATAATCATAGACACCGACAGCTTTAAGGTGGCTGACCTCAGGAAGGCGCAGTATAATACCGACGACTACCTCTGTGAGCTTGGCATCGACGCCGATCATGTCGTCGCCTGTCCTATAACGCAGATGGTCAAGGAGGCCCTTAAGGACACGGACCTCGACAATAAGGCAAAGCTCAAGAGCCGTAATATGTTCGCCTTGGGCATCGTCTGCTGGCTTTTCAACCGCCGCCTGGAGGTTGCACGTGAATTCCTGAGGAAGAAATTTGCCAGGAAGCCGATGGTCGCGGAGGCCAATATAGCCGTCCTGGAGGCCGGATGGCACTACTGTGAGCACACACAAGCCTCGGTGCCGGCGACCTACCGTATTGAGACACACAAGAAACACCCGGGCAGATACATGGACGTTACCGGCAACAAAGCCACTGCCTACGGCCTTATTGCCGCCGCTGAGGCTGCCGGTCTGCGCCTTTACCTGGGCTCCTATCCTATAACCCCCGCCACGGACATCCTCCATGAACTCGCGAAACACAAGTCGTTGGGCGTCATCACCGTACAGGCTGAGGACGAGCTGGCCGCTTGTGCCTCTGCCATCGGTGCCAGCTTTGCCGGTGCTTTGGGAGTAACATCAACGTCGGGACCGGGTATTTGCCTGAAGTCGGAGACCATGAACCTCGCCGTGATGGACGAGCTGCCACTCGTTGTCATCGATGTGCAGCGCGGAGGACCCTCCACGGGACTGCCCACGAAAGCCGAGCAGACCGACCTCCTGCAGGTCCTCTACGGCAGAAACGGCGAGAGCCCAATGCCGGTCGTCGCCCCCAAGAGTCCCACCGACTGCTTCAGTGCCGCCTACTGGGCTTGTAAGATTGCCGTGGAGCACGTAACACCAGTGGTCCTTCTCAGCGATGCGTTCATTGCCAACGGCTCCGCAGCATGGCGACTGCCGGAGAAAGGACAGATAGGAGCGATACATCCGCACTATGCCCCGAAGGAAATGGCGGGCCACTATACGCCTTATTGTCGCGATGCTGAGAACGGAGCACGCTACTGGGCCGTCCCGGGTACTCCCGGCTTTGAGCATATCATCGGTGGACTGGAGAAAGACCCGGCAACCGGCGAGATATCAAACAACCCGGAGAACCACGACCGTATGGTCCGTCTGCGTCGTGAGAAGGTGGAGAGGATAGAGGTGCCTAACGTGCAGGTCCTCGGTGATGCCACCGATGCCGACTTGCTGATAGTGGGGTGGGGCGGTACCTTCGGACATCTCTATAGTGCCATGCAGGTGCTCAGGGCCGAGGACTACCGTGTGGCCCTGGCTCATTTCGAGTTCATAAACCCGCTGCCAAGGAACACGGCCGACGTCCTTCACCATTATAAGAAAGTCATCGTCTGTGAGCAGAACCTCGGACAGTTTGCCGCATATCTGCGTGCCAAGGTCGACGACTTCAAACCTTATCAGTTCAATGAGGTGAAAGGACAGCCGTTTAAGGTTGAGAACCTTGTGGAGAGGATGCGCTCTGTCCTCGATGCCCCATGCCCTGCGTGTGATGGCAGTGAACAGTAGAACGCGGTGTCAACCATCGCGACAGAAACCTTTTAATAAAAGAAAAACGATATACTATGATAACAGACAGCATACAAAATAATATGACCTCCTCCCGGCAGGACTGTCTCTCTGAGGCTTCCTTCAAGAAAGGACGCCCCCGTTGGTGCCCGGGTTGCGGTGACCATTCCTTTCTGGCATCGTTGCAGAAGGCTATGGCGGAGATAGGAGTGCCCACCTGCGACACGGCTGTGATATCCGGAATAGGCTGCTCAAGCCGACTGCCGTACTATATGAATACCTATGCCATGCAGACTGTCCACGGCCGTGCGGCGGCGATAGCCACCGGTGCCAAGGTCGTGAACCCGAAGCTTGCCGTTTGGCAGATAAGTGGCGACGGCGACGGCCTTGCCATTGGCGGTAACCACTTCATTCATGCCAACCGCCGCAATATCGACATCAATATGATATTGCTCAACAACCGCATCTACGGTCTTACGAAAGGTCAGTATTCGCCGACATCGCCGCGCGGCTTT
Source organism: uncultured Prevotella sp. (assembly GCA_900316565.1). GTDB lineage: Bacteria > Bacteroidota > Bacteroidia > Bacteroidales > Bacteroidaceae > Prevotella. The sequence continues at coordinate 93,510 of ONDK01000002.1, read as the reverse complement.
GTATCTAAATCGAGTCCTTACGGTACTGTGGAGGACCCGTTCCGTCCCGCCGAGCTCTGCTTTGGTGCCCGCGGACATTTCTTTGCGAGGGCCGTGGCGAGCGATACGCACCACACCGTCGACGTCCTTAAGGCTGCTTACTATCACAAAGGGTCATCGGTGGTGGAGATACTTCAGAACTGCATGATATTCAATAATGGAGCCTACGCACCCATCTATACCAGTGATGGACGGAAAAAGAATGCCATCTATGTGGAACATGGCAAGCCCCTGGTCTTCGGCGAACATAATGAGTTCGGCCTTATGCAGGAGGGCTTTGGCCTGAAGGTAGTGAGGATTGGCGAGAATGGTGTAACACTTGACGACATCCTAGTGCATGACGCGCACTGTGAGGACAACACATTACAGATGAAACTGGCTATGATGGACAATGAACATGGCTTTCCTGTTGCCTTGGGTGTCATCCGCGACGTGCAGGCTCCCACATATGATGAGGCTGTCAACGCACAGATAGAGGAGGTGAAACAAAAAAAGAGCTACCATAACTTCATGGAGCTCTTGGAGACTAACGATATATGGGAGGTGAAATGACTCAGCTTCCCTTGATATTCCGATAAGGGCAAGGCTATTCTTAGTCTTGCCCTTATTGTTAGCTACGGCTTCTGGCTATAGCTTGTCTCCATAGCACAGGTCGCCGGCATCACCGAAGCCCGGAACAATGTATTTATGCTCGTTCATCCCCGGGTCTATGGCTGCGCACCAGATAGTGGTCTTGTCTTCGGGCAGTGACGCCTTGATATGGTCGATGCCCTGTGGCGTGGCAATGACACAGCAGACGTGTATGCGGCGTGGTGTGCCCTTTGTCAGGAACGCCTTATAGCCCAGTTCCATGCTGCCACCCGTGGCGAGCATGGGGTCTGCGATGATAAGTGTCTTCTCGTCGATGCTTGGTGTGGCGAGGTATTCCACGTGGATGCCGACCTCATGATGCTCTTTGTCCTTGTATTCACGGTAGGCCGATACGAAGGCGTTACCAGCATGGTCGAAGACATTGAGGAAGCCCTCGTGGAACGGCAGTCCGGCACGGAAGATGGTGGCAAGAACTATCTTGTCAGAAGGGATGTTCACGCTGGATATTCCCAGCGGTGTGGCTACATTGTGCGACTCGTAGTTGAGGGTCTTCGATATCTCGAAGGCCTCATACTCACCGATGCGGCGTATGTTGTTGCGGAAAAGAAGACGGTTCTTCTGATAGTCCTTGTCGCGAATTTCAGCCATGTACTGGCCTATGATGCTGTTTTCTTTCGATAAGTCGATTACTTCCATTCTGTGATTTAGTTTAATTTTTATGCTGCAAAATTAACTCAATAGTCCGAGACGGCAAAAGAAAAACAACTTTTTCCTTACATTTTTTGCGGTGTTATGTCAAAATTTCCGGAAAAAATACAAGCAAACGACAATTCGCTTTACATGTTGCTGACTTGCCTTTTATTGTATTTTTGTCCCTGAGCCGGTCGATATTCACCTTATAGTTTTGCAAAGTGCATCTTGCAATTATGTCTTTCGGAACATTGTTTTCATAATCTTTAACCTAAAAAGACTTTAATCGCAATAAAAAAAATCAATCTGGCATGGCGAAACATTTTGTTTTTGTTACCTTTGCATCTAAATGGACAGATTATAAACAACAACTTTTAAAATACATTTACAAGAAATGGCAAAGTTTGACAAATCAGTTTTAGCAAACTATGGAATCCAGACAGGTACTGCTGAGGTTCTGTACAATCCTTCTTACGAGGTGCTGTTCAACGAAGAGACCAAGGAAGGTCTTGAGGGCTACGACAAGTGTCAGGAGACAGAGCTGGGTGCAGTAAACTGCATGACCGGTATCTACACAGGACGTTCTCCTAAGGATAAGTTCATCGTCGACGATGAGACTTCTCACGACACTGTATGGTGGGATTCTGAGGAATACCACAACGATAACCACCGCGCTTCTAAGGAGACTTGGAAAGCCGTTAAGAAGATTGCTCTCGAAGAGCTGTCGAACAAGAAGCTGTATGTCGTTGATGGTTTCTGCGGCACACACCGTGACACCCGCATGAAGGTTCGCTTCATCGTTGAGGTGGCTTGGCAGGCTCACTTCGTAACAAATATGTTCATCCGTCCGAAGACTACTGCTGACTTCGAGCAGGAGCCTGACTTCATCGTTTACAATGCTTCTAAGGCAAAGGTAGATAATTGGAAGGAGCTCGGTCTGCACTCTGAGACCGCTGTCGTCTTCAACGTAACAAGCAAGGAGCAGGTTATCATCAACACATGGTATGGTGGTGAGATGAAGAAGGGTATGTTCTCTATGCAGAACTACTTCTTGCCTCTTCGCGGCATCGCTTCCATGCACTGCTCTGCAAACACCGACATGAACGGTGAGAACACCGCAATCTTCTTCGGTCTCTCTGGTACTGGTAAGACCACTCTGTCTACCGATCCTAAGCGTAAGCTTATCGGTGATGACGAGCACGGATGGGACGACAAGGGCGTGTTCAACCTCGAGGGCGGCTGCTACGCTAAGGTTATCAACCTCGACAAGGAGGCAGAGCCAGACATCTACGGCGCTATCACACGCGACGCACTGCTCGAGAACGTTACCGTTGATGAGAACGGCAAGGTAGACTTCGCTGATAAGAGCGTTACCGAGAACACTCGTGTAAGCTATCCTATCTATCACATCAAGAACATCCAGCGTCCTGAGAGCCAGGGCCCGGCAGCAAAGCAGGTTATCTTCCTGAGCGCTGATGCCTTCGGTGTACTGCCTCCAGTATCTATCCTGAACGCTGAGCAGACAAAGTACTACTTCCTCTCCGGCTTCACAGCTAAGCTGGCTGGTACAGAGCGCGGTATCACTGAGCCGACTCCGACCTTCTCTGCTTGCTTCGGTCAGGCATTCCTCGAGCTGCATCCTACAAAGTATGCTGAGGAGCTCGTACGCCACATGGAGAAGAGCGGTGCTAAGGCTTATCTGGTTAACACTGGTTGGAACGGTACCGGCAAGCGTATCTCTATCCGTGATACACGTGGCATCATCGACCGTATCCTCGACCACGAGATCGACAAGGCTCCAACGAAGACCATCCCTTACTTCAATTTCGTCGTTCCTACAGAGCTCGAGGGCGTAAACAAGGATATCCTCGACCCACGCGACACTTACAAGGATGCTTCTGAGTGGGAGGCTAAGGCAAAGGATCTTGCTGCACGCTTCATCAAGAACTTCAAGAAGTATGAGGGCAACGAGGCTGGTAAGGCTCTGGTAGCTGCTGGTCCTCAGCTCTAAACTTGAAAATAAGGTTGGCAACGGACAACACTCCGGCATGATTTCTTCATACCGTGGTCTGTCTGCCAATGACAATAATAAAAAGGCTTGTTCCTCTTTGGGAACAGGCCTTTTTTGTATCCGTTTGTCGGAAGATGTTTCGTCCTAAGCCCTTGGAGGATGGGCATAAAGCCCACCCCTACATTTGCATAAGTCGCTTATATTCCTTATAATTCATGCTGTTATGTAACTTCAGAGACATGAATTATGTAAAATAAATTGATAATTTAACCCCTTCATATTTCGATTATTCTGAACGACGAGCAATTACGGTGTCAAATACGCGAAAAATGAACGTTTTGTATCACCTTGACTATCAATATCTTATGTTAACGTTGATTTTTTAAGGCTCGAAAAAGCCCATTTTTGGCCGAAAAAGTAAGGCTAAAATGCTTTGTAAGTGTAGTGGTTTTGCGATGTAAAACCATATGTTTTACCTTGTAAAACCTATGCTTTTACAAATCAAGTCCAAATTCTCCGTATTTTTCTTTACTTTTAAGTGATTTTAACTTCTAGATTGTTGAATTTTCCAGACATGATTTTGTAATAAAGAATGCAAGTTCGCTATGTGTTGTCCGCACTGACGACTGCAGGGCGCGGCTAGGTAGGGTTAGGGGCCGTCCGTAATCCGAAGGAGTATAACCGTCCGTCCGTAATTCGAAGGCCCTTAGCCGGACGGCCACAAGGGTCGCCCCTGCAAGCGGAATAGTCTCCCTTGAGGGAATAGTCTCCCTTGAGGCCACGCAATACTGAGGCCCTAGACTGCCGACTGCAGGGTGCGGCTAGGTAGGGTTAGGGGCCGTCCGTAATCCGAAGGAGTATGACCGTCCGTCCGCAATCCGAAGGAGTATGACCGTCCGTCCGTAATCCGAAGGAGTATGACCGTCCGTCGCAATCCGAAGGAGTATGGCCGTCCGCAATCCGAAGGAGTATAACCGTCCGTCCGCAATTCAAAGGCCCTCAACCGGACGGCCACAAGGCCCGCACCCTGCAAGCGGATGAGGATCCCCAGAGACCATGCCGCAGTCTAAATATCCTTAAAATACCTACATTAATTAAATAAAAACACAATTATTGCTCGAAAAGTCCGTCTTTTTAGTGAAATCTGCTTATCTTTGCAGCTAAATTCGTAAATTGTGCATATATGAAACTTAAACTCACTTCGCTGGTTGTACTTTTGGCGGCTGCTTGCATGTTGTCGTCATGCTTGAACAGCGACGATGATACCACAGAATACAACTATAGCAAGGACACGGCGATATCGGCTTTCACGCTTGGTACGCTGAACCGCTACTTGCACACCACGTCGTCGACGGGTGCTGATTCTATTTACAAGACCACCGTTAACGGCTCGTATTATAAGATGGTTATCGACCAGCTTGGCAGGCAGATTTATAATACTGACTCGCTGCCTTATGGCACCGACGCGAAGCACATGCTGGCTACCATCACGGCGATCAACAATGGCATCATCCTTGTAAAGAACGTAGACTCCGACTCGCTGCGGTACTACAGTTCTACTGACTCTATAGACTTCTCCACGCCACGTACCGTGCGCATAGTGTCGCAGGACGGTCAGCGCTATGCCGACTATACCGTTACTCTTAACGTACGCAAGGTGCCGGTGGGAACGGTAGACTGGAACCTGAAGACGACAAGCACTGACCTGGCCCAGCTCGCTGAGACACGTGCGCTGGCTGCCGGCGGTAAGGTGTTTGTTTTCGGTCGGTATAACGGGCACACAGTAGGATATAAGACACTGTCGTCTGACGGCGCCGCATGGACGCCGCTGGCGCAGACCTTCTCGGAGAAGGCGAGCGTCATAGCGAAGGACAATATCCTTTATGCCCTTGACGAGGGAAAGCTGATGACCTCCACCGACGGAGACAACTGGACGACGGTGGCTGTCAACGGCAGTCTGAAGAGCCTTGTAGCGGCAAGCACGAAACATCTGTATGCCCTTAAGGCCGATGCCAATGGCAAGGTGGCTGGCATGATGGTGTCGGCGGACAATGGTGTGACGTGGACTGATGACACTTTGGACGATGACGCGTCGACGCTCCCTGATGAGGGTACGGCATATTCCTGTACGTCGATGCGTGCCAACAAGGATATCGACCAGGTGGTACTCGTGGGACGCTGTTCGGCAGCAAACGATATAAAGGCAAGGGTCTGGACACGTCTCGACGACTATTCCACAAGTCCTGTGGAGACATCGTGGAGCTACGTGGATAACTCCGGAAAGGATTTGTATGCCTTGGGCTCTATCCGGGCTCTGGCGGTAACAGCCTATGAAGGCGTTCCCTATGCGCTGAAGAGCGACGGCTCAGAGGTGAGCGCACTGCTGTGCTCCCTTGACGGCGGACTTTCCTGGAAAGACTCCGGGCTTACCGTTCCGAGCGGTATGACGGCTACCAATGGCAATCTGGCCATGACGGTCGACAAGGACGGCAGAATGTGGATTATCGCTGACGGAAAGGTCTGGAAAAACTGATAAGAGAAACGGGATTTGAGACTCGGACGTATCATATTATTAATAATGTGTATAGCCTTCTTCGGGAAGGCAGAGGCACAGGATGACACCGAATACCGTATGGAGGTAGGCGTGGGAGGTGGTCTCATGGGCTATCTCGGCGATTTCAACGGTAATCTGACGAAGGACCTGCAGCCGATGGGCTCGCTGGTGGGACGTTACAACTTCAACCCCTACTGTGGGATGAAGCTCAACGTGATGTTCGGAAAGATGAAAGGCTCGTCGAAAGATGTGGAGACCTACTATCCGGCATTCGCGGAGACACCGTATGAGTTCAACAATTCCCTCGTGGGTTTCGACCTTACATACGAGTATAATTTCTGGCCTTACGGCACAGGAAGGGAATACCGCGGTGCACAGAGACTCACACCTTTCGTCTTCGGCGGCATCGGCGGTACCTACGTCAGCATAAAGAATGGCGACAAAAAGAGTGCTTTCACGGCCAATGTGCCTATAGGCATCGGATTGAAATATAAGGTAAACAATAGAATGAACATCGGACTGGAGTGGGCTATGCACTTCACGTTGAGCGATGAGCTCGACGGACAGAAGGACCCCTACGGCATAGAAAGCTCCGGAATGTTCAAAAATACGGATTGCTACAGTACCTTGCAGGTAACGCTGACATACAGCTTCTCGGCAAGGTGCCGCACATGTCATAATGAAGATGAAGACTGACGAACTCGATATGACGCGTATACCACGCCACATAGCCATTATCATGGATGGCAACGGACGGTGGGCAACGGAGAGAAACCAGCCGCGGACGTACGGTCACCAGGCCGGCGTGGAGACGGTGAGGCGTATAACGTCTGAGTGTACCCGGTTGGGGGTGGAATACCTTACGCTGTATACGTTCTCTACGGAGAACTGGAACCGTCCCGCCACGGAGATACATGCCCTCATGGGACTGGTGCTCACGTCGCTGGAGGATGAGATCTTCATGAAGAACAATGTGCGCTTCCGGGTCATCGGAGATGTCGATAGACTGCCGAAGGAGGTGCAGGACAAGCTGCATGAGACGGAGGAGCACACTAAGAACAACTCTAAGATGACAATGGTGGTGGCCCTCAGCTACAGCTCACGATGGGAGATAGCAGAGGCTGCACGGAAGATAGCCCGTGAGGTGAAGGAAGGCAAGCTCAGCGTGGACGACATCACGGAGGATACCGTCAGCGAGAGGCTGACAACCAGCTTCATGCCGGATCCGGAGCTCCTTATACGCACTGGTGGAGAGCTGCGCATCAGCAACTATCTTCTTTGGCAGATAGCCTACTCCGAACTGTATTTCTGCGACACTTACTGGCCTGACTTCTCGGAGGAGGACCTCCGTAAGGCCATAGCAAGCTACCAGCACCGGCAGAGAAGGTTCGGAAAGACTGAGACCCAGGTCGAAAACGAAGGCAAGGCCTGATGGCGACGGGTGTATGAACAGATAATAAATGAATTGACGAAAAGATATTGATGAAGGGTTATATAAACAAAGTGTTGGTGATATGTGCCGCTCTTGTCGGCATGATGACCAATGCCTACGCACAGGACGAGAAGATTATCAATCCACAGATATCCTATGCCGGTACTCCGCAGACTGTTGTCATCGGCGGACTGACCACATCGGGTGTAGAGGGATACGATGATTATGTTCTCACAGGTATCTCCGGACTTGCCGTCGGACAGGAAATATCGCTGCCGGGAAACGAGATTACGGAGGCCGTAAAGCGCTACTGGAAGCATGGACTGTTCTCCGATGTGTCGATAACGGCCGACTCCCTCGTCGGAAACAAGGTCTACCTGCACATCTATCTGAAGACACGTCCGCGCGTCTCGGCCATCAACTACATCGGACTGAAGAAAAGCGAGCGCGAGGACATGGACAAGAAGCTCGGACTTATCAAGGGAGGACAGATAACTCCTAACATGATAGACCGCGCGAAGACCCTCGCCAAGAAGTACTTCGACGACAAGGGATACAAGAATGCTGAGGTGAACATCCGCCAGCGGGATGATGTGGCCAATAAGAATGAAGTCATCCTCGACATTGATGTCGACAAAAAGGAGAAAATGAGGGTAAGGCATATCTTCATTGATGGCAACAGCCAGCTGTCGGATAAGAAGCTGAAGGGTAACTTGTTCTCCAAAGGCGCCTTCAAGAAGATACACGAGGCCGGGAAGTTGGGCAACTTCTTCAAGACAAAGAAGTTCACACCTGACAGATGGGCGGAGGATAAGAAGAACCTCATAACGAAATATAACGAGTACGGATACCGTGACGCTGAGATACTGAAGGACAGTGTCTGGAATGTCGACAACAAGCATGTGGACATCTACCTGAAGATTGATGAGGGAAAGAAGTACTACATCCGCAACATAACATGGGTCGGCAACACCGTTTATACGACTGATTACCTCTCGCGTCTGCTCAACATGAAGAAGGGAGATGTGTACAACCAGACCTATCTCCAGAAGCGACTTACGGGCGATGACGATGCCGTCGGAAATGAATATTGGAACAATGGATACATCTTCTATAGTCTTACTCCGACAGAGGTGAACATCGTCGGCGACTCCATAGACCTGGAGATGCGTATCTATGAGGGACAGCAGGCGCACATCAGCCATGTACGCATCAACGGCAACGACCGCCTCTACGAGAATGTCGTACGCCGTGAGCTCCGTACTAAACCGGGAGACCTGTTCTCGAAGGAGGCCCTCCAGCGTTCTGCACGTGAGCTGGCGAGCATGGGCTATTTCGACCCGGAGGCCGTCACACCGGATGTGAAGCCGAACTATGAGGACGGTACTGTCGACATCAACTGGGACCTGAAGCAGAAGTCCAACGACCAGGTGGAGCTCTCCTTCGGATGGGGACAGACCGGTGTCATAGGCCGCGTGGGACTGAAGCTCACAAACTTCTCCATGGCCAACCTCTTCAGCCGGCGTGGAAAGCGACGGGGTATCATGCCTGTCGGTGACGGTGAGACACTGCAAATCGGCGCGCAGACAAACGGTACGTACTACCAGAGCTATAACGCCAGCTATTCTACAAACTGGCTCGGAGGAAAACGGCCAATACAGTTCTCCGTCAGCGCTTACTACTCAAAGCAGACCGACGTGTCGAGCCGCTACTATAATCAGGGTTACCTGCAGAACTACTACAACTATATGTATGGTTACGGCAACTACGGTTATAACAACTACGAGAACTATTACGACCCGAACACATACGTGAAGATGCTCGGTCTGAGCGTAGGCTGGGGAAAACGCCTGCGGTGGCCGGATGACTACTTCACGTTGTCGCTTCAGTTGTCGTATAACAGATATATGCTGAAGAACTGGCGCTATTTCCTCATGCGTAACGGTAACGCCAACAACCTCAACCTCAGCATTCAGCTCAACCGTGCGTCGACCGATAACCAGCTCTTCCCACGTCGTGGCTCGGAGTTCCAGGCCAGCGTAACGCTCACCCCGCCATGGTCAGCGTTCAACAACAAGGACTATAAGAACCTTGCCAACGATGCCAACTCCTCAACTTACGAGGCTGAGCAGCGTGAGAAGTACAAATGGATTGAGTACCACAAGTGGAAACTGAAGGGACGTATGTTCACTGCGCTCACCAGCGGTGCTAAGTGCTTCGTGCTGATGACGCGTGTCGAGATGGGACTTCTCGGACATTACAACAAATATAACAAGAGTCCGTTTGAGACCTATTATATGGGTGGTGACGGAATGAGCGGATATTCCACCGGATATGCTGAGGAGACAATCGGTCTTCGAGGCTACGACAACGGTTCCATCTCTCAGAGTGCTGCGGCAAAGGCCGGTATCGGAAGCTACAACGCCTACGCCTACGACCGCTTCTCGCTCGAGCTGCGTTATCCGTTCCTCCTTGGCAACACGACGATATACGGACTTGGCTTCGTAGAGGCCGGAAACTCGTGGTACAACACCAGCGACTTCAATCCGTTCGATATGAAGCGTTCTGCCGGTGTCGGTATCCGTATCTTCCTGCCTATGGTCGGTCTGATGGGTATCGACTGGGCGTATGGCTTCGACAAGGTCTTCACCGGCAGCCGGTGGGAGAAGGGTGGAAGCAACTTCCACTTTATCTTAGGACAGGAGTTCTAACTCTTGCGTCACAGGGGACTGTCTCTCTGGGCTACAAAGAGAGGTGTAAGTACCTTTAAAGGTTTCTCTCCCCGTTTCCAAAGAAAGATAGGAGCGTCTTTAAGGAACCTTAGCCCGGCGCGTGTCATCGACAGGATTGAGCGGGACAAGTTAACATATGGATAATAGAACGGTGGTCGCGGCATTGTCCGCGGCCCATTAAAAATGATAAACGATGAAAGAAAGGATGAATAAGAAGGGAATGGGAAAATTAGGAAGAGTCTTCTTGCTGCTCTGCCTTTTCTCTGTTGCGCCATTGATGGCCAGCGCCCAGAAGTTCGCGCTTATCGATATGGAGTATATCCTTAAGAACGTACCGGCCTATGAGCGTGCCAATGAACAGCTCAATCAGGTCAGCAAGAAATGGCAGGCTGAGGTGGAAGCCCTCAACACGGAGGCCGGCACCCTCTATAAGAACTATCAGAACGAGGTGGTCTTCCTCTCCCAGGAGCAGAAGAAGCAGCGTCAGCAGGCCATCATGGACAAGGAGAAGCAGGCTTCCGACTTGAAGAAGAAATACTTCGGACCGGAAGGTGAGCTCTTCAAGAAGCGTGAGTCGTTGATGACTCCTATCCAGGATGAAATCTATAATGCCGTAAAGGACATCGCCGACCAGCGCGGTTACAGCCTTGTCGTAGACCGTTCGTCAAATGCCGGCATCATCTTCGGCTCTCCGAAGATAGACATCTCCAACGAGGTGCTCCAGAAACTTGGGTACAGCAATCAGTAGTTGTCTCTCTACGGAGCGGAAGGAATACATACAGTGTTTATGAACTAAATAATAACAAATAATAACTACAAACAGAAAAGATGAAAAAGCTAATTTTAATGTTGATGCTTTTAGCACCAATGACAATGTTCGCACAGGCAAAGTTCGGCTATATCGACTCACAGGCTTTCCTTGAGTCTCTGCCGGAGGCAGTAGCAGTTCAGAAGGCTCTTCAGGCAAAGGGCGACGAGTATCAGAAGAACCTTAAGTCCATGCAGGATGAACTGGAGCGCAAGGCAAAGGAATACGATACCCAGAAGTCTACTATGAGCGCTACCAAGCAGGAGGAGACTGAGAAGCAGCTGCAGGATATGTACGCTAAGATCCAGCAGACCGCACAGGACAACCAGAAGGCTTTCAACGATGAGCAGCAGAAGCAGCTCGGCCCGATCCTCGATAAGGTGCGCACTGCTATCCAGAACGTTGCTAAGGCAGGTAAGTATGTCTATATCATGGAGAAGAGCGCCGGCCAGCCTATTTACATCAATGAGGCTCTCAGCGACGATGTTTCTTCGCAGGTGAAGACGGAGTACAATAAGCTTAAGTAATTCTCCTTACCTCCAAAAACGAAATTCTTAGGGGCACCGTCGCCATCAGTAAGGGTGGCGCTGTGCCCCTTTTGTCTTGCTTTTATTTTCTTACAACAAGATAAGAACTTCTTACGACACGAAAAAAATCTTCCTATGACAAAGAAAATATTCATAGCTTTCATAGCCCTGGTGATGCTTCCTGCATGCATCGTTGCCCAGGACACGCTTCAGAAGCCACTTCGCTTCGGCTATTTCAGTTACGAGCAGGTTATGAAGTCCATCGACTATTACGCCATCGCCCGTCATGGTGTCGACGAGTTGCGCGCCCAGTATGCCGCAGAAGCCAAGCGGTCCGAGGAAGACTTCAACACAAAGTACGAGTCTTTCATTGAGGAACAGGCCGGATTGGCCCCAAACATCCGCAAGAAACGTCAGGCTGAGCTCATGGACCTCATGGACAGAAACACCAACTTTAAGAAGGAGGCGGAGCGTCTTATCAAGGAGGCGGAGCGCTCGGCAAACGACTCTCTATGTACAATAATCGACGCGGCAGCGCGTGAGATAGGCGCAGAACGTGGCTATGCCTTTATCATCAATACCGACAACCATAACCTTCCCTTCGTCAATCCAGCCCAGGGCGAGGACATCTCCTCAGCACTTGAGGCAAAGCTGTCAAAGCAATGATGCTCGCCGGAGGCTTCTTTGCCACCTTTGCGGCATCGCCGGACAGTCTATTTGGACCTTCCCTTTCGCTCAGCCTGTTGACAAAGACAAAGCATGTATAATGATAGTATAATATGACTATGAAAGAACAATTCCCACAGAATCCTGGACCTATCGGCATCTTCGATTCCGGTTATGGAGGCCTGACGATACTTCACGGCATCAGACAGCTTCTGCCCGACTATGACTACATATACCTTGGCGACAACGCAAGGGCGCCTTATGGCTCGCGTTCCTTCGATGTCGTCTACCAGTTCACACGTGAGGCCGTCATGAAGTTGTTCAGCCTCGGCTGTCATCTCGTCATCCTCGGCTGTAACACGGCCTCGGCAAAAGCCCTGAGGAGCATACAGCAGCGCGACCTTCCCGACATAGACCCTGACAGAAGGGTCCTTGGAGTCATCCGTCCCACGGCGGAAATCATCGGAAAGCTTACCGAGTCGCGTCATGTTGGTGTCCTTGCCACGGAAGGTACTGTACGCAGTGAGAGCTATAATATGGAGATAGAGAAGCTGTGGCCCGATATCACCGTTACCGGTGTGGCCTGCCCGTTGTGGGTTCCCATCATAGAGAACAATGAGGCCGACAGCCCCGGAGCCGACTATTTCGTAAAGAAGCGCATAGACCATATCATGCGTCTCGACCCGAAGATAGACGCCTTAATCCTTGGTTGTACACATTACCCCATCCTCATGCCGAAGATTATGAAGTATGTGCCCAACGGTGTCCGCATCGTTCCGCAGGGGGAATATGTCGCCGACAGTCTGAAGGACTACCTGCGCCGTCATCCTGAGATGGAGAAGAACTGTACCAAAGGTGCCACCGCCCGTTACTTCACCACTGAGAATGCCGATAAGTTCAAGGAGAACGCCCGCATCTTCCTTCCGGAGGACATCAAGGTGGAGCATATCGACCTGGAATAACCGCGCATCATTGCGGCTGTCCGGCGGAAGGCTCGCTACTTTGTCGTGAACCTTCTTACCGGATACCACACTGCCAGCCATCCTACGGCGATGACAGTGAAGAATATCAGCACGATGTCGAGCGGATGAACGCTTATAGGGTAAGCGTTGACGACAAAATTGCCGGCCTGGTCTCCCAGTCTGACGATGCCGTAGGTCTGCTGCAGCCAGCATAGGAAGAGGCCTATGGCGATGCCAATCACTGCTCCAGCCACTGATATCATACGTCCCTCGAAGAGGAACACGCGCCGTATCTGCTTGTCGGTGGCACCGAGGTTGCGCAGCGTTATGATGTCAGATTGCTTGTCGATGATAAGCATCGACAGACTGCCTATGATGTTGAAGCAGGCGATGACGAGGATGAAGGTGAGGAAGATGTAAGCGAAGAGCTTCTCCACCTTCATTATCTTGAACGTATCGGCCTGCTGCTCGTATCTGTCCTTAACGGTGAATGACGGTCCGAGGATGGCTTTCATCTTCTCTTTCACCTTATCTACATTCTCTCCGGCCTTCAGCCGGAACTCCATCGACGACACCTCTCCCTTGCTATGGAAAAGCCTCTGTGCAAACTCGAGTGACGTGATGATGTAGTTGCGGTCATACTTCCCCTGTTTCACCTGGAAGACTACGCCCGGTGAGAGCAGAGAGTCGACGCTGAAGGCCTCCGTAGGATTGCTCATGTCGAGTTGTCCGCGGCGCCGTGGCGCATAAATCCTGAGGTAATCCTTCCATTGTGCTCCCAGTCCGAGCTGCTGCGCCAGTCCTATTCCCGGCACACCATACTGCAGGTCGGCGGCATGCAACGAGAAGTCGCCGTCGCCATAGAGTATCTTTGTTATTCCGCTGAGCTCAGCGAAGTTGTCGTCGACGCCCTTCAGCTGTATCATGGTCTGATGGTCGGAGAACACTGCCAGCGCCTGGTCCTGAAGGCAGAACGAAAATACGTCGACCTCCGGCATCGCCTTCAGCTTCAGAAGCTTCGGATCGTCCTCACTCATCGTCTTGCCTTTCGCCGGCTCTACTTTTATCTGTGGGTCGAAATTGGTGAAGAACGACGCTATAAGGTCTGCGAAGCCGTTGAAGCCGCTGAGTATGACGACCAGAGCGGTCGTCGCTACGGCCACGCCTATGACCGAGATGATGCTTATAACGTTTATGGCGTGCGTGCTTTTCTTTGAGAAGATGTAGCGCTTGGCTATGTATAAAGGAAAATTCATACTACCTCTTTCCCTGTTCCCTCAACGGAACCGGGGTCCTGCTTTCGTTTAACAATATAACAGGCGGGATACAGTGCATCCGTACCCCGCCTTCGTTTCTTATTTCTTTGATTTGTCCTGAGAACCGGTCTTGCCCAAGAGTTCGTCGATATGCTCTATATAGTCGAGCGAGTCGTCGAGGTGGAAGCGCAGCTCCGGGATTATTCTCAGTTGGTTGTGTACCCTTCTGCCAAGGTCGTAGCGTATCGTCTTCTCGTTGGCATTGATGTTCTTGAGCAGCTCCTCCGCCTTCTCCGACGGGAAGATGCTGAGATAGGCCGTGCAAATACTGAGGTCCGGGCTTATACGTACACGTGTGACACTTATCAGTACACCATGAGTCTGGCGTGTCTGACCTTGAAAGATAGTCGCAAGTTCCTTCTGAAGGAGTCTTGCTATTCGGTTTTGTCTTGTCTCTTGCATAATTATTTTGTGTCTTCTCCGGGCACTAAGTGCATTGCCGGGAGAGAGTTATTGGTTTAAACAGTTTCTTTTGTATTCTTAATATTTTTTTTCTTTATTCTTGTACCTCTCGTCTTGGGACGCTTCGCGTTGTGGCTGGGTCGGCAAAGGTGATAATTCTGTATTCTTGTACACTTATTTTGATTTGGCACTGAATGCCGTCAGCGTTATAGGGAAGGCTTCTGCGCTGCCTTGCGGATCATCGTCAGCCCGTCTCTTTCGGGTAGTATCACCACCTCCACACGTGGGTCGGCAGCCACCTTGTCGTTGAACTTTCTGATGCCAGTGGTCTGTTGGTCATGGTCGTAGGCAGCGTCCACCACATGGCCGTCCCAAAGTGTGTTGTCAGCGAGCATAATTCCGTTGTCGTTCATCAGTGGAAACAGAGTGTCGTAGGTCTCGGAGTACGTCCTTTTGTCGCCGTCGATGAATGCCATATCAAACTTCACGCCGAGTTTCGGGGCCTCCACGAGTGCGTCGCCGATACGGAAGTCGATGATGTCTGCCACGTCGGAGCCGTCTATCCAAGGCCGTGTGAAGTCCTCCATTTCGTCGTTTATCTCGAAGGTGAACAGCTTCCGCGGTGTGCCGTCGGCAATGGCTTTCAGTCCGCGGGCCAGACATATGGCGCTGTATCCGGAGAATGTGCCCACCTCAAGGATATACCTGGGACGTGCCATCTCTACGAGCATCTTCAGAAGTACGCCCTGAAGATGTCCCGACGCCATCCGTCCATGGATGGTGTGAATGTTTGTTGCACGCCATAGTCGGTATAGGTAGTCGTCTTCCGGTGTGATATGCCGGTCTATGTAGGCCGCGAGAGCGGACTCGGGGCCCGTCGCGTCGGAGGCTGATGCCGTTGCCTTGCCTATAGTCTGTTTCTGTTGCACTGTCATCTGTCCGTTGTTCAGTGTTCAGGCCTTCTTCTCTTCAGTACCTTCAGAGGACAGTCGCAGCGCCTCTATGGCCAGTCGGTAGCTGTTGAGGCCGAAGCCTTGGATGGTACCCATGCAACCCGTTCCTATCATGGAGTGCCGACGGTATTCCTCCCGTTCGTTAACATTACTGATGTGTACCTCCACGACCGGTGTGCGCAGTGAGCGGATGCAGTCGAGCAGGGCTATCGACGTATGGGTGTAAGCTCCGGCGTTGAGCACGATGCCGTCGTAGGAGAAGCCCACTTCCTGCATCTTGTCTATCAGCACTCCCTCGACATTGCTTTGGAAGTACTCTATGTCGATGTCGGGATATTGCTTCCGGAGCTTTGGCAGATAGCTTTCCATCGACTCCTTGCCGTAGATGCTGGGCTCGCGAACTCCCAGAAGGTTGAGGTTCGGGCCGTTGATAATCAGTATTTTCATGTTTTTCTTTTCCGTTTTCTTTCTTTTTTCGTAACTTTGTCGTTATAACTCGTCAGGGATGTCCGCCGATGTGCCGTCCGGACATTGCTCTCCGCGAAGACCTCCGTGGCTGTAAGGCCGTGAGGATACCGCGGATATTCCTGTCGCTTCATTTTGCAAAATTAGGGAAAATCAATCAGAATGCCAAATAATAACGACGATAAAAAAGCCAATGACGGCCTCGTGAGACACTACGAGCGTTATCTCCGCCTGGAACGGGGCTACTCGCAGAACACCATCTTGGCCTACATGCACGACATCGACCATTTGTTGCGTTATCTCCGCGACAATGACCTGCAGGTCGCTGATGTCAACCTTGAGGACCTTGAGAACTTTGTGGCCACGCTTGTCGACATAGGTATCAGCCCGAAGTCGCAGGCCCGCATCCTCAGCGGCATACGCTCCTTCTACCGGTTTCTCGTTCTCGACGGCTACCTCGACAAGGACCCCACTGAGCTCTTGGAGAGTCCGAACCTCGGCGAGCATCTCCCTGAGGTGCTCTCTACGAAGGAAGTCGACATGATAGAGGCTGCCATCGACTTGGAGAAATGGGAAGGTCAGCGCAATAAGGCCATCATCGAGGTGCTCTTCTCCTGCGGCCTGCGTGTCTCCGAGCTCACAAATCTGAAGCTCTCCGACCTCTTCTTAGACGAGAAATTCGTCCGTGTCACCGGCAAGGGATCCAAACAACGTCTCGTCCCCATCTCCGATGCCGCCATCCGTGAGCTCAACCTGTGGTTCATCGACCGCGACGCTATGACAAACATCAAGCCCGGTGAGGAAGATTTTGTCTTCCTGAACCGTCGTGGCCATCACCTCACCCGCACGATGATACTGATAATGGTGAAGCAATATGCGCGTGATGCGGGCATAACGAAGACCATCTCCCCCCACACCTTCCGCCACTCCTTCGCCACCGCACTCCTTGAGGGCGGTGCCGATCTCCGTGCTATCCAGGCCATGCTTGGTCACGAGCGCATCGCAACAACAGTCATCTATACGCATATCGACATGTCGACGTTGCGCAACGAGATACTGGAACATCATCCGAGAAATATCCGGCAGGCCCAGGAAGAGAGTGGGGAAGAGTGATGGTTTCTCATGTCCTGTCTTTGACAACTGCTAAGATATTTTACAAAACGACTATAATAACATGAAAAAAACGGTAAAATACGAGCGTTGAAACATCGTTGTTGACTTTTTTTAATAACTTTGCACAATGTTAGTTTCAGTATGACTGTATTATTGTTGTATCAAACCGGAGAAATCATCATAATAAATTCATTATAAACTAAAACAAAACTAAACGATGAGAATTAAACATCTTCTCGTAGTAGTGCTGATGTTTGTGGCCTCAATAGCCTCCGCACAGGACATGGGACAGATACCTGTCGACAAGAATGTGCGCATAGGCAAGCTGCCAAACGGACTGACCTACTACATCCGGCACAACGAGTGGCCGGAGCATGTGGCCAATTTCTACATTGCTCAGCGTGTGGGCTCCATTCAGGAGAACGAGGACCAGCGCGGTCTGGCCCATTTCCTGGAGCACATGGCCTTCAACGGCTCTGAGCATTTCCCTGACTCTACGCTCCTCGAATACACACGTGGACTGGGAGTGGAGTTCGGTAGCAACCTCAATGCCTACACGAGCATCGACCAGACGGTATACCGCGTGTGCGATGTACCTACAACACGACAGAGTGCCGTCGACTCCTGTGTCCTCATCCTTAAGGACTGGTCGAACGGACTGACCCTCGACGGAAAGGAAATCGACAAGGAACGCGGTGTCATCCACCAGGAGTGGCAGCTCCGTTCTACCGCCACACAGCGTATCTTCGAGCGTGTACTGCCCAAGTTGTACCCCGGTTCGAAGTATGGTGTGCGTCTGCCTATAGGTCTTATGTCGGTCGTTGACAACTTCAAGTACAAGGAACTCCGCGACTATTACCATAAATGGTACCGTCCTGACAACCAGGCTATCATTGTTGTGGGTGATGTCGACGTCGACCATATTGAGAAAGTCATTAAGGACCTGTGGAAAGACTCTACCGTGCCGGCCAACGCCGCGCAGGTGAAGGACGAGCCGGTGCCCGACAACGACTCGGCAATCTACGTCTTCGACAAGGATAAAGAGATGCCGTACAGCTACATTGGCATTGCCATGAAGCACGATGCGGTGCCTGATGAGATGAAGACGAGCCCGATGTACTACATCCAGGACTATGCAAAGTCGCTCATCGCCATGATGTTCTCCCAGCGTCTCTCCGATGCCGCGCAGAAGGCCGACTGTCCGTTTACCAGTGCCAGCGCCTACGACGGCGAGTATATCTACTCAAAGACCAAGGATGCTTTCCAGGTTGAGGCCGATGCCAAGGAAGGCCGCGATATGGATGCTCTTAAGGCCATATACCGTGAGGCACAGCGTGTGCGCCAGTTCGGCTTCACACAGGGAGAGTTCGACCGTTCGAAGGCTGAGATCCTCTCGCAGTATGAGACGGCTTACAACAACAGAAACAAGATACGCAACTCACAGTTCGGTGATGAGTACCGCGACAACTACCTTGAGAAGGAGCCTATACCTGGCATAGAATGGGAGTATAACTTCATGAACCAGATAGCCAATGTGCCGCAGCTCGGCCTCGCCTTCGTCAATGAGGTGGCTAAGCAACTTATCTCCGACAACGACACGAACCTCGTTGTCATGGAGTTTGCACAGGAGAAGGACGGAAAGACCTATCCTACCGAGGCGCAGATGGCAGAGGCTGTGAAGGCTGTCCGTGCTGAGAAGCTAGAGCCTTACGTCGATAATGCGAAGAACGAGCCGCTCATCGACGAGAAGACACTGCCGAAGGCCGGAAAGATTACCGGAGAGAAGGAAGACAAGAAACTCGGCTTTAAGGTGCTGACACTGTCCAACGGTGCAAAGGTAGTGCTGAAGCATACCGATTTCAAGGCCGACGACATTGTCTTCAGTGCCGTTGCCAAGGGCGGAAAGAGCCTCTACGGTGCCAACGACTACACTAATCTTAGATACATAGGAACGGCACTGGCTTCCAATGGTCTTGGTGATTTCAGCAATAACGAGCTCACCAAGGCTCTCTATGGCAAGCAGGTATCACTGAAAGCCGGCATCAGCGACTTTTATCAGAAGTTCTCCGGCTCCACAACACCGAAGGACCTGGAGACACTTATGCAGCTCCTCTACCTCAACTTCACATCAGTGAAGAAGGACCAGGAGGCTTATGACGCCGCCATCCAGCGCCTGCGTCTGCAGCTTCAGAACAAGGACTTGACTCCGGAGTCAGCTTTCTCCGATTCTCTTCAGACCACTCTCTATGGTCATAATCCGTATTTCGCGCCTATGGACGTCAAGGATTTGGACAAGATAAGCTATGACCGTCAGCTCCAGATTATCAAGGAACGCTTCGCAAATCCGGGACAGTTCACCTACTACTTCGTCGGCAACTTCGACGAGGCAAAGCTCCGTCCGCTCATAGAGAAGTATATCGCATGCCTGCCTAAGGGCAAGAAGGAAAACTGGAAGGCAATGACGACAGTCGTCGATGGCAATCATGTCAACAGGTTCAGCCGTAAGATGGAGACACCAAAGGCCATCGCCTTCGATGTCTATCAGATGCCTATGGACTATACGCTCGACAACTCCGTGCTCTCTGACGCCGCTGGACAGGTCCTCTCGATGGTCTTCCTGAAGCAGATTCGTGAGGATGCCAGCGCTGCTTACTCGGTTGGCGCCTTCGGCGGACTCTCTGATGCAGCCGGAAAGGTCAACGGAAAAGGCAGAGTCATGATACAGGACTACTGCCCTATGGACCCGAACAAGGTTGAGGAGGCTGTCGGACTGCTCGCTTCCGGTATGAAGGAGTGCACCGTGAAGGTCGATGCCGACAAGGTGCAGAAGGTTAAGGAGTATATGCTTAAGCAGGCTGACGAGGACGCAAAGAGCAACAGCCACTGGCTAGAGGTCCTCGACGACTACATGACATGGGGTCTGGACTTCCAGACGGGTTACAAGGATGCCGTCAACAAGCTCACTCCTGAGCGCATCGCCGACTTCCTCAAGGCTATCCTGGCCTCAGGAAACCATGTTGATGTCATCATGACTCCAGAGAAATAAGGGAAATCATCCCCTCATTATAGGATAATTCACCAGTTAGTCTCCACCAGGAAGGCGACGCCCAGCTGCCCTTAGGATACCGGATGGTATCGTTGTCAGTGGCAGACGGGCATCTCCTTCCGTCCGGAGCACTTGCTGGTGAATTGTTTTTTTATCATTTTTACCTTTTTACTTCTTTGTTTTTTTCGTACCTTTGCAGCCTAATACATTCAAAGGGTAATTTTTAAATCAGAATATATGGCTTATTTGTTTTCTTCAGAATCGGTGTCGGAAGGCCATCCCGACAAAGTTGCTGACCAGATTTCGGACGCACTCCTCGACCAGTTCCTGGCTTATGACCCGAACGCGCGTTGTGCTATCGAGACATTCAACACTACGGGCCAAGTTATTATCATGGGTGAGGTGCGCTCTAAGGAGTACATCGATCTGCAGAATATCGCACGACAAACGATAAACAGGATAGGATATACTAAGGCGGAATACCAGTTCGACGGCAATTCCTGCGGCATCCTCACGGCTATTCACGAGCAGAGTGATGATATAAACCGTGGCGTTGACAACGGTGATGACGAGAACCAGGGAGCCGGCGACCAGGGTATGATGTTCGGATATGCCGTCAACGAGACGGAGAACTACATGCCGGTGACTCTCGACCTGGCGCATCTTATCATGCAGACGCTGGCCGTTATCAGAAAGGAAGGAAAGGTGATGCGTTACCTCCGTCCTGACGCCAAGTGCCAGGTGACGGTGCAGTACAGCGATGACAATATCCCGGAGCGTATCGACACCATCGTGGTGTCTACTCAGCACGACGACTTCGCCGACGAGGCAACGATGCTCCAGACCATCAAGAACGATGTCGTCAATATCTTGATACCGAAGGTAAAAGAGCAGATCCACGCTAAGAAAGTGCTGGATTTGTTCAATGACGATATAAAGTACCTGGTGAACCCTACGGGAAAGTTCGTCATCGGAGGCCCACACGGCGACACCGGACTGACAGGGCGTAAGATTATCGTCGACACCTACGGCGGACGTGGCGCTCATGGCGGTGGTGCCTTCTCGGGCAAAGACTCGTCGAAGGTGGACCGCTCCGCAGCTTATGCCTCCAGGTATATAGCCAAGAATATGGTGGCTGCCGGTATCTGCGATGAGGTGCTGGTACAGCTGGCTTACGCCATCGGCGTGGCTGAGCCGGTAAGCGTGTACGTCAACACCTACGGCCGTAAGCATGTCGATATGTCCGACGGTGAGATAGCAGAAAAGATTTCCCACATGTTCGACCTTCGTCCTAAGGCTATAGAACGCACCTTGAAGCTCCGCCAGCCAATGTATTTGGAGACGGCGGCCTACGGACACATGGGACGCAAGAACGAGGTGGTGAAGAAGACATTCTCCAGCCGTTATCACGAGACGAAGACTATGGACGTGGAGCTCTTCACATGGGAGAAACTCGACCAGGTGGACCGCCTGAAGGAAGCCTTCGGACTTAAGTAATGTCAGACAGTACATACATAGTGCAGCCGGTAAGGCAGAAGCTCAACCTTATGAAGGGCTTCGACCCTAAGCATGTGACGTTCATCCGGAACGACACCGACACCATCCGCCTCTCACTGACGCAGAAGAGCGATGGCCTCTTAGGGGAAGACGTGCCGTATAGTGTCAGCAGCGACAACACTGTTACGGCACTCCTTATAGGCTGTTTCCTGCTGGGCATGCTGGCATTGTCGGTGTCCCGGCAGTTCATGGTGCGGCAGATACATAACTTCTTCTACGTTCCGAGAAGCGTTGCCGACATGACCGAGACCGACTATGAGATAAACGTCCAGACCTTTCTCGTGCTGCAGACGGCTCTGACGATAGGCATACTGTACTACATCCTGTCGCGCTTCGCCCTTGGCAACGACTATTCGCAAATGTCCCAGCTGAAGGTTATCGGCATCTTCAGCCTTATACTCGTGGGATACTTTGCCGTTAAGAAGTTGGTGTACCATATCGTAGGATGGACGTTCTTCAGTGCGAAAAATAATGACCAATGGTCTAAGGCGTGGCTCTTCCTTACAGCCGCCGAGGGCGTACTCCTGTATCCTATACTCTTGGTGCAGATATACTTTGGGTTACCCTTACAGATAGCTTGGATATGG
This sequence comes from uncultured Prevotella sp., assembly GCA_900316565.1. GTDB lineage: Bacteria > Bacteroidota > Bacteroidia > Bacteroidales > Bacteroidaceae > Prevotella. The sequence continues at coordinate 71,059 of ONDK01000002.1, read as the reverse complement.
GCCGCCTTAATTATAATTCTCGTTAAATTGCTGTCTTTATATAAGTGTTATGCAATCTTTTTCAAGCATGGCGGTGGAATTGTGCAAAATATTTTGTACTTTTGTGCCCTTGAATTGATGCCACTTTTAGCGTTAGTGGGCATTTTGCAAATAACAGGAAACTATTTGAAGGTAAATTTTTAAGACATCAATGGTTAAGAAGATTCTCATTTCCCAGCCACAGCCGAGTAGTGAAAAGTCGCCTTATTATGACATCGCCAAAGAGTTCGGCGTACAACTCGACTTCCGTCCATTTTTCAAAGTTGAGGGTATCTCTGCGAAAGAGTTCCGTCAGCAGAAAATCAACTTACTTGATTACACGGCGGTGGTGTTCACCTCGCGTCATGCTATAAACAATTACTTCAATCTCGCAAAGGAGATGCGCATCACCATCCCGGAGGATATGAAGTACTTCTGCTCCATTGAGACCATAGCTCTGTACATCCAGAAGTTCGTGCAGTACAGAAAGCGCAAGGTCTTCTTCGGAAAGACCGGTAAGATCGATGACCTCCTGCCTACAATGGCTAAGCATAAGACGGAGAAATACCTCGTTCCGTTGAGCTCTGTTCACAACGATGACGTGAAGAACCTGCTCGACTCGAAGCATCTCAAGCACCGCGAGTGCGTCATGTACCGCACGGTGAGCAACGACTTCACGAAAGAGGAGAAGGAACAGTTCGACTATGACATGCTGGTCTTCTTCAGTCCTACCGGCGTGAGGGCGCTTCTGAAGAACTTCCCCGACTTCAAGCAGGGCGACATCAAGATAGCTGCCTTCGGACCGGCTACCGCCCGTGAGATAGCAGCACAGGGCCTGCGCCTCGACCTCGAGGCTCCTTCTAAGGAGTTCCCGTCCATGGCGATGGCTCTTCGCAATTATCTGGAGAACAATAAATAAACAATATCACAACAGAACAGATGCTGGCATCGTCAGCTTTCACATTGCCCAAGGAAGAGAGGCTGTGCAGCCGGACGCTCATAGAGTCGCTCTTCTCCGGCGGAAGGAGTCGGTCGATGTCCGACTTTCCGCTTAGGGTGGTCTATATGGTTAAGGACCGCAACGGCGTGGAGCCCATGACGCAGATGCTCGTGTCTGTTCCGAAACGCCATTTCAAGCGTGCCGTGAAGCGGAACCGCGTGAAACGCCAGGTCCGCGAGGCCTACCGCCACAGCCGTCAGATTGTTCTCGACAAGCTGAAGGACAACGAGGCCTACGACACTGTTGTCGTCATGGCCTTCATTTGGCTTGATGACAAGCTCTATCCTTCTGACATCGTCAATGAGAAGGTGGCGCGTCTGCTGACACGTATCAGCGAGAAGTTGTGAAACGGGATGCCTTCTATACAGGCATACATAGAAAGTGAGGATTAGCAGTATGGAACATGAAAACGGATGGAGGAGAATATTTCGCTTGGTATCACATTCCATGGCGTGGGTAATGGTACAGCCGATAGTGTTCTACCAGAAGTTTATCACTCCCTACACTCCACCTTCCTGCCGTTTTACGCCTACCTGTTCTGAATACGCTCGACAGGCAATCCTCAAGCACGGCCCGGTGAAAGGGCTTCTTCTCGCCATTTGGCGAATACTGAGATGCAATCCATGGGGTGGCAGTGGCTATGATCCAGTGCCGTAAGTTGTCCTCCAAGGTGAGGCGCCCCGGCAATTAGGCACCGCCATTGATGCTTTCTGAGCGCAAAAGAGCGCTTGCGGGCTGTGACATGTGCCTTTATACGAATCAACAAATAAACAATCACAAGAACAATGAAGAACTTTGTAGAGGAATTAAGGTGGCGCGGGATGCTCGCGCAAATCATGCCTGGGACTGAGGAATACTTGCAAAAGAATCTCACATCGGCATATCTGGGCACCGACCCCACTGCCGATTCACTTCACATAGGCCACCTCTGCGGAATAATGATGCTCCGTCATTTCCAGCGTTGTGGTCACAAGCCTTACCTCCTCGTGGGAGGTGCCACGGGAATGATTGGTGATCCGTCGGGAAAGAGCCAGGAGCGTAACCTGCTTGATGCCGAGACTCTCTATCACAACCAGGAGGCTATCAAGAAGCAGGTGTCTAAGTTCCTCGATTTCGACGGTACAGAGCCTAACAAAGCCGAGCTCGTAAACAACTACGATTGGATGAAGGACTACAAGTTCCTCGACTTTGTCCGCGACATCGGTAAGCATATCACCGTCAACTATATGATGGCTAAGGAGAGCGTGCAGCAGCGTTTGAACGGTACAGCCCGTGACGGACTGTCCTTCACCGAGTTCACTTATCAGCTTCTCCAGGGCTATGACTTCCTTTATCAGTATGAGCACTATGGTGTCCGCCTTCAGCTTGGCGGCAACGACCAGTGGGGAAATATGACCACTGGTACTGAGCTTATCCGCCGTGTCCTTGGAAATGACGCTGAGGCGTTCTGTCTCACCTGCCCGCTTATCACTAAGGCCGATGGCAAGAAGTTTGGAAAGACCGAGAGCGGCAACGTATGGCTCGACCGCAACCGCACCACTCCGTATGCTTTCTATCAGTTCTGGCTCAACGTTACCGATGCTGATGCGGCACGCTACATCAAGATATTCACCGACCTCGACCAGGAGACAATCGCCGGACTCATAGAAGAGCACGAGCAGGATCCGGGCCGTCGTGTTCTGCAGCGTCGTCTGGCAGAGGAGGTAACCGTTATGGTTCACTCCAAGGAGGACCTCGACATGGCTATTGCCGCATCAAACATCCTCTTCGGCAAGGCCACCAAGGACCAGCTGGCACAGCTCGATGAGGCTACATTGAACGATGTCTTCAAGGATGTTCCTCATTATGACCTTCCAAAGGACCAGTTGGGACTTCCGGCTGTCGATGTATTCTGTCGTGAGGGCTGGCAGATATTCCCGAGCAAGAGTGAGATGCGTAAGCTCGTGAAGGGCAACGGTGTCAGCCTTAACAAGGAAAAGATTACAGCCTTCGACCGTCCTGTCACGGCTGAAGACCTCATCGACGGCAAGTATCTTCTTGTCCAGCGCGGTAAGAAGAACTACTATCTCATCACCGTAAAATAACAACTACGACAATAAATATACAAAACGAAAACGGCGGAACTCTTGCAGCTCCGCCGTTTTTTTGTTGTCTCTTTACAGATGTGTTCCTACAGATACTCACCGAAATCGGTAAGCCGCATGTCGCCTTTTCTCTCAAAAGTGTCGTGGAGGGCGAAAGCCGCGCGCAGAGAGTGTGGCGTGTGTCCCTTCTCGGCTATCTTCAGGTACTCGCGCAACAGAGGCTTGTAATCTGGGTGAGCGCAGTTCTCGATAATCTCGTGTGCCCTGTGCAGCGGTCCTTTCCCTCTAAGGTCAGCCACACCCTGCTCCGTTACGATGACGTCGACGTCGTGTTCCGTAGAGTCTATATGCGAGCAGAACGGCACTATGGCCGAAATCTTCCCGTCTTTTGCCGTCGACGGTGTGGTGAATATCGAGATATATCCGTTGCGCTCATAGTCGCATGAGCCGCCGATGCCGTTCATCAGCCTTGACGCGCATATATGACTGGAGTTCTCATTGCCGTAGATGTCGCATTCTATGGCCGTGTTTATGGCGATGCATCCCAGTCTTCGGATAATCTCCGGTGAGTTTGCTATCTCGCTCTGACGTATCACCAGGTGCTTGGCGAAGAAGTTTATGTTATAGTAAACGTGCTGCAAGGCCTCGTTGGTAACGGTCATTGCCGTTGCCGAGGCTGCCTTTATCTGCCCTTTCTCTATCAGGTCTATCGCCGCATCCTGCACCACCTCCGAGTAGACTTGGAAACTTGGGATATGCGGGTTCTTTCCCATTGCGGCCAGCACCGCGTTGCCCGTGGCACCCACACCGCTCTGTATCGGCAGGAACTGTGGCGGGATGTGGCCGGCTTTCATGTCGGCGACAAGGAACTCGGCGACGTTGTTGCCCATCTGCAGTGTTGTCGGTGTCAGAGCTTTGAATGTCCGTGCCTCCTCTGGTATCTTACACTCCACCACGCCGACAATTTTCTTCGCGTCGATGGTTACGTAGTTGTTGCCAATCCTGTCCAGGACATTTATAATAGGTATAGGCTTACGTCCGAAGCCGCACTCTCCCGGCTCATAGGTGTCGTGTAGCATCCTTGAGCGCGGACTGTGGAAATGGTTCAGCTCTATGATAACCCTCTTTGCCAGCCGTGCCGCCGTGGTGACGATGCCGCCTGCCGACGTCAGCGACAAGTGGCACTCGTCGTCGAACTCCTCAATGTCCGACGCCTCTACGATGAGCCAGTCCATCTGACCATAATAGCCGTGGCGGAGCCTTTCTGCCATGTGTCCGAGGTGTGTGTCCTCATATTCTATCTCACCTGTGTTCACATGCTCACGGAAGTCCTTGTTCGTTGAGAACGGAGCACGGAACTTTATGGCGTGAGCCTTTGCCATGTCGCCCTCAATGCTCTGACAACTCGATGCTCCGGAGAATATCCCCACCTTGAAAGGCCTGCCCTGCTCATGCTCGCGGATTGCCTTTTTCGACAGTTCGCGGAACACGGCCTTCGGGTCGCCGTTAGGCGTGAATCCTCCAATGGCGATGTTGTCGCCGTCCTTAATAAATGAAGCTGCTTCCTCGGCAGTGATCCTTGCGTATGCCATTTGATATTTTGTATATTAATTCAACTTTACAAATATTATATGCAAAGGTAGCAATTAAATATGAATTAATAATCAAAAACCAATAAATATTTGCATTTTCACAGTAAAATGGAATAATATTCAAAAAATAAAAGGAAATAGTCCGCCTGGATAACTACTCAGCACTTTCTGTTAGATGCTGGAAAAAAAAACAGGCTATCGTATGGATAGACGCTATTGATGAATAGAAACAATCCCGAAGGATGACCAAAATAAAATCGCACGACGACCGTCGCGCGATTGCGTGACGGTCGTCATGGATTTCCGTGACGGCCGTCGCATGATTGCGTGACGGCCGTCACGCAATATGAATATTGTTAATTTGTCTGTTCTTTAGGCCTTTATGTCTCGTGAAAGCCACATGGTGATGAGATAGAACAGTACCCCCGTGATGAGACCTGCAATGGCATCGATGAGATAATGAGCCTGGATGTAGACCGTGGCACAGCACAGGAAGACATAGAACGGCAGGTAGATGAAGAAAAGCCTACGGCTCTTTGAGTGCCATGCCAGGAGCATGCATATGGTGCTTATGCCCACGTGGCTGCTGGGGAACGCCGCTGTAGGCCGTTCTCCCGCCGCTTTCGCATCCTCGACGAACTGATAGAAGATGCCGTCGGTATATCCCGGAGACGGCAGACTGTTGGTATGGTTGAGGAAGTAGTCGTGGACATTGGGGAAGACACCTTCCGCCACCGTCTTCACTCCTACGGCATGATAGTAGAACGTCGGTCCCACCACTGGCAGGAATATATATATAATGTAATAGACGAAGAACGAAGCCATTATCACAAACGTGGCACGTGCGAACTCCTGGTACCTCACCGCAAAATAGAACAGCACCGTGAAGGCAATCATAAAGTAGTAAGAGCCGTAGCCCATATCGAACAGTTCGCTTATGATATGGCTTGGCACGGCCTTCGAGAACAGCAGTGCCGGCTGACATCCGAACAGGTCCTGTTCCCATCCTGCAAACAGATAGTCGAGGTTAGGGAACAGACGGTTGAACTCGTATGTCTCAGGATACCACAATCCGAGCAGCGACAGCTGTACGATAGCCCTCAGCCCGAGCAGCAGACGGCACGGCACCATACGGTAGACGCCCCACATCGCCAGCAGTATTGCCAGGAACCTTGCCCGCATGAGAAGCATCTCCACGGGGTTGTTGAGCTTTGTGTAGAGGAAGAATATCATCAGCGTCGTCAGCACGGCATATCCCAGTACTACTTTCTCGAAGGGCATCAGCCCCTTCAGCGGCTTCTCCTCCACCGTGAACAGACTCTTCCAGCCATTCACCGATAGCAGACTTGTATTGTCTTTCTTTGTCATTTTCCTTGTTTTGTCTCTTGTTCTACAGCCATCCGTTTTCCTTGTACCATCTCACTGACGCCTCGACACCGCGCTTGAGGTCCCACTGCGGCTTAAAGCCCAGTTCCTTCTCCGCAAGACTGATGTCGCACCGCCAGTTGCGCTGCTTGAGAATATTGTATTTGTCGTTGTTGAGCACTATCATCTTACCGGTGAGATGGCCTATGAGGTCGCCTAAGAACGTGATGATGCGAAGGAGCAGCAGCGGAGCCTTTATCCTTATCCACCAAGGACGACCTAATGCCTCGTGGACCAGGTCGCTGAACGTAGAGCTGTTGTACACACTGCCGTCGCTGAGGAAGTAGGCATGACCGGCGACACCATGGTCGAGGGCCTCGAAGACAGCCTGGACGACGTCGCTGACATATATGAACGTGATGTCCTGCCGCTTGAAGCCCACGGCGAAGTCGCTGTGTTTTTTTATGCTTTTCATCATGACGTAGTAGTCCTTCTCGCGCGGGCCGTATACTCCTGTAGGCCGGAGGATGACGTAAGGGAACGTGAGGCTGTCAGGCGATGTGGCCGTGGCGCCGTCGCCCAGTGTCTCTTTGAGCCATTGCTCCGCCTTCAGTTTGCTCTGACCGTAGGCGGTGTTGGGTCGTGGTGTGTCGGTGGGTTCTATCTCTGTGTATGGCTGCTGCTCGCGGACAGCGCCGAAGATGCTCAGCGACGACAGATAAACGAAACGCTTCAAGGGCATCCGAAGACCGATGATGGCCCTGACGAGGTTCTCCGTTCCTTCGGTGTTCACGCGGAAGAAGTCGTCGCGCCTCAGAGCCTTGGTCAGTCCGGCGGCATGGACGACATAGTCGAAGTCGTGGCCTTTGAGCTGTTCCCGGAGCCTCTCCTCGCTTGAGAGGTCCAGTTCTATGAATTTTATCCGTTTGTCCTGCAGGTATCTCCTTGAGGAAGTGTGGCGTACGGCGGCCCATGTCTCCATGCCTTGCCGCAGGGCTTCCTCAACGATGAAAGAGCCGATGAAGCCCGAAGCGCCGGTTATTAATATTTTTTTCATTAAGATTTCACGTGATTTGTTTGCAAAGGTACAAACTTTTTTGTTACTTTGCGTACAGAATATAATTATATAAAACATATAAGAAGTTAAAGAGGAGTTAAAGGTAAGCCAAGGAGACATTTAGAAGATATTATGTTTCATACAGACCAGTGTACATGTCATTTCCGACAGTTCCGGTCAAATATCACCCCATCATAGCTTTGCGTAGGCTTTCCTTTGGCGTCCTTCCGGCTCCTTTACTAAATTCTTACTACTATGGCAAAAGGAAAAGGTAATGGAAAGCGTCTCACAAAGAAGCAGATGGCCGACAGACTCGTGGCCCTCTTCCAGTCGCAACCCGACGAGACGCTTAGCTTCAAGCAGATATTCAAGGCACTGCATCTGACGACTCATCCGCAGAAGATGCTTGCCATCGACACTATGGATGAGATGGCGTGGGACGACTTCCTCTCGAAGGTCGGCGACAATGCCTTCCGTCTGAACACCAAGGGACAGGTTCAGGAGGGCACCTTCATACGTAAGGCCAACGGAAAGAACACCTTCCAGCCTGACGACGGTGGCACTCCTATCTTCGTCTCAGAGCGAAACTCCATGTCGGCACTCAACGGCGACCGCGTGCGTGTGCAGCTCCTGGCACGCCGTCAGAAGCATATCAAGGAGGCAATGGTAACGGAAATCCTAAAACGGAAGAAGGATACCTTTGTAGGCCGTCTGCGTGTAGACCGCGACATAGCGTTCCTCGTCACCCAGGAGAACCTCTTCGTCCATGACATCCTTATCCCTAAGAAGAAGCTGAAGGGTGGAAAGACCGACGACCGTGTGGTGGTGAGAGTCACGCAGTGGCCCGACGCCGACCATAAGAACCTCGTCGGTGAGGTCATCGACGTGCTCGGACCGGCCGGCGACAACGATGTGGAGATGAACAGTATCCTGGCGCAGTACGGGCTGCCGTACAAATACCCGAAGCGTGTAGAGGAGGCTGCCGAGAAGATTACCGGTGAGGTGACGAAGGAAGACCTCGCCGAGCGGGAGGATTTCCGCGATACGTGGACATGTACCATAGACCCTAAGGACGCTAAGGACTTCGACGACGCGCTGAGCATCAAACGGCTGCCTGACGGACTGTGGGAGGTCGGCGTGCATATCGCCGATGTGAGCCATTATGTTAAGGAAGGCGATATCATAGACCGTGAGGCACAGAAGCGCGCAACGAGTATATACCTCGTAGACCGTACCATTCCTATGCTCCCGGAACATCTCTGCAACTTTGTATGCTCCCTTCGCCCGGATGAGGAGAAACTCTGTTACAGTGCCGTGTTCAACCTCGACGACAATGCCGACGTCAAGGCCTTCCGCCTTGTCCACACGGTGATAAAGTCGAACCGCCGCTATGCCTATGAGGAGGTGCAGCAGCTTCTGGAGGACAACGGTGTCGTCGACGGAACCGGAGAGCCCGCACCAGCGCCGGGTCCGGAGGGATATAAGGGCGAATACGCCGACCAGCTCATCACCCTCGACCGTCTGGCTAAGAAGCTGCGGGCCAAGAGGTTCAAGAACGGTAGCGTGAAGTTCGATACTGAGGAGCTCCACTTCGACATCGATGAGAAAGGTAAGCCTATACGCTGTTACTTCAAGCGCTCGAAAGATGCCAACAAGCTCGTTGAGGAGTTCATGCTCCTGGCCAACAAGTCGGTGGCGGAGAGCGTCGGAAAGGTCCGCAAGGGCAAGAAAGCCAAGACGTTGCCATACCGTATCCATGACAATCCGGACCCACAGAAGTTTGAGAACCTCCGAGAGTTCTCGGCGAAGTTCGGATATAAGCTGAAGTCGTCGAGCACCAAGGGTGCCACGGCACGTGCGCTGAACACCCTCATGGATGAGGTGGAAGGCAAGCGTGAGGCAAAGCTGATCCAGACTATCGCACTGCGGTCGATGATGAAGGCGAAGTATTCCACGCACAATATCGGACACTTCGGACTGGCTTTCGACTACTACACTCATTTCACCTCACCTATAAGACGGTATCCCGATACGATGGTCCACCGCCTTCTGACGCGCTATCAGAACGGAGGACGGTCGGCAAACCAGGATAAATATGAGGAGCTGTGTGAACATTGCTCCGACATGGAGCAGGTGGCGCAGAACGCAGAGCGCGACTCTATAAAGTACAAGATGGTAGAGTTTATGGGCGACAAGGTCGGAGAGGAGTTCGACGCGCATATCTCTGGCATACAGAGCTATGGCATCTACGCTGAGATTGACGAGAACCATTGCGAGGGAATGATACCTATGCGCGACCTCGATGACGACTATTACGACTTCGACGAGAAGAACTACTGTCTTGTCGGCCGCCGTCGGCATCACACATACCAGCTCGGCGACCCTATACGTATTCAGGTGGCGAAGGCCAACCTGGAGAAGAAACAACTCGACTTCATCATCGCTGGCAGTGCCGCTGTAGAGCGTCCGGCCGGAGGTGAGCCCGAACGTCAGAACCGTCACTCCTCCGGTGGCGGCAGGAAGCGTGGAGGCAAGGGCCGGAAGAAAGGCGGCAAGAGAAGATAAGGCATGAGAAGGCTTGTCCTGTTGATTTTTACCATGGCATTCCTCCTTCCGACCTTTGGAAGGGGGAATGACTATATGCGTCTGAAAGGCTATTACCGCGTCTGGCAGACCACCGACTCCGTGCTCTCATATTTCTGGGACGGGTATATGGAGATATATGTCCCGCTGGACTCCTCGCTGACTCCTTCGAGCGATTTCTGTGACAGAAAGTTCTTAGGGGAACGGCGGCGAAAGGCCGTAAAGGCCAATGGCGACGACCTCTTTGTGCAGATAAGCCTTCCTAATCTGGAGGTGTGGCCGCTCATGGGGAGCATCTCCGGCGACGAATATTCCACAAGGAACAACGGTGATGTGTACTTCCTGAAGTATAAGGCGGGACATATAGACCGCAACGACTCCACGACGACGGTGTCGTTCGATGATCTGGCCGGACGTCCGGATCACAGGCTCGACATGAGTCAGCTGAAGATGTATGGCGTGGTGGCCACGATGACGGGATGTGAGGACAGTGAGACGCGGCGGAATGCTGATAATAGTGTCGTCGCCTTCAGCAAGCATCTGACTTATCAAGCCCATTACAAGGGCGAGGATGAGGATGAGAGAATAGATGTCGTGAGCCAGTTCTTCACTACCGACAGTCAGACTGTATCAGAGGCGGAGAAGAAGCGTATCGTAAAGGCAAAGAACCATATATGGGAGTTCTCCATCCCGGCCTTCATCCCACCGCTGCCCGACGATATAGCCTCCGCCTGGCCGCGACTCGTGGAGTACTGAATCGGTGAATTGCATGGAATTAAATCGGGATGATTAGATTAAAGTGGCATGAGCACAGCAGTGATTAAAGCTTGATTTACCCGCTGTAAGGACGCTATCAGCAGTGTCTGTGCGGTGGGTGATGTCCACCCTTAAACAGGGTTTTAAGAAAAAAGTTGGCGTTTCGTTTGTCTTTTCCGAGAAATAGCCTTATCTTTGCATTCGCAATTCTTCTTTTGGTTAGCCGCAATGGTGGAATTGGTAGACACGAGGGACTTAAAATCCCTTGGCCAGAAATGGCTGTACGGGTTCGAGTCCCGTTCGCGGCACTTCTTATGTTTTTTATTCCTATGCCCATGAAACGGTACATTTACATCCTGTTTCTTTCGTTTTTACTCGTCGCCTGCGGTGAAAGCAAGGGACGCTTCAAGATAGAGGGCAGATTTCTTCATATCAATTCTGGTGAGCTTTACGTCTATAGTCCCGACGGAGTGATAGACGGTATGGACACGATAAAGATACAAGACGGACGCTTCGCACTCGAAGTGCCGTGCAGAAGTGATGGTGTGCTGATGATAGTGTTCCCAAACTATTCGCAGCAACCCATATTCGCCGAGTCGGGCGGGGCAGTGGAAGTGAAGGCCGATGCCTCCCGTCTGAGGGATATGGAGATAAAGGGCACGAAGGCCAACGAACTGATGACGACATTCCGTAAGTCGTCGACAAACATGTCGCCGCCACAGGAGGCGAAGTTTGCAGCGCAGTTCGTGAAGGACCACCCGGAGTCGCCGGTAAGTGTTTATCTCACAAAGAAGTATTTCGTCGACAGCAATACCCCTGACTATAAGCAGGCGGCATCGCTGGTGGCTGTAATGAGTAAGGCGCAGAAGGACAACGGTGCCCTCGTCAGACTGAAGCAGCAGACGGACCTCCTCACGGTCAGCTTGCCGGGGAAGGCTCTTCCGACATTCTCTGCCATTGATGTCGATGGTCATAAGGTTACCAATGGCGACCTCAACGCACCGGTGTCTGTAGTAAGCGTATGGGCGTCGTGGAGCTTTGAGAGCATTGATGCACAGAACGCTATTGCGGATGCTATGAAGAAGGCTGACGAGAAGTGCAAGGCTGTAAGCATCTGCGTCGATGCCAGCAAGACCATGTGTCGTCAGGCGATGCAGAACAACAGCATCGACTGGCCTGTGATATGCGACGGAATGACGATAAACAGCCGTCTGATGAAACAGCTCGGACTGTCGACGGTACCTGAAAACATCCTCTTAAGAAACGGACGTATAGTCAAGAGTGGACTCAACGCGGCACAGCTGCGCCAGGAGCTCACCAAGATATATCATTAAGAACCTGATAGATGCTCGTAAAAACCTATTGTGCTGCCGTAAACGGACTTGAAGTTACCACTGTAACAGTTGAGGTGAGCATAACACGTGGCGTCCTTTTTCATCTCACTGGACTTGCTGACACAGCCGTGAAGGAAAGCCATGACCGCATAAATGCTGCCTTGCTGAACAATGGATATAAATTTCCTGTGGCTGACGTTACCGCCAACCTCGCTCCCGCTGACCTTAAAAAGGAAGGTGCCGGCTTCGACCTTCCGCTCGCCATCGCCATCCTTGCTTCCAATGAGGAGATGCACAACGATATGCTCGACAAGTATATGCTCGTCGGTGAACTGGGACTGGACGGAAAGCTGCAGCCGGTGAAGGGTGCGTTGCCCATAGCTATCAAAGCGCGGGCCGAACATTTCAAGGGGCTTATCGTGCCGAAGGAGAACGAGCATGAGGCTGCCGTTGTCGATACGCTGGAGGTCTATGGCATGAATAATCTCCTGGAGGTCATCAACTTCCTTAATGGTGCGTCACACCCTGAGCCATGTGTCGTCGACACAAGGAAGGAATTCTATGAGCATCAGTATAAATTCGACCTGGACTTCGCCGATGTCCGTGGACAGGAGAATGTCAAGAGAGCCTTTGAGGTGGCCGCGGCAGGCGGACACAATATCATCCTTGTGGGACCTCCGGGAAGCGGAAAGAGTATGATGGCTAAGAGACTGCCATCGATATTGCCGCCGCTGTCGCTTTCCGAGAGCCTTGAGACGACGCAGATACACTCCATAGCGGGGAAACTGCCAAGGGGAATGGGACTGATATGCCAGCGTCCGTTCCGTAGTCCGCACCATACCATCTCTGAGGTGGCACTCGTCGGAGGTGGAAACAACCCCATGCCGGGAGAGATAACGCTGGCACATAACGGTGTCTTGTTCTGCGATGAGCTCCCGGAATTCAATAAGCACACCCTGGAGGTGCTCAGACAACCCCTCGAAGACCGGCAGATAACCATCAGCCGGGCTAAGTATACGGTTACCTATCCATGTTCCTTTATGTTTGTGGCGTCGATGAACCCGTGTCCTTGCGGCTATTATGGCGACCCTACGCATCATTGTGTGTGTACTCCAGGTCAGATACAGCGTTATCTATCTAAGATTAGTGGTCCGCTTCTCGACCGTATCGACATCCAGTGTGAGATAGCTGCCTTGCCGTTCCACGATCTTTCCAAAGCCCAGCCGGGCGAACCGTCGGCAAAGATTCGGGAGCGTGTTATGGAGGCGCGGGCCATACAGACGGAGCGTTTCAAGGATATAAAGGGCATGCACTGCAATGCACAGATGAGTGAAAGGATGATACACAAGTATGCCGAGCCTGACGAGCGCGGTCTGGCGGTGCTCAGAATGGCTATGGAGCGGCTGCACCTCTCTGCCCGCGCCTATAGCCGGATACTTAAGGTGGCAAGGACGATCGCTGATCTGGCCCATTCGGACAACGTGCAGGCCGAACATATTGCCGAGGCTGTCGGTTACCGCCAGATGGACCGCAGCGACTGGGCGGAGAGAGGACTATGACCATCCGTTGATATGACGGCTGATGAAGCTCGCGTGGCCGGTTGATAGGCAATGATGAAGTGTGAAAAACAAGAATTCTAAGTATAAGCAGTAGGATATGAAAGGAAGAAATGTTATTATAATATGTATTGCTTTGGCCGCCATAGTGTTCCTTGTGGGCTATCTCCTTGGGACGTCCGGTTCAAAGGATGCCGCCATCACGGAGGAGACGGTGGTGGAACAGCCACAGAAACGGCTCTCCTCTGCCGATGCCATGGAGGCTATAAGGCATGAGTCGAAACTCTATTCCTCGGAGCAGACGGCACATAAGAAGGTCGTCATCTCTACAAAGGATGTGATGTCGGTACTCGGATATAAGTTCACAAAGCCTTGGTCGCATTCCAACTATGTCATACCCATTGACGTTACCTATAAGGCTTGTATAGACCTTGGACGGATATCCCAGGAGGATATAAAGGTCAACGACCGCGACTCCTCGGTAACGATAACACTTCCGGACCCTGTGATAGAGCTGACGAGCTGTGAGGTGATACATAAGGATGAGATTGTGGACCAACAGGTGTTTGCCAGTACACAGTCGCAGGACTTCTTCAACAAGGCCGTCAGCGATGCGGAGCAGGGTATCTGGGCGGAGATAAGCATGCAACGGAAGCAGGAACTGCTTACGGATGCGAAGCGGAATGCTGAAGGCATACTGGCCGACGCACTCCTCAAGAGTGGATTTAGGCGGGTGAACATCACTTACTCCTCGTCTCTGAACCCCGACAGGCTCACCGTAGAACGTAATCATGAATAGAAGATGAAACTGATAAATAAGATATATGTTATCGCCATTGCCGTTATCTGCATCGTTGTCGTTGTGGTTGTTGTAAAGGCGTGTAACTTTGCCAAAACGGAACATGTGGTCAGTCAGACCGTGGCGGAGACAAAGCCGACACCCGTAAACCTCGATTCCCTGAAGAGAATAGGGCAGTGGTCGGTGGTGACGGTGGAGCTGGAGCAGAGCGTTGACACTGTCGACAAGGGCTTCTTTCATGACACTGCCATCGAACTCCTCTACCGTGGAACACTCCACTATGGTGTTGACATGATGAAGGTGAAGGACGACTGGGTACGGGTTGTGGACGACTCGGTGGCTATCGTTACCCTGCCGGAGGTACAGCTCCTCGACGACCGCTTCCTCGATGAGCGCAATGTAAAGGTCATCTTAGGCGACGGTGATGAGAAGTTCATCAACCGCCCTGAGGTTAAGGAGGCACTCGTGCGGAAGGCAAAAGCAGAGATGATACGCCAGGGTGACACCCATAAGCCTGAGGCAAAAAAGAAAATAGAGGATGAGATAACCCGGTTGTTTTCATCGCATGGCTTCACTGTAAGGGTTAAATGGCGGTGACGGACATGTGATGTTAGTAAAAAAACAAGGCCAATAGCTGTAATCGATAGACGATTTAAGCTATTGGCCTTGTTGCTTTCGTTATAATCTCAGCCTTCACTTTATGAGAGGAAGGCTGAAAAATCACTGTTTATATCGTTCGAATACCTTTTTTGAAGGGCGTGGATACACTGTTTATCCTATCTGGCTGCCCGGCAGAACCTGGCTGAATGTGGTTGTCAGGGCCAGTGAGCCGTCAGCGTTCAGTGCCGAGAGAATCATTCCCTGACTCTCGATGCCCATCATCTTGCGCGGAGCGAGGTTGGCGATGAAGAGCACGTCCTTGCCTACCAGCTCCTCGGGCTTATAGAACTTTGCTATGCCTGAGAGGATGGTGCGGTCCTTGCCGCTGCCGTCGTCGATGGTGAACTGCAGGAGCTTGTTTGATTTCTTCACCTTCTGGCAGTCTTTGATATGACCGACACGGATGTCGACCTTCTCCCATTCGTCGAAGGGGACGTTCTCCTTTACCGGCTCGGCCTTGTAGTCCTTCAGGGCTGCAGCCTTCTCGTTGGCTGCTTTCTCCGCGTTGAGCTTGTCGAGTTGACGCTGTATGGCATCATCCTCAATCTTCTCAAAGAGCAGATGAGGCTCGCCGAGCTGCTGTCCGGCCTTCAGCAGGTCGGTCCGTCCGAGCTCCTTCCAGTCGAAGTCGTCAAGGCCAATCATTCCCCGGAGGTCTTTTGAGGAGAAGGGGAGGAACGGCTCGAAGGCAATGGCAAGGTTGGCAACGAGCTGAAGGGATATATTCAGGATTGTCTCCACACGTTTCGGGTCGGTCTTCCAAACCTTCCACGGCTCACATTCGGTAATATACTTGTTGCCTATGCGTGCAAGGTTCATGGCTTCCTTTTGGGCCTCGCGGAACTTGAATACATCCAGCAGCGACTCCATCTTATCTTTTACGTCCTTGAACTCTGCTATGGCCTGCTTGTCAACATCCTGGAGCTCACCGGCTGCCGGAACCTTGCCGCCCCAGTACTTCTTGGTGAGCTGCAGGGCACGGTTCACGAAGTTGCCGTATATTCCCACGAGCTCAGAGTTGTTTCTCTCCTGGAAGTCCTTCCATGTGAAGTTGTTGTCCTTTGTCTCAGGAGCGTTGGCGGTGAGGACATAGCGCAGCACATCTTGCTTGCCCGGGAAGTCGCGTAGGTACTCGTCGAGCCATACGGCCCAGTTCCTCGATGTTGATATCTTGTCGTTCTCAAGGTTCAGGAACTCGTTTGCCGGGACGTTGTCGGGCAGGATATAACCGCCGTGGGCCTTCAGCATCACCGGGAAGATGATGCAATGGAATACGATGTTGTCCTTTCCGATGAAGTGGACGAGCCTTGTCTCCGGGTCCTTCCACCATGTCTCCCAAGAGCCCCATTTCTCAGGTTCCTTGTCGCAGAGCTCCTTTGTGTTGGAGATATATCCTATCGGTGCGTCGAACCACACGTAAAGCACCTTTCCGTCAGCACCCTCCACGGGGACAGGGATGCCCCAGTCGAGGTCGCGTGTCATAGCTCTTGGCTGCAGGTCCATGTCAAGCCATGACTTGCACTGGCCATACACGTTCGAGCGCCATTCCTTGTGTCCGTCGAGTATCCATTTCTTGAGCCAGTCCTGGTATTCGTTCAGAGGCAGATACCAGTTCTTTGTCTTGCGTATCTCCGGCTTTGCACCAGAGATAGTAGAGTGCGGGTCGATGAGCTCCATAGGACTGAGGTCGGAACCGCACTTCTCACACTGGTCACCATAGGCGTTGGGATTGCCGCAGTGAGGGCATGTTCCCATGATATAACGGTCGGCCAGGAACTGATGAGCCTCCGGGTCATAGTACTGTTCCGACTCTTTCTCTATGAGCTTTCCGTCATCATAGAGCTTACGGAAGAAATCGCTGGCCAGCTTGTTGTGCGTAGGCGATGTCGTCCGGCTGTATATGTCGAACGAGATACCGAACTCCTTGAATGAGTCCTTGATTATCTTATGGTATCTGTCGCATATATCCTGAGGCGTGCAGCCCTCTTTCTTTGCTCGGATAGTGATAGGCACACCGTGCTCATCACTTCCACCGATGAAGATGACAGGCTGTTTCTTCAGCCGCAGATAGCGGACATAGATGTCGGCAGGAACGTATACTCCTGCCAGATGGCCTATATGCACTCCGCCGTTGGCGTAAGGCAGTGCCGCGGTAACAGTTGTTCGTTTGAAATTCTTCATAATTGCCATTCCTCTCCATGCCTCTGTAAGGGTCGGGAAATGTCCGGATGACCACTGGATTGGGTGTCCGGGCATCATGGAGTATTATTATTTCTATTGTTTATTTTCTTATCTGTTGCAGTTTATTTGAACTGAGGGTTGTTCTTTACCGGTATGTTGTATGTCGTGATATTGGGGTATTTCGCCTTCACATTCTCGCAGACTCGTTTCCAGTCCATTCCCCACGGGTCGTCTTTCCGTCCCTGTGGCACTGCTATGTCCGAGTGTCTGACAAGATACCGGATGTCATAACGTGCGCAGATGTCCTTTATCAGCCAGTCGAGCGAGCGGTACTGTGCCTCTGTGGGGCCGTCCCTCTTCATGCTTATGACCTCTATTCCTATCGAGGAGCCGTTCAGCCACTGACGGGATCCGTCGGGCAGCGCGCTTTTTCCAGCATGGTATGCCACATTCTTCTCGTCGACCATCTTCAGAATGGTCCCGTCGCGCGTTATCATGTAGTGTGCTGACGTGCCACCGTCGCGGAACTGCTTTATACAACCGTTCACATCAAAGTCGAACTGTTGCTTGGCCTGGTTGACGACATGGTAGTTTGAGTGGACGACGATGATGTCGATGTCGTTTCTCTTACGGTCAGCCTGCCGATAACCCCACGTAACCTGAGAGGTGATATCGGAGTCGCGGGGCACCCAGGAAGTCTGAGCGACATCACGGGCACTGTCCTGCTGCTGTGTTGTTGAGTTATCCTCCACCCCGTCGGCAGCCTCATGGAGTTCCTTGGTAATTTTATTTCCATTAGCATCACGCCTGTTCTGGGTCCTGCAACCACTTGCCGTAATCGACAGAGCGAGGAACAACACGCTCAGTACAACACTTTCCTTCTTCATCCTTTCCTTTTTATTCTATGGTCGCATCCGCAGCATTACCGCCAGAGAGGATGCGGCATCTGTTCTTTACACCTTCTGTATCCTTATCGTCCTGTTGCTCTTGTTGCAGGCTATGTAATACTTGCCGTCGGTGTAGATGTCCTCGTTTCCTTCCATGTCGAGATGAAAACCGTTCATCTTCACCTGGTCGACGAGGTTCTGGTAAGCATTATTGTTGAACACGCCGAGCATCATGCTCTCACCCTTTACTGCCACATAGCTCGACACGCCCTGTCGCATGGCACGCGGATAGTCCTCGTATTTCCCGTCGGTGATAATCTTCGGCAGACGACAGTTCTTATAGTACACCTTGTCGTACTTGTCAACACGGAACACCTCATAGCCTTTCTTGACCTTATAGCCGTACTTGCTCATCGCCTCGTCGGCATTGGTCTCGTCGGCAAAGACGCCAATGAGTTCCTTTATGCTCAGCACCTCGCTGTTGGGGACCACGTTTACCGTTGTGTCCTGAGTGGTGACGGCAGCCGTCTTTCCATTATTGCCGCTCCCGTTGGCGGTTTTCTGCGACGTGCCGCATGCCGCTATCATGGCGGTAATGGCTACAGCCGCTATGGAGATAATTATTTTTCTCATGCCGGATGATTTTTCCCTATGATATACATTAATTATTTATAGAAATGCAAAATTACTGATTTTTTCATGAAAACCAATGATTTATGCGTTGATTTTTTGGAATTCGACAATTAGGTTGCGGACGGCCACAAGGGCCGCGCACTGCAGGTGGATATAAACTTCCGAAAAAGTTGGTACAACAAATGCCCCCCTACTTAATGGTTACTTGCGAAGGAAAATTCTATTTTTTTTCTTTTTCACGTGGGGGTATATCGTTTTTTCTGCGTCATAGGAGTGGAAAGAAGAACGTAATGACAGAAAAATGAGTTTAAGAAAACCGCTTCTCACAGCATTTCTCCTGGTCCTGCCGCTGCTGCTCATGGCCCAGACGAGGACGATACGCATGGAGATGGACTGGCTGCATGCCGTCCGCGGCATCAACTTCATATATGATGCCACGCTAAATACCGACAAATCATACCACGGTCCTGCGCTGAAAGGCCTCGACACCGACCGTGCGCTGAGCACACTTTTCGCCGGCTCTGGCATCGACTATAAACGGAAAGGCAATTATGTAACGCTTCGTCCGGCTAAGAAGACATCCTCTCCGGCACCTTCCGTCCGTCGGCCTGCACAAGTAAAGGCTCCTGCGCAGTCCCGCCAGCGCCACACCATCAGCGGTTATGTGCGCGGTGCTGACGGTGAGACCCTTATCAACGCCACCGTCTATGACCTTACCACCCACCAGGGGACGACCACCAACGCCTATGGCTTCTTCTCCCTGACGCTCGGTGGAGGACAGCATAAGTTGCGCTTCGGATATATCGGCTATGACGACTATATATTTAATGTGCACCTCGATGCCGACCGCAGTCTTGACATCCAACTTCAGCAGAACGCCAGTCTTGCGGAAGTCGTCGTGACGGGCGATTTAAACTCACCCCTTCTCACCACCCAGACCGGAAAACGCTCACTGTCGCCGTCGGACATCAAGACCGAATACTCACTCCTGAGCAGTCCCGATGTGGTGAAGACCTTGCAGATGACCAGCGGTGTGACCACCGGTGTGGAGCTTGCCAGCGGACTTTATGTCCATGGCGGCGACAACGATGAGAACCTCTATCTCCTCGACGGCTCGCCACTCTATTCCATCAATCATACGTTAGGGCTCTTCTCTTCTTTTAATGTTGATGTGGTGAAGAATGTCGACTTCTATAAGAGCGGCTTCCCGGCACGTTATGGCGGCCGTCTGTCGTCGGTTGTCGACGTGCGCACCGCCGACGGCGACTTCAAGACCATCCATGGCAGCTACCGCATCGGACTTATCGACGGCAGCTTCCAGATAGAAGGACCATTGAGGAAAGACAAGACCTCATTCAATTTTGGCCTCCGCCGTTCGTGGCTCGACCTTATTACCCGTCCTGTTTTCTATATCCGCAACAAGTCGAATGCCCCTTCCGCCGAAGACGTGACGATAAACTACTTCTTCCATGACCTCAACGCGAAGGTAACCAATGTCTTCAGCCCTCGCTCCCGTGTCTCGCTGAGCGTCTACTCCGGTGAGGACAAGCTGCATACCAGCGACAAGTATGATGATATATATGGCGCCACCACCAACAAGGACTATACCGACGAGCGGTTTTCATGGGGAAATCTCAACGCAGCCCTTGACTGGCAGTACCGCCTCTCGCCGAAGCTCTTTGCCAACTTCACCGCCTTCTACACCTACAATCGCTCACGTGTGAGGGATGCCAGCGACGAGGGCTGCCTGGAGGACGGCGTGGAGACCAATGTGGAACTCCACACCCACACATACCATTCCACCATCCATGACCTCGGTTACCGTGCGGCCTTCGACTACCGTCCGTCGCCACATCATCATATCCGCTTCGGCACCGACTACACCTGGCACTCGTTCCGCCCCCAGAGCCGTCATGATGAGTCGTTCTCCAGTGATGACGCCAGGGTCGACACCACGTCCCTTGCCAGCCGAAACAGCCATTATGCCAATGAGTGGAACGTATATGCCGAAGACGAGATGCGCTTCAACGACCATTGGAGTGTCAACACCGGACTCAACGCATCGCTCTTCCATATCAACGGACGGACATTCGCCAGTGCCGACCCGCGTTTCGCCGTGAAATATCAGGTCTGCCGCCAGCTATCGCTGAAGGCCTCGGCAACAATAATGTCGCAGTATGTCCATAAGATTGCCAACACCTTCCTGGAACTGCCTACCGACTACTGGGTGCCCACGACGGAACGGCTGCATCCTATGAAGTCGACACAGTTTGCCGGAGGTGTATACTTCCAACCCGACAGCCACTGGCTGTTGTCCCTGGAAGGCTATGTCAAGAACACAAAGCACATCCTTCAGTATGCCAGTTGGTCGGGACTGGAGCCGCCGGCCGAGAACTGGGACCGTATGGTCATGGACGGCCGTGGCCGTTTCTATGGAATAGAGGTCGACGCCACATATAAGTTGCGGCGTCTTCAGGTGCAGGGCTCCTACACTCTGTCATGGAACAAGCGCAGATATGACGACTTCTATCCCGGCTGGTACTTCGATAAATTCGACAACCGCCACAAAGGTAACATCTCGGGACGGTGGAACATCTCGCAGAACGTGTCGGCGCAGGCTGCCTGGACCTTCCATTCCGGCAATCATGTGACGGTGCCTACACAGTATGTGCATATGCCCAACGTGCCCGATGGCCGGCCTATAACGGTCGTCAACGGCCGTCCGGTACCGTCGGACGGCACGGCCAACTGGTGGATAAGTGAGAACTATGGTGAGAACCTCGATAACTTCGTCTACGAAAAGCCAAACAACATCACCCTTCCCGCCTACCACCGCCTCGACATAGGCTTCGACTTCAGACATAAGACACGCCACGGCCACGAGATAGTGTGGAACCTCAGCCTGTACAATGTCTACTGCCACCTTAACTCCATGTGGGCGGATATAAAGTTCGACAGCAACGAACGGCTCGTTATCCGCAACCACGGTGGCATCCCCACCATACCGTCGTTCAGTTATACCTATAAGTTTTAGGCGGGAACACTCTACGAGAACCATTAAATCATCCAAAGAAAACTAATGAAGAAGATGAACCATAGATACATACAGCTTGTCATCATCACGGCGATGGCCCTGCTCCTCACCTCGTGCAAGGACACCATGACACTCGACAGACTCAGCAATGAGCCGAAACTCGTCGTCTACTGCCTTCCCTCCACTGCCGACACCACCTACATCAATGTCAGCCGCAGCATTGCCGTGAGAAACTACAATGACAATATGAGGATTGTCGACATCGACAATGCCACCATCACCTACACCGTCAACGGCCAGCCACAGCAGGTCTTTCACCGTGATGGCGGCAACTACTACGTTCTCGCCCATCAGAACGCCGGCGACAGGATAGCCGTCAGTGTCTCGGCACCCAACCTGCCGGACGCTTCCGGTGAGACCGTTATCCCCGATACTGTCGCCGTCAAGGGCATAGGCCTCCATGATGTGCGGCTCTTCAACAGCGACTATGAGCGCAGTGAGGACTACTATCAGCTCACCACCGAGTTTGCCGACCCGTCGCAGAGCCGCGACTACTATGCCGCCCGTGTCCTTTTGATGACATGTGCCGACATTTATTCCGTCGATGACAACTATAAATATATAGTAACCACCGACACGTCATACAGCTATCGGAAGATATATACAGGCAGTGAACCAATCTTCAATCCTATAACCGACATCGATGACGACTTCGGCTTCGACGGTGATTTCTTCGGCGGACTGCCCATCTTCAGCGATGCTGCCATCAACGGGACGACATACAAGCTCCACATTAATGTAGACCCTTGTCTTAATGATTACAAGTCAGGACTGATGATAGAGCTGCTCCACCTCACACCGGAGTTCTACCACTTCCTCGAATCGTTCAACTCGGTCAACAACAGCGACTTCGCCCGCCACGGTATGTCGCAGATAATGCCCACGGCAAGTAATGTACGTGGGGGCTTTGGACTGATAGGAGGATGGAACGTGTCGCATACCGGATATGTGAGACGCCCTAAGAATGAATATTGACAGAATATTGACAACCATCAAACAACGATATGCTTATGAACAAGGAACTGGATTTCGTAGCACGATACTATCGTAAGGGCACCCTCGATGTTGGGAAAGCCTATCGCAGAACACTAGAGAAGGCTGGCCGGCGGTCATCCGTCCGGCGGTGGATAGCCGTCGCCGCGGCCGTTGCCGTGCTTCTTGTCGCCGGCACCACGGCACTGCTTCTCTCCCGTCAGTCGACGGCAATGACGATTATGGCCGAGAACGGGAACAGAACGGTGCACCTTGCCGACGGCACCACGATAACGCTGGCACCGCACTCGTCGGTGACCTATGACAAGGCCGACTGCCGCAGCGTGGAACTGTCGGGGAAAGCTTATCTGAATATCCGGCATGATGAGGCTCATCCGTTCATTATCACCGATGAGGATTATGTCATCCGCGACATCGGAACACAACTTGTCGTCGACGAGACAGCCCTCTCCGACGGTAGGAAGAGCACCAGCGTGTATGTCGTGGCTGGCTCGGTGAGCCTGATGGCGGCACACGGCGAGAAAGGTGTCGTCGTCGGCAAGGGCGACATGTACAGGATTGCTGCCGGAAGTGTGGAGCCACGTCGTGTCAGCAATGCACCTTCTGTGAATGCCGTTGCAGTCTGGGCTACGCATGAGTTCCATTTCTCCGCGACACCATTGTCTGTGGTCCTCCGCGACCTCTCCGATTACTACGGTGTAACGCTGACCTGTGCCGGTGGCGAAGGCAAACGGCTCCCCGCCGACTTCCATGCCGACAGCGTCACGACGATAGTAGGGCTGATAGACGAGACCTTGGATGTGAGGATAAATATAGGAAGGAAATAACGGGTATTTTATAATCAATAACAAACATATCAACGATGAAAAAAGCACTTATTCTTTTAATGTTCATTCTGCCTGTGGCCGCGCTGGCACAGCAGAAGGATGAGAATGACACAAAGACACATGCCGTCTATCTGGAGATTGGCGGCGGTTCCACAGAGGTGGGCGTCAACTATGACCAGCGGTTCAGCAAGGACAGCCGCTGGGGATGGCGCGCCGGACTGAGCTTCGCCTACAGCGGTTCGGAGTCGTTCTTCCAGGAGAGCAACTCCACAAGGGCGTGGGCAGTGCCATTGGAGGTCAACTACCTTGTGGGCAACCATAGGAACAGCCTTGAGCTGGGTGTCGGCGCCAGCCTGGGACTGTATAACTCACATTATACTTTGGTCACCTTTGAGGATGTCAGCAAGGAGACCTTCAGCGACTATATGGCTCATCCGGAGAAATATCCTAATGTCTCGGGAGCTTCTTACAGCGATAGCGGTACGCCATTCTACGTGCTTTCACACAATGAGGCGAAATCGGAGAACCGCTTCGGCTATTACCTCTTCGGTGATATCGCCTACCGCCATGTGGCAAGGATCGGTTTCTTCTTCCGTGCGGGAATAAGCCCGGCTCTGAACTTCGGTGGAAAGCACGGCGTGTACCGTGGCTTCGGCAATAGCTTTAAGCATTTCTCCGTCATACCCACCCTTAGCTTTGGTTGGGCGTTCTAAGGCTTGTGCTGCCAGGGATACAGTGTAGATCGGGTTTCTAATCTTGGTCACGGTCGTTCCATCTAACTTCCTTTAGGTGGGCGGCCTCCTCTGTCTCCCATAAAAGGGGAGAAAAAAAGACAAAATGATGAAAAGAAAGAATTTTATTTTTATTGTATTGGCAATGGCAGTGGTGCTCTTCAGCGCTGCCTCTTGTAATAAGAATGATGAGACCTGGGAGGTCATGCAGTGGAAGGGCCTTAATGAAGGTGCCCCGTCAAATTACTATAGTTCGCAGATGGAGTTCGATGTCGATGCCAAAGGAGGCGAATTCGACTATGATTGTGTGAACTATAAGAATATCTGGCCGTCGGACATTGAGGACAAAAAGGATGAGGCCAACGACTCTGTCTTTACTTACCAGTCGGCAGGTAACGGTAATTCTTCCCTTACTCTCTCGTCCCATTGGGCTGAGGCCGTCAGCAGCGGGTCAAGACTTCATGTGAAGATTAACCCAAACACCTCCGGTCGTGAGCGCACTATAACCGTCGCCGTCTCCGCAGGTGATGTGTTTACCAGCTTTGTCTTCCACCAGAAACAGTGAGTTGTTAACAAGTTGCGGGTAATGACGTGGTGCGGAAAAAGTGTAAATAAATTTCGAATTCGAGTCTTTTAAAATCCTCTTTGTAACTTACTGTTGCACAGTGGATTGTATTTTCCGTACACTTGCGTTCTATTTTCCGTATACTTTTTTGTAAATGTGGCACATTTACGATGTATTTTCCGTACACTTACAACGCAAGTGTAGTACACCTATTTTGGTGTAAACATTTTTGACAATATACATCTGCGCTACCTCCGCTCTCTTATACAATAAAAGGTGCTCTTTTGACTGGCAAAAGAGCACCTTTTTTCTTGCTATACTATTATCTTAGTATTTCGTCTGAGGATATATCTCCTTGATGACGGTACATGTTATGAGCGCCACAGACCGTGGAGGTTGCAGTACTCGCGTGCATAGACGTCGGTGGCGTCGGTCTTGAACTCGGCCACAGGCTTGTCATCCGGTGTGAGGTTACGGCGCAGGACACCGTCCGGTGTGACGAGCTCGATGAACTGTATGTAGTGTTCCGGAGTCATAGGATGCTCCACGGAGCCTACGGTGGCACGGTATCCGCCTTCGATCTTCTCTACTACCGGAACGTGCTTCTCCTTTGCGCCGTCGGTGGTGTTCTCCTTCAGCAGCTTCATTGGTTCGCCGCAGCATACCGGTGTGCAGCTTCCACCCTGCAGCACTTCAACGATATTGCCGCACTTTTCGCATTTGTAAACTTCTAATGTTTTTGCCATAGTTCTTCTTTTTTAGAAATGAATAATATAGTTAGTCTTTTATCTCTGACGGGTTCTTGCCAAGGTAGGCGAGGATACCGCCGTCGACATACAGGATATGTCCGTTGACAAAGTCGCTGGCGTCGCTGGCCAGGAAGACGGCAGGACCCATGAGGTCCTCAGGGGTGCCCCAGCGCTGTGCCGGTGTCTTGCTGACGATGAAACGGTCGAACGGATGACGGGAGCCGTCGGCCTGGCGCTCGCGGAGAGGAGCGGTCTGCGGAGTGGCGATGTAGCCCGGGCCTATACCGTTGCACTGGATGTTGTACTGTCCGAACTCCGAGCAGATGTTGCGGGTGAGCATCTTAAGACCGCCCTTGGCGGCAGCGTATGCCGATACGGTCTCGCGTCCGAGCTCGCTCATCATGGAGCAGATGTTTATAATCTTTCCGTGGTTCTTCTTCTTCATGCCAGGAATGACAGCCTTCGACACGATGAAAGGTGCGTTGAGGTCTATGTCGATGACCTGACGGAAGTCGTCTACCGACATTTCTTCCATCGGTATGCGCTTGATGATGCCGGCATTGTTGACGAGGATGTCGATAGTACCGAGCTCCTTTTCGATGTCGGCAACCATATTCTTTACTTCCTCTTCTTTCGTGCAGTCGCAGATATAGCCCTTGGCGTCGATGCCTTTCGCCTTATAGTCGGCAAGGGCCTGGTCCATGTGCTTCTGGCTGCGGCAGTTGAAAGCTATCTTTGCACCGGCCTTGGCGAAAGCTTCTGCGATGGCGAAACCTATGCCGTAAGCGGCACCTGTGATGAGGGCTACCTTGCCCTCGAGTGTGAAGTTCTTTGAGAATGTGTCCATAATCTTGATTTACCGCCGTGAGTTCTCCTTGTCGTTGGCGGTTGCCGCTAAGGAGAATGCGTGCGGGATTGTTTTTAAGAGTTTATAGTTTAATTGTTTTATAAGATTGTATCTTAGCTGAAATGACTGTAATAAGAATTGATGATACGACAGTAATAATAATTAATGTATATCTCGCCGGTGGTTACCTCAACTCCGTTATTGGGACGACATCCTGATCGCCATAGTCGAGGTTCTCACCTCCCATGCCCCAGATGAACGTGTAGTTGTGTGTGGCAGCGGCAGCGTGAATGCTCCATTCCGGTGAGAGCACGGCCTCGTCGCCCTGCATCCAGATATGGCGGGTCTCCTGCGGCTGTCCCATGAGATGGCAGACGGCCTGTCCCTCCGGTACCTCAAAATAGAAGTAAGCCTCCATGCGGCGACTGTGGGTGTGTGCCGGCATCGTATTCCATACAGAACCGGTGGACAGCTCGGTCATACCCATCTGCAGTTGGCAGGTAGGCAGCACCTGATTGACAATCATCTTGTTGATGGTGCGCTCGTTCGACATCTCCAGTGAGCCCATGTGCACGCTGATGGCGTCCTCCTTGGTAATCTTCCGGCAGGGGTATGAGGTGTGGGCCGTGGTACTGTTGAAGTAGAACTTCGCAGGCTTCGACGCGTCTTTGCTGGAGAAGAAGACGTCGCGGTCGCCACTGCCTATATACAGTGCTTCCTTGAAGCCTAGCTCGAAGGTCTCCTTGCCAACACGGACGGTGCCTTCGCCTTCCCCTACATTATATATACCTATCTCGCGGCGGGTGGTGAAGTGCGGCGCTTTCAATGGGTCTATGGCTTCGAGCTTCAGCTCTTCGCCCGACGGCATGGCTCCGCCGACAATCATACGGTCATACATGGAGTAGACCATGTTGACCTCGTTGGTCGTGAAGAGCCTGTCGATGAGGAAGTCGCGACGCAGCCGTGCCGTGTCGTAGTGCTTTGCGTCCTCCGGGTTAGAGGCGTATCTTAGTTCATAATTTGTTCTCATAATTAGTTTCTGAGTTTATGTGCAAAGATAACTGAAATAGGTCAGACGGCAAAATAAATAATGCTTTTTTAACCTCTTGTGGCAAAATCGTTTCCAAGAGTTGCCGTGTGCCTGTGGGCCTGAGTTATGTCGGTAGTTCAAATCCGGTGCGGTGGCTCTTGCCTTTTGCTTATTATTTCATCGTATTGTCGCTCCTTTCTATTAATTATATCATTTATTGTTGTCGTTAAAGTGATTGAAAGAGTGAAGGATACGGGTGTCATGAATGAAAATATTGCACATATATATGCTATATGTGCATGAAATATTAAGTTTTTCTTAAAATAATTTGCACAGCCGAATAAAAATTCGTTACTTTGCACCCGATTTTGAATGAGGAAACAAAAATTAAACAATTAAAAGAAAACAATTATGTCAGAAATTGAATCAAAAGTAAAGGCTATTATCGTAGATAAACTTGGTGTTGATGAGGCTGAAGTAAAGCCGGAGGCAAGTTTCACAAACGACCTCGGTGCTGACTCTCTGGACACTGTAGAGCTGATTATGGAGTTCGAGAAGCAGTTCGGTATCTCTATCCCTGACGATAAGGCAGAGAAGATTGCCACCGTTGGTGATGCTATCAAGTATATCGAGGAGAACGCTAAGTAATCAATTTCCATTGATAATTGATTGATAAAATGTTGGGTGTTGAAGCCGTGAAGCGTTCAGCGCCCAACATTTTTGGTTTGTAGAATTTTTCCGGCGTTATGCTCTTGTGTATAATGTGGTGAAGAATGCCCTCCATTCGGCATACCGCCTGGAGTCAAAGAAATAGAATATACAAATGGAATTAAACAGAGTAGTTGTAACAGGACTGGGCGCCGTTACTCCTCTTGGCCTTAACGTTGAAGACACGTGGAAGGCTATGGTAGAGGGTAAGAGCGGCTGCGCTCCTATTACCGAGTTTGATGCCTCAAAGTGCAAGACTCATTTTGCTTGCGAGGTGAAAGGCTTCGACCCGAAACAATATCTTGACAGAAAAGAGCTGCGTAAGATGGACCGCTACACTCAGTTGGCTATGGCCAGCGCTATACAGGGTGTAGAGGACTCAGGACTGGACCTGGAGAAGACCGACAAGAACCGCGTCGGCGTTATCTATGGTGTCGGTATCGGCGGTATCAGTACGTTCCAGAAGGAGGTAGTGGAATATGGTCAGAACATCGACCGTGGTCCGTTCTTCTCTCCTTTCTTCATTCCTATGATGATTTCCGACATCGCTGCCGGACAGATTTCCATCAAGTACGGCTTCCACGGACCTAACTACGCTACGACATCGGCATGCGCTTCATCGTCGAACGCCCTTGCCGACGCTTTCAACCTGCTCCGCCTGGGCAAGGCTGACGTCATCGTGGCCGGTGGTGCCGAGGCTGCTATCTGCATGTGCGGTGTGGGCGGCTTCAACTCTATGAAGGCTCTCTCCACGCGCAACGACGACCCGGAGCACGCTTCACGTCCGTTCTCGGCCAGCCGCGACGGTTTCGTCATGGGTGAGGGTGCCGGATGTCTTATTCTGGAGACCCTTGAGCACGCAAAGGCACGTGGCGCACGTATCTATGCGGAGATGGTAGGTGAAGGCGAGAGCGCTGACGCTTATCATATCACTGCTTCCCATCCGGAAGGTCTTGGTGCGAAGCTTGTCATGGAAGCTGCTCTGGAAGACGCACATCTCACTCCTGGCGACATCGATTACATCAATGTGCACGGCACATCGACACATGTCGGCGACATCTCTGAGGCAAAGGCCATCAAGGATGTCTTCGGTGAGGATGCTTATCGTCTGAACATCTCTTCCACAAAGAGTATGACCGGTCACCTTCTCGGTGCGGCTGGTGCCGTAGAGGCCCTGGCTTGTGTCAAGGCGGTGCAGACCGACATCGTGCCTCCTACCATCAACCACGAGGAAGGCGATGATGATCCGGAGATAGACTACAAGATGAATTTCACATTCAATAAGGCACAGAAGCGCGAGGTGCGTGCTGCATTGAGCAATACCTTCGGCTTCGGTGGCCACAATGCATGCGTTATCTTCAAGAAGTATGCTGAATAATATCATCGATAGAATAAGGCTCCCTTTCCGAAAGGATAAGGAGCTTTATTTGTCTATATACCATATCCTCGGCGTGATGCCGCATGACATCACCTTCTATAAGGTCGCGCTGATGCATAAGAGCGTTGCCCACAGGAATAGCAAGGGACAGAAGGTCAACAACGAACGGTTGGAGTTCTTGGGCGATGCCGTTCTTGACGCTATCGTAGGAGACATAGTGTTCAAGCACTTCCCACGAAAGCGTGAAGGATTTCTCACTAATACGCGCTCAAAGATCGTTCAGCGTGAGACCCTTAACCGGTTGGCAAAGACAATGGGTATTAACGACCTGGTGCTGACAGCCGGACACTCCGCGGCGCACAACAGCTATATGGGTGGCAACGCCTTCGAGGCCGTCGTCGGAGCTCTGTATCTTGATCACGGATACAATGCCTGCATGAAGTTCATGAAGAGGCAGATACTCGGAGAACTTATCAATATAGATAAGGTGGCGTACAAGGAGGTGAACTTCAAGTCGAAACTCATAGAGTGGAGCCAGAAGAACCGTGTGAATATAGAGTTCCATCTTCTCGAACAGGGAAAGGATGCGGATGGCAGTCCGATGTTCAGCTATGAGGTCCTGATAGAAGGACTATCCGGCGGACAGGGAAAGGGCTTCTCAAAGAAGGAAAGTCAGCAGATGGCTTCCAAGCTGACGCTGCAGAAATTGCGGCGGGAACCGCAGTTCATCGACTCTGTCTTTGCGGCAAAAGGTAACCGTACGAAGATGGAAGAGGAGCCGGTGGAGAATGTTCCGGATCCGGAGAAGCAGAACGAGTTCCTTGTTGGCGACGCTGCTTCCGAGAAGGAGAAACATGAGAACCCCTTCCGTGAGGAGGTGTTCTCGGATAAGGCTGCCGATGAGCAGTCGGATGATGTCAAGGAACTTATCTCGGAAAGCGAAAGCGGAAACGAGTTGACTGACGATACCTCAGCTGCTGAGAATGGTAACGACGACCGTGAGAGCATCATTGCGGCCGCGGAAGCTGCCGCCTTCGACGGAAAGGAATAAAATAATCCATACGAGTTCTGAAATTTGTACGTATACATAACAGTCGCGCCCTCATCGCAACAATGCGATGAGGGCGCGACTGTTTAAACAGTTAGCAATAAACAATGAGCAATTAGCAGTTAGCAATGAGGAATTAGCAATGAGTAATTAGTAATTAGTAATGAGCAATGAGTAATTAGCAATTAATCATAAGGTTAGGCGACTTCGTTTACTACCGAAATAGGGCGTTCAATATGAAGTTCCCACTCTTTCTGCGGATATCCGCTTGCAGGGTGCGGCTAGGTAGGGTTAGGGGCCGTCCGAATAAAAATATATTCGACATAATGTGGCGGACGGCCACAAGGGCCGCACCCTGCAAGAGGGTGTTACTCCCGTAAAATAAGAAAGGGGGGATGAATAGTCCCAGTGCCACTACGAAGCACTTATCCCATTCCTGAGCAAAAATGGGTACAACAAATTGAACGCCTTACTACCGAAACTTGTACATTAGGCTATTGCAAGGATGAAGGAGAGCTGGTTGCCATGGCCTTCGCTGTCCTTGAGTCGCTTCAGGGCCTTGCTTATCTGATGCTCTACGGTTTTCTCCGACAGACCTAACTCTGAAGCTATCTCAGAATATTTCATTCTGTCGCGCTTGCTCATAAGGAAAATCTCGCGGCACCGGTTGGGGAGGCGGTCTATACGCTCCCATAACTCAGCCTCACGTAACGATCGTCCGACTGCTTCCTCGTCGCTGATAATGCCGTCGAGGTCGTAAGGCGCGAAGGTCATGACCTCCGGATGCTGACGGCGCAGGTAGTCGATACATGCGTTTCTGACGGAGACGTAAAGGAAGGCACGCCCGTTGTCGGGACGTGATTGCCAGTATTTTATGAAGCAGTCCTGTACGATGTCCTCCGCTGCTTCTGTGTTTCCCTTCAGATAGTGCATCGCATAGACGCAAAGAGGACGGTATAGCTGCTTGAAAAGGTTTTCTATGAGCATAAAAGAAAGAGTGAACAATCACTTGGATTCTTCACTCTTCAATATTAGTCGTTACTAATTTTCTTTACAATTATTTGTTTACTGCATCTGCCAGCTCAGCACCTGCCTTAAACTTTGCAACCTTCTTGGCAGCAATTTGTATCTTCTCCTTTGTTGCTGGGTTGATACCCTCGCGAGCCGGACGCTCAGAAACGGCGAAAGTGCCAAAGCCTACGAGCTGTACCTTACCGCCCTTAACGAGCTCATCCTTAATAGCTGCAACGGCAGCATCCAATGATTTCTTTGCATCAGCCTTGCTCAGACCTGCGCCTGCTGCAATAGCGTCAATTAATTCTGTCTTGTTCATAATTTGATGTTTATAAATTGATTTTAAATAGATATATTTCGATTTTCGAGCACAAATATAAGTTAATAGTTTCAGACTTCAAACAAAAAATCAAAAAAAATGAAGAAAATACCATAAAAATGTAGTTTGGATGGCGTTTTTCAGTCGGAAGAGAGGAATTTTTAGTACTTTTGCACTATTGAACATACGCATCAGTCTGACTGGTAAACGGAAAGGCTGTTGCGGCAGATAAGACAAAGAACGGTTAAACCCTTTAAACAGCGTGTAATGCGAAATATCCCACAAGTCACGAAATACTTGCTCATCATCAACATTGTCATGTTTCTCATAACAATGATTGTTCAGCCGATGGGCATCGACCTCACAACAATCCTTGGACTGCACTTCTTCAAGGCGTCCCATTTCCACGTTTATCAGCTTATAACCTACATGTTCATGCATGGCGGTTGGATGCATATCATCATGAATATGTTCATGCTATGGATGTTCGGTATGGTGATAGAGAATGTGTGGGGCCCTAAGAAGTTCCTTTTTTATTACATTGTCTGCGGCATTGGTGCCGGTCTGTGCCAGGAGCTGGCTCAATATGGTTCGTATATCATCAACGGTCTCGACGCATACCAGTATGTCTCGATGGGCGGACAGCCGATGCCAGTGGACGATTATCTCAATCTGATGACCACGGTGGGAGCCTCCGGAGCCATCTATGCCGTGCTTCTTGCCTTCGGTATGCTGTTCCCGGAGGAACGGATGTTCATCATCCCTATCCCGATACCTATAAAGGCGAAGTGGCTCGTGCTGGGTTCTGTGGCCCTGGAGCTGTTCTATGCCCTCGGACAACCCGGTGATGGAGTGGCTCATGTGGCCCATCTCGGCGGAATGCTCTTCGGCTTTGTACTCATAAAATACTGGCAGAAGCATCCTTACAGTGGCTCCGGCGACTTCGGAATGGGCAAGGGCTCGCAGTTCTTCGACCGTATGAAGAACGCCTGGGACCGGCATTCGTCTCATTCCTCCGGCACGGGAAAGCCGAAGTTTCATTACCGTCCTAACACGGAGAGCCGTCGTGAGAGCGACTGGGACTACAATGCCCGCAAGAAAGCGGAGCAGGATGAGATAGACCGTATACTTGACAAGATACGTCAGAGCGGCTATGACAGCCTCACGGATGAGGAAAAACGGAAACTTTTCGACCAAAGTAAGAAATAACTTGCAGTGATACGCTTCCTGTAAGTGTCCAAGACATTTGCAGACAAACAGAATTTACAAACATGAGTAGAGACAAGGCATCAGAACACGCCCTTTTCAGCGGATGGTCGGTGGGGACATTCTTCTTCAGGGATTTGCTCCTGCCTCTGAACATTTTTGTCATCGTCCTGATGCTCCTTGTGGGCTATTCCGATCATATAGACCCTCGTGAGCACGCCATCTTGTCCACGTTAGGACTCTCCTTTCCCTTTTTCTTGTTTTTAAATGGGCTGTTTGTCGTCTTCTGGTTGGTGTTCAACAGACGCTACATCCTCGTTCCTCTCATCGGTTTTCTTGTCTCCTGGGGGCCGGTGCGCCGTTATTGTCCCGTAAACATGCCCAAGGACTCTCCCAAAGGTGCCATAAAGGTGTTGTCGTATAATGTCTGGGAGTTCGCTACGTGGGATAATGACAAAGACGAGATGAATCCTATCGTCGACTATTTGCTCAACAGTGGAGCCGATATCATCTGCCTTCAAGAAGCCGGATGCGACCCTAACTATACTAAGACCGTATACCCCATGCTCGCAAAAGGGTATGAATACTGCGACACTGTTCATAAGCGCGGACCTACGGACGACGTCCTTGCCGTCTATTCCAAGTTCCCCATTCTCAGCCATGAACGGATACATTATGAGTCAAAGGGGAATATCAGTGTGGCATTCTTCCTGAAGATTAATGGCAGGAAAGTCCTTCTTGTCAACAACCACTTTGAGAGTGTCGGCCTTAGCGTTGAGGACAAGGACCGCTTCCATAGCCTCGTTCACGGTGCCGTGATGAACGATTCCACCGGTGAGGAGTCGAAGTTCTTCATCACCAAGATTGGCGTTGGCGCGAGGAAGCGTGCCCCTCAGGCTGATGCCGTGGCCAAATACATCCACAAGTACCGCAGACATGGTATGAGCGTGATAGTCTGCGGCGACTTCAACGACTCTCCCATATCGTATACCCACCGTCGTGTTGCCACCGGTCTCACCGACTGCTTCGTTGCCTCCGGTACCGGACCGGGCTGGTCTTACCATAAGAGTGGCATCCGTGTGCGCATCGACAACATACTCTGTTCCCCCGACTTGCAGCCCTATGGGGCGAAAGTAGACCGCAGTTGCGACAAGTCTGACCATTATCCCATCTATTGCTGGCTGAAAAAGAAGCGGTAGAACAGCCTAAATAAGTACGGAAGGTGCACTATATCAGTCGAAATGCATAAAAAAACGCCTTTTTCCAAAACGAAATAAATATTTAATTAGCAGAAATTTCCCAAAATTCGAAAAAATAAGTACCTTTGCACGCTATAGTGAAAGCTTGGAACCTGAAACCGAAAGTATGCAAGGTACTTTGCTTTCAGACAGAAGGCTTAAATTATCTAAGACAAAAATTAAATTAAAAATAATAGTTAACAAAAAATGCGAAACAAAGGATTAGTAATTTGTATTACCGTCTTACTGACGCTGGCAAGTATCTTCTACCTGTCGTTTAGCGTAGCCACAAGCTACTATGACAACGAGGCATCGAAGATTAAGGATCCGGTATCACGGCAGGACTATCTTGATTCTGTCAAGTACCTGGGCATTTACTCTTACCAAAAGTGCCAGGAGACTCAGATAGGACTGGGTCTTGACCTTAAGGGCGGTATGAACGTTATCCTTGAGATCTCGGTTCCTGACGTTGTTGACGTGCTTGCTGATCACAAGACAGATGCAGCATATCAGAAGGCAATGGACATGGCCAAGAAAGAAGAGATGACGTCTCAGAGTGATTTTATTTCACTGTTTGTAGATGCCTACCACAAGGTGGCTCCAGGACATAAGCTCGCGGAGATATTCGCAACTCAGGAGCTCAAGGGTAAGGTGAACACACAGACCAGCGATGGCGATGTAGAGAAGGCCCTTCGCGAGGAGGTGAACTCAGCCATCGACAATTCATACAACATTGTCCGTAACCGTATCGACCAGTTCGGTGTCGTCCAGCCTAACATCCAGAAGCTGGAAGGCCAGGAAGGTCGTCTGATGGTCGAGATGCCGGGTATCCGTGAGCCGGAGCGTATGCGTAAGCTGCTGCAGGGCTCTGCCAACCTGGAGTTCTGGGAGACATGGGACAACAGTGAGATTGCTCCTAAGCTCCGCGACCTCAACACCCGCATCGCCAATGGTGGAAAGGAGAAAGCCGACTCTACGAAGAAGGATGAGGCCAAGAAGCCTGCCTTGGCAAGCAAGAGCAAGTCCGAAGGTGCTGACGTAGCCCTTGCAGCAGAGAAGAAAGCCAACCCGCTTCTCTCCCGTCTGCAGCTTGCTCCGGAAGGCAGTCTGAGCCTTGTCGGCTATGCCAATGTACGTGATACAGCGGCAGTCAACAAGATGATTTATTCACCGCTGGCAAAGCAGATTCTCGGTCCGGACGTAAAGCTCCTGTGGGGTGCCAAGCCTGCCGACGGTCTGCAGCAGAAGAATATCTTTGAACTCTATGCCATAAAGGTTACAACCTCTGACGGCCGTGCTCCTCTGGAGGGTGATGTCATCACGGATGCCAAGGACCAGTTTGACAACTTCGGTAAGCCTGAGGTCAGCATGACCATGAACTCCGAGGGTGCCCGCGAGTGGGCAGCGCTCACCAAGGCCAATGTCGGTAAGGCAGTAGCCATCGTCCTCGACGGTGTTGTCTACTCCGCACCGCGTGTGAACCAGGAAATCGACGGTGGTCAGTCGTCTATCAGCGGTAACTTTACTATTGAGGATACCAAGGACCTGGCCAACACTCTGAAGTCCGGACGTATGCCTGCACCTGCAAAGATTGTACAGGAGGAGGTCGTAGGTCCGTCTCTCGGTGCACAGTCCATCCAGCAGGGTCTCATCTCGTTCGTCGTTGCCTTCATCCTTCTGATGATATACATGGTACTTATGTATAATGTAATCCCAGGTATGCTTGCCAACGGCGCACTTATCGTGAACATCTTCTTCACGCTTGGTATCCTGGCATCGTTCCAGAGCGCACTTACTATGCCTGGTATCGCAGGTATGGTGCTTACCCTCGGTACTGCCGTCGACGCCAACGTGCTTATCTACGAGCGTATCAAGGAGGAGCTTCGTAAGGGCAAGGGCATGAAGCAGGCTGTGGAGGCCGGTTACGCCAACGCCTTCTCTGCAATCTTCGACTCCAACCTCACCTCATTGATTACCGGTGTCATCCTCCTTGTTACCGGTACAGGTCCTATCCGCGGCTTCGCTACCACCTGGATCATCGGTGTCATCATCTCCTTCTTCACCGCTGTGTTCCTCACTCGTCTGGTCTATGAGAACAAGATGAAGCACGACAAGTGGCTTAATCTTAAGTTCTGGACCGGCGTCAGCAAGAATATGATGCAGAATACCCATATCAACTTCATGGACATGTACAAGAAGAGCTATACTGCATATGCAGTTGTCATCGTTCTCTTCATCGTCTCGTTCTTTGTCCGTGGACTGAGTATGAGCATTGACTTCACAGGCGGTCGCAACTACGTTGTCGTTCTCGACAAGCCGGTGGAGGTGGAGCAGGTTCGTGAGGTCCTTAACAATGCATTTGTCAACACCGTTGGCGACAATGCCGGCAAGGCAGCCACTACCAATGTTATTGCCCTTGGTACAGACGGTAAGACCATCCGCGTGTCTACGAACTACAACATCCAGTCCAATGACCCGATGGAGGACGACCACGCTGAGACCATCCTGTACAATGCATTGAAGAAGGGCGGTTTCGTATCGCAGGCCAACGTCGACGCGTTCAAGAATCCTGATATCCGTCAGGGCGGTTCCATCATCAGTTCCGCAAAGGTAGGTCCTTCCATCGCGAAGAACATCACCTACAACGCTTTCCTGAGCGTCATCTTCGCTATTGTATGTATCTTCCTCTACATCCTGCTTCGTTTCCGCAACGTAGGCTTCTCCACAGGTGCCATCACCGCCCTAGTCCTTGATACCATCATCGTCATCGGCTTCTTCTCCGTCTGCTACGGTTGGATAGGCTTCTCCCTGGAGGTCGACCAGACGTTCATCGGAGCTATCCTGACGGTTATCGGTTATGATGTCAACGACTCTGTGGTCGTCATGGACCGTATACGTGAGAACCTCCGCCTGCATCCGAAGGCAAACCTTGAGGACAACTTCAACAACTCCATCAACGAGACCCTCGCCCGTACTGTCAACACGTCGGTATCAACGCTGATTGTGCTTCTCGCCATCTTCATCCTTGGTGGCGACAGCATCCGCAGCTTCTCGTTCGCTATGATTATCGGTGTCATTATAGGTACATTGAGTTCTATATTCATCGTTTCTCCTGTTGCTTTCTCTATTCTTGGAAAGAAAATACGCAAACAGCAGGCTGAAGTTGCAGATGTTCCGACAAATGCATAATATTTGTAACAAATAATATCAATCCCCGATTGTTTTTCTGCAATCGGGGATTTTTTATCTCTAATGTCTTGCTCTTGACTTTGTTCTATCAAAAAAAATATTTATCTTTGCGCTGTAAATATCATAGAAAATGAGGTATACTGCAAAAATCATCTTCTACCTTATAATATTCTCATGTGTCTTGACAACGGCTTGTTCCAGCGACAATGACAACAGATACCGCATAGGATTTTCCGAATGTGTGGGAGGAGCTTGGCGTGA
Source organism: uncultured Prevotella sp. (assembly GCA_900316565.1). Classification (GTDB taxonomy): domain Bacteria; phylum Bacteroidota; class Bacteroidia; order Bacteroidales; family Bacteroidaceae; genus Prevotella. The sequence goes on along the minus strand of ONDK01000002.1, from coordinate 33,357 downwards.
GAAAGTAAACAGGGAGATGATTTCTGCACAGCATCTATATAATAATGTAGTAGATGTCGACATTACCAATGCCGATGGCAATTCAGCACTGCAACTGCGTCAGATAGACAGCCTGGTTGCCTCCGGAATCGATTTGCTTGTAGTGGCACCTAATGGATACGAGGATGTCGTTCCGGCAATAGTACGCGCACGGCAGCGCGGAATTCCTGTAATCCTGTTCGACCGCAAGGCTGATACCAATGACTTTACAGCTTATATAGGCGGTGACAATATCGCTGCGGGTACTGCTATGGCTCATTATGCATTGGCAATAATACAGGAGAGAAACTACGACCATGTTCCGCGGATACTGGAGATTACAGGTGGCTCCGCGTCTTCTCCGGCAATAGACCGGCATAGGGGATTTTCTTCTGTTCTGGCTAAGGCTAATGGCATATCATACAGTTATGTGAATACTGACTGGACCAGCGAGGACAGTTACAAAACCATGGCGGCATACCTAAAGAGCCATCCAACACCGGATATTGTTTTCTGCCACAGCGACCTTGCCGCATTCAACGCCAGGAAGGCTGCCGTTGATGCTGGCGTTGCCAAGGACATACGCTTCCTGGGCGTCGACGGACTGCCAGGAAAGGGCAATGGCATAGAAGCTGTGGAGAAGGGCATTCTCGCAGGTACGTATATATATCCTACACACGGAGAGCAAATCGTACGTCTCGCTTTGGACATATTGCAGAAGAAACCCTATAAGAGGGAGAATATAATGAGGAGCGTTATTGTAACTCCGGATAATGCTCCTATCATTATGCAGAGCAGTGAGGAGATGGTTCAGAGAAGCCAGGACTTGCTGATACTACAGGATAAACTCGAGAATCTCTTTGGACTTTACAACTCTCAGCGCACGCTTATTATCATGAGTGGAGTTGCTATAGTCTTACTTGTTGTCGCACTGGTGCTTTTTTGGCGGATGGTGGTAATAGTACGCAGAATAAACAGAAAGGAAAAACGGCTGAACAGGGAGCAGACACTGTTCTACACCAACGCACGCCATCAGCTCCGCACTCCGTTGACGCTGATAGAGGGACCGCTGAAACAACTCTCTAAGAGTAAAGAACTAAGCCCAAACGACCGCTCTTTCGTTGACATACTCAGCCGGAACGTCGAACAGTTGTCGAGAATTGTATATGACGTACTGAACTTCCGGAACGAAAAACCTCCTGTCGTTGATGATGCCAATGCCGTAACGGAAACGGAGAGCAAAAACTCGGATGCTGATGCCATGGATGCCAGGGTGGAGATGCTTGTCAATGAGAACAAGAAGGGATTCCCGACAATACTGATAGTAGACGACAATGCTGATATGCGACGCTATCTGCGTACCCTCTTGGCAGACAAGTATTATGTCATTGAGGCTAGCGATGGTGCCAATGGCCTTTCTATCGCTAATGAGTCGGTGCCGGACTTGATTGTCAGCGATGTCATGATGCCGGTTATGGACGGACTGTCGTTCTGCCGGAAGATTAAGGAGGAACCGATGACTTCTCATATACCTGTTATATTGCTGACTGCCCGGAGTACTGAGAGTCAGCAGCTGGAAGGGCTGGACAGTGGCGCTGATGCTTATATGACAAAGCCTTTCAGTTCACAATTGCTTTTGGCGAGAATAGACAATCTTCTGAAATCACGGCGACAGCTGAAGCATCTCTTCGACGACCGTTCCGTGATGGCGCAGGTGGAGACGGAAAAACTGAGTGCACCTGACCGGACCTTTATTGAACGATTGAAAGAACTGATGCAGAAAAACCTCGACAACAGTAATATGAAAATGGACGATATCGGTGCCGGGCTGGGAATAAGCCGTGTACAGCTGTATAGAAAGGTGAAGGCACTCACTGGGCTCTCACCGATAGAGTTGCTCCGGCAGATGAGGTTGCAGAAGGCATATACGCTACTGAAGACTACCGACTGGACAATTTCGGAAATCGCATATGCCGTCGGATTCAGTTCCCCGGGATATTTCACCACATGCTTCAAAAAACAGTTTGGTAAATATCCTACAGAAATAAAGAAATAAATAATCGCTACTGTTGCTCCTCCAGAATTTTAATTCTATAGAAGGTCGTTCCGCTCTGTCTGGAGACGACTAGTGATTGTTTATTTTATTGTTATTGTATTTATATCGTAATAACAAAACCTGAAAACTCTATTCCAGGCTTTTGTCCTTATTATGGCTCCTGTTTCGTCTGTAATATTGATACATTAGGTTAAAAAATTGTTTCATGTAACAAATTTATTAGGACTTGAACGATTTCTTGAATGCCTCTGCCTTTTTCCTTTATATTTTTGCAACACATTTTTCTAAAATCTAACTAGCACTAAAAACTGTAGGCATGAAACATTTAAGATTTCTACTGCTTAGCATCATGACATTCATGATTGCTGTAACGGCAACAGCCCAAAACAACATTACTGTAACTGGTACAGTTGTCGACAAGTCTGGTGAGCCGATTATAGGAGCATCAGTAATTCAGAAGGGTACGAGTAATGGTGCCATTACCGACCTTGACGGAAACTTCTCCTTCACTGCCCCAGAGGGTTCGAAGATTGTCTTCTCTTATGTTGGCTATGCCAGTCAGGAGTTGACAGCTGCACAAGACATGAAGGTAAAACTGCTTGAAACTGACAACGACCTTAACGAGGTCGTCGTTACTGGTTATCAGGTTCAGCGTAAGGCCGACCTTACAGGAGCTGTATCTGTGGTAAAGACGGAAGGCATTACTACATCGCCTGACGCTGACCCTATGAAGGCCCTTCAGGGAAAGGTAGCCGGAATGACTATTACGGATACTGGCTCACCGAGTGGTACAGCTACGGTGAGAATACGCGGTATCGGTTCTTTCAACTCTTCTCAGGATCCTCTTTATATTGTGGACGGCGTGCCAATGACCGGAGGCATCAATACACTTAACAGCAACGACATTGAGAGCATGCAGGTGCTCAAGGATGCTGCCTCGGCGTCTATATATGGTAGCCGTGCTGCCAATGGTGTCATTATCATCACGACAAAACATGGAAAGAAGAGCGACAAAAAAGTCGATGTGGACTTCACCACTAATCTTACCGCTCAATTCTACACATCGCAGTCGAAGATGAAACTGCTCGACTCAAAGGGTTATGCAACAGCTATGGCACAGGCCGCACTTAATGACGGACTGGACCCTGTGGCTTACGCCAGCAACTATGGACTCAATCTCAATGCAACCGAGGGCTTCGGCATTCGTGCCTGGAACCCAGCTACTAGCCAGTACGTTGACTATACTGTCAACGGACTTTATGATGGATACATCAACAGTAAGCGTACCATGCGCCTGTCGGATACTGACTGGGTGGACGCTATATCACGTACAGGATTTTCACAGAACTACAATGTAGCTGTATCACATGCTACTGACAAATCGACAGCACTCTTCTCAATAGGTTATAAAGACAATAAGGGTATTCTTAAGTACACTAATTTCCAAAGCCTTTCTGCACGCCTGAACACTTCATTTATTATTAATAAGGTGGTATCTGTCGGTGAGAACTTCACAGTTACGTACAACAAGCAAGTTGATTGCGCACCTATGGAGAACGCACTGAAAATGTCTCCGACAGTGCCGGTATATGAGGAGGATGGAACTACATTCGCTGGTCCTGTCGGCGGAATGAGCGACAGACAGAACCCTCTGCGCGAGCTCTATCATAACAAGGACAATCACCTCGATTACTGGCATCTCTTCGGCAATGCCTATGTAGACATCAAACCTTTGAAGGGACTGACCTTCCGCTCTAATTTTGGTGTTGACTATACTACGTCATTCATCAATGCACTCACACACACTTTCTATTCTGATATTGTAAAAAACGATATAGCTAAGACCACGCTCGGACAGACAAACAACACAAACTACACATGGTCGAACACTCTTAACTATCTCTTCGACTTGAGTAAAGTACATCACTTTAATGTACTCTTGGGATCAGAGATAAACAAGCAGAGCGTCGTAGACTTCCAGGCTTATTCTGAGGGATATGCTCTTGAGGATGTCAACTACATGTGGCCTAATGCTGCAACAGGAACAATGAGTAACAGCGGAGCAAAGTTCGGATACCGTCTGGCTTCTTTCTTCGGAAAAATCGATTATAACTACGACGACCTCCTGCTTGCATCGTTCACATTACGACATGACGGTAGCTCGCGATTCGGAAAGAACCACCGCTGGGGTAACTTCCCGGCAGCTTCGCTCGGATTCAGATTCTCACAGTTACTTGACAAAAAGTGGCTCAACGATGCAAAGCTGAGACTCTCATGGGGTAAGACCGGTAACCAGGGCATTGATAATAATGCTCACTTTGGACTGTATGTCACCGATTACGGCCTGGACCGCGTTACGTCTACAGCCTATGACCTCTATCTGCAGGGATCAGGCACATTCCCATCAGGATACCGGGCTACACAGACTGGCAACGACAATTTGAAATGGGAAACAACAACACAATACAACATCGGTCTCGACTACTCATTGTTTAATTACAGTCTTTACGGAACTATCGACGCATATATAAAGAACATAGACGACATGCTCATCAATCCTGCATATATTGCTGTGATGGGAGAGGGAGGAAACCAGTGGTCGAACGGTCCTTCACTGCGCGACTGGGGTATGGAGTTCACCTTGGGATACAGAAAAACCCTGGAATGCGGACTCGGACTTGACATCAACGGCAACCTGGACTTCTATCGCAATAAAGTGACAAGTCTGCCGTCAAGTGCTACGGGCTCTTACGCTCACACTACTACTCAGAACCTCGTGCAGGCAAAGAAGCCTTATGGCTCTGTCGTAGGATACGTTGCCGACGGACTGTTCCAGAACCAGGATGAGGTTGCTGCCTCCGGACAGCCTAACGCTCGTGTAGGAGGACTGAAATACAAGGACTTGGATGATAACGGTGTGATTAACGAGAAAGACCAGACATGGATTCTGGACCCAGTACCGGCATTCTCATACGGACTTAACATTGGACTGACCTACAAGAACTTCGACCTTACAATGTTCTGGCAGGGAGTGGCTGATGTGGATGTGTATAACAACCAGAAGTTCCAGACTGATTTCTGGAGTATCACCGATGCAGGCTCTAACAAGGGAAGCCGTCTCCTCGGTGCATGGACAACAGACAATACAGGTTCCACAATTCCGGCTCTGACAACAAACAATACAGCCGACGAGGGACGTGTGTCATCATACTTCGTTGAGAATGGCTCTTATCTCAAACTCCGTACATTACAGTTGGGTTACAACCTTCCGGCTTCATTGCTGAAAAAACTCTTGCTTACAAAGGCTCGTGTCTATGTCTCCGGACAAAACCTGCTGACGATAAAGAGCAGCAGCCTGACATGTTCAGACCCTGAAAACCCCAACTGGAACTATCCTCTGGCTTCTTCGCTGTCATTCGGACTGCAGATTGGTTTCTAATCATCCCAAATAATTACAACTATACATTCAAGAGACAAAACTATGAAAAGGTTTTTCATTTCAATTATATCAATATGCCTGTGCCTGGCTTTCGCAGGCTGCGACGATTACCTCGACTACAAGCCGACAGCTGTAGTTGATGAGGACAAAGCTTTTAGCGACCCGGAAGGGATGGTAACAAGCGCATATGCCATGCTCGGCGACTGCTGGTACACGTATCCTTTCAATCTGTGGCCTTATGGCGACTTGGCTTCTGACGACTGCTTAAAGGGTGGCTCGGGAACCACTGATACGGAGTATCATTCAGTAGAGGTGTTCTCAACGCTCACTCCAACTTTGGGACATCTTGACGAGCTGTGGTACAGACTCTATTGCGCTATCTCACGTTGTAACAGGGCTATCCTCTCGCTGCAAGAATATGGCAACGACAAACTCGGCGAGGAAACTACAAAGCAGCGCATTGCCGAGGTAAGGTTCCTGCGTGCCAACTTCTACTTTAAACTGAAGATGGTCTTCAACAAGGTGCCTTGGATTGATGAGGAAGTGTACAAGAACAACACTCAGGAACAGACACGCAATGACGCACTTACAAGTGATGAGCTTTGGGACAAAATCATCGCAGACTTCGAGGATGCCTATAACACACTGCCGGAGAAGCAGAAAGATGGAGGACGCGTAAACAAAGTGGCTGCTGCCGCTTATCTTGCAAAGTGCTATCTGGAGCGTGCTTGGGGCAACGGATATGAGGATGCCACAGGAGTGAACTTCATAAACAAAGACTACATGCAGAAGGTTGTCGACTACACTGATGTGGTGGCAAACTCACAGTATGGATACCTTGAGGACTATGGAGACATCTTCCTTCCGGAGTACGACAACAGCAAGGAATCCGTATTTGCCGTGCAGGCATCAGACTATAATGATGACCATACAAAATTCGGACGCGCCAACTGGTCGAATACTCTGAACGGCGTATGGGGAATATGGTCATGCGGATGGGACTTCCAGAAACCATCACAGGACTTCGTCAATGCGTTCAAGACTCGCGACGGACTGCCAGAGTTCGATGACTACGATGCTTCCAACGACCATCCTGTCAACGGACAGCCGACAACACAGAAGTGGGACCCACGGTTGTTCCATACAGTAGGTATGCCGACATTCCCTTACAAGTACGACAAGGAATATACACTTACTACCGCTAACTCGCGCACACCGAACACTTATGGCTATTACACTGACATGAAGTGTGTGCCGCAGCGCAGTAAGGGCGAGACCTACAATAGCCCATGGCAGGCCTTCGCAATGAACGAATATGTCATACGCTATACGGAGTCAATGCTCGACCGTGCTGAGGCTCTCATCGAACTGGGACGGCTACAAGAAGCACGCACAATAATCAACGACATACGCCAGCGCGCAGCTAACTCGATAAAGAAACACATCGAATACGCTGCCGACCAGTGCGAGATAAAACTCTATCCGGAGTCGTACTTCCAGAATAAGGAAACAGCACGCAAATGCCTGCGCTGGGAACGCCGGCTTGAGATGGGACAGGAGCACGAGCGCTTCTTCGACCTTCGTCGTTGGGGACTGCTCTCTACAACTCTGAACTCGTACTTCAAACGTGAGGCTAAGGATTCTTATAATGGGCAGACATACGCTCAGTATTATAAGGATGCACACTTCACAAGCGGAAAGAACGAGTACTTCCCGATACCTTACAACCAGCTTTATTACATCCCAGGTCTTTACACACAGAATAAAGGTTACTAAATCGCTATGAGATCAATATTGTCAAATATAGTCTTGTCCATTGCATTGGGCATGGCAAGTACAGCTACTGTCAACGCGCAAGCGTTGAAAGCTCAGGTCCTGAGCGACAATCATGTTATGATGCGTGTCCCAACTGACAAGAAGTATCTCTTACTGCCGGTAGAGGAAAGCCAGGAAAACGACCATATAAGTGTTATCAAGGATAATAACTTGGTGCAGTATCTGAATGTGCGGCTGGCTGTTAACAAGGCCGACTACTATGTGCCGTTGGATGTTCAGCGGTTCGGAAAGGGTAATGTAGTCCTGGACATCAGTGTTAACCGTGGAGATGTCGCTAACTCTGCAAGCAAGTCGTCAACGTCTGATTTCGCAGCGTGGAAGCTTGTCAAGACTTCTGACAAGTTTGACACGACAAACAGAGAAAAGTTCCGTCCGGAGTTTCACCATACGCCTGTCTATGGTTGGATGAACGACCCTAATGGAATGTTCTACAAGGATGGCGTCTGGCACCTGTACTTTCAGTACAATCCCTATGGCTCACAGTGGGAGAACATGTCTTGGGGACATTCTACAAGTACCGACCTTATTCACTGGAAGTTCGAGGGCGAGGCAATTGTTCCCGATGCTCTGGGTACAATCTTCAGTGGCTCTTCGGTCGTTGATGTCAACAACACAGCCGGTTTCGGTCCTGGTGCCATCATTGCATACTATACTTCTGCCGGAAAGGCTCAAAAGCAGTCTATGGCTGTCAGCACCGACAACGGAATGACTTTCAAGAAGTATGAGGACAATCCGGTACTGGTGTCTAACATTTCTGACTTCCGTGATCCAAACATGTTCTGGTACGATGAGGGCAAGAAATGGATACTGATAGTATCAGAGAAACAGCACATGAAGATATTCTCATCATCGAATCTTCGCGACTGGGCGTTCGAAAGCGACTTCGGCGAGGGCTATGGTTGCCACGATGGAGTCTGGGAATGCCCGGATCTGATAAAGACAAAGAGTGGAAAGTGGATTCTTGTCTGCAACATCAATCCCGGTGGTCCGTTCGGCGGATCGGCTACTCAATATTTCACCGGTTCTTTTGATGGACACAAGTTCATCTGTGATTCAGAGCCTGCAGTTACAAAATGGATGGACTGGGGCAAGGACCACTATGCCACTGTTACTTTCTCTAACGCTCCTGACGGCAGGCATGTCGCACTGCCTTGGATGAGTAACTGGCAGTATGCCAACCAGGTTCCTACGAAGCAGTACCGCTCAGCAGATGGTATTCCCCGCGACCTGGACTACTTCGAGTACAAGGATACAGGCTATGTCAGCGTGAAGCCGTCCCCAGAGGTGCTGGAGGCTTTCTCCAGGAAAGCACAGAAGTCCCTGACACCGGCTTGCAGGATTGATGTGCAGATGCATGGCAAGACGGTCATCGTCCTGTCGAACCATAAGGGAGAGCGCGTAGTGATGACCTACAATGCCTCTAATGAGACGTTCACTATGGACAGAACCAAGAGTGGCGACACTAGTTTCAGCAATGATTTTGCTTCTGTTACAAAGGCTCCTACTCGCGGTAAGATCAAAACCCTGCAGCTATTTATCGACAAGAGCAGTATTGAGGCATTCGATGCTGACGGCAAGATGGCTATGACAAATATTGTCTTCCCTTCCGAGCCATACAGCACTATAAATGTTAAGGGCGGCTCTGCAAAAGTTTACACTTTACTTAAATAATAAAAAAAACAGGGCGACTTTTTCCAATTTTATTTGGAGTCGCCCTATCTTTGTCGTATCTCTGCAACAGATTAGAATCTAACTGACATTTTTGTATACAGATTACGAATAATAACAACTATAGCTAAAATTTATAACTCCAAATAACGATATGGCCAAATCAAATAAATTTGCATTCGTTTCCGTGATGTTCTGCTTTTTTTCCATGGGTTTTGTCGACCTGGTGGGCACTGCATCAAACTTCGTAAAAGATGACCTTGGGCTCAGTGACAGCATTGCTAACTTAATGCCATCATTAGTTTTTTTCTGGTTTCTCATATTCTCTGTACCAACAGGTGTGCTGATGAACAAGATAGGGCGTAAGAAGACCGTTCTGCTGTCCTTGTTTGTTACTGTACTGTCGCTGCTGTTGCCTATGTTCTCAGAGAGCCTGACCATGATGCTTATATCATTCTCGCTCCTTGGTATCGGCAATACTCTGATGCAGACATCCCTGAATCCGCTGGTGTCATCGCTCGTTACGGGCAATCTGGCTTCCACGCTGACTTTCGGTCAGTTCATTAAGGCCATTGCATCGTTCATGGCACCAATCATCGCAGCATGGGGCGCAGCAAGTACAATACCGCAGTTCGGCCTCGGCTGGAGAGTGCTGTTCCCAATCTACATGATTATTGGTATTTTAGCTTCTTTGATGCTTGCCGCAACTCCAATCATTGAGGAAAAACATGACAGCGAGACTCTTGCGGAGCAGAAGTCTATTGGCCGTGATTACGTAGACACATTCAAACTGTTGGGCAATCCGTACGTACTGCTATGCTTCTTTGGCATCATGTGCCACGTAGGAATAGACGTAGGTACCAATGCCACTGCTCCAAAGCTCCTTCAGCAATATGCCGGTCAGCCATTGCAGGACGCTGCCTTCGCCGGTAGCCTGTACTTCATATTCCGTACCATTGGCTGCCTTACAGGCTCCTTCTTCCTTCGTGTGCTGAAGACGCGTACGTTCTTTGTCATCAGCATAACAATGATGGCTTTGAGTATGGCGTGCATGTTCGGCGGGGCTGCAGCAGCAGACGACCAGAATGTTGCCAAGTGGATACTCTATGCTGGTATCGCTCTTGTCGGTTATGGCAACAGCAATGTGTTCTCTATGGTCCTTTCACAGGCTATGCTTTATATGCCTGACAAGAAGAACGCCATCAGCGGACTTATGATAATGGGACTTTTCGGCGGAACAGTGTTCCCACTCCTCATGGGCTTTGCCTCTGACGCAGTAGGACAGGTCGGTGCTGTGGCTGTAATGACCATCGGTGTAATTTATCTGTTCACTTTTGTGGGCAGAGTGAGATATTAACGTTCGATCTCTTCTGCTTTTCACTATGAAGGGAGCTTAAACAACAAATAAAAAACAATTCAACTAACTTATATCCCCATTTCATTACAGTTCTCCTCTACGGTTTTCCGGTAGGTAACTGCCTTTGGGGATGCGATTTTTTTATCATGGCACATAAAATAATTGGACTTGGAGAAGTACTTTACGATGTTCTCCCTGAGGGAGCTAAACTAGGTGGCGCCCCTGCGAATTTTGCCTATCATATAGGACAGTTCGGACTTGACGCATTAGCAGTTTCAGCCGTTGGAAACGATATTCTCGGCGAGCATGCTTTAAAGCAGTTTGATGAGGTAGGACTGAAATATATCATTCCTATCGTCAATTATCCTACAGGTACAGTGAACGTATCGCTTGATACCGAAGGCGTCCCAACGTACGAGTTCGCTCAAAATGTTGCTTGGGACCATTTGGAACTGATACCTGAGATACTTGATGCAGCCAAGGATGCACGTGCCGTATGCTTCGGCTCACTGGCTCAGCGCACAAAGGCATCTCAGGAAACCATATACAAGTTCCTGGATTCTACTCCTTCAGACTGTATGAAGATTTTCGACATCAACCTTCGCGGTACTTTCTACAATGCTGACATTATCGCAGAAAGTCTTAAAAAGGCTAATGTCCTGAAGATTAACGACGAGGAGATTGTTATCGTAGGCCGCATGTTCAACTATCCCGGCCTTGACATGGAGGAGAAGTGCCGCATCATTATGCGCCGTTACCATCTCAAGATGGTCATCCTCACCTGCGGCACCAATGGCAGTTATGTCTTTGCTCCTCACGATTTCACAAGTTTTATGCCTACTCCTAAGGTGGAAGTCGCCGATACCGTCGGTGCAGGCGATTCCTTCACCGCCACGTTTACAGCAGCCATCCTGAAAGGTAAGTCTATAGAAGAGGCTCATAAGCTGGCTGTCAAGGTGAGTGCATTCGTATGCACCAAGAAAGGTGCCATGCCCAAACTGCCGCAGAACCTTATCGATGAGCTGAAATAGCCCATACGTATTAGTCTATTCTATTTCTGTTTGAATCCTCTGGTAGAACTGCCAGAGGATTTTTTTCATGTCCTTCGGCAGGTATGTCAATGCTTTGTCGACCATGTCGTCAGGAGCACTGTAGTACGCTTCGGCAATGGAGCCCGTGATGGCCGCCTTAGTGTCGGTGTCGCCGTCGCACATCACCGCCAGGCGGATGGCTTCCTCGAAGTCGTTTGAATCGATGAAGCAGCGGATGGCGTTCGGCACCGTTTCCTGGCATGTGCTGTCGAAATGTCCCTCACTGCCTATTTGCATAATATCTTTCAGTTGCGGTATCTCATATCCGTAGAATTTCTCTACTTTCTTTTCAATATCGTTTTTCGAGAACCGCATGTGCCTCAGCCAGTTGATGGTTTCTGCCACACAACATGCGCCTTTGATGCCCTCCGGGTGGTTGTGGCTCACCTCGGCACTTTTCTTTGCTTCCTCGACAACGTCGTTCCAGTCGTTGAACAGCCATCCTATACTGCTTACACGCATTGCAGCACCATTTCCGCAACTGTTGTTCGGCTTGTGTTCCTCGCTGAATATCCAGTCGTAGAACCGGGAACCGTAGCCTCCCATGGGGTCCGGGTAGCGCTGGCACCATTCCACAAGTGCGTCCTTATAACTCTTGCCGTTGAGCACGGCATCGGCGATGGCAATGGTGCAGATTGTATCGTCAGTATATGAACAGTCGTCGGTGAAGAGCTTGAATCCCTCTTCCGGTGCCGGTCCGAATTCAAACCTCGAACCGACTATGTCGCCAATAATTGCTCCAATCATATTTAATACATTATTTATTAGTAGCTCGTATAGTGCAAAGTTATCATTTTTTGTTGAAAGATGTGCAGAAACGTGGAAATAATTTATCTCCAGCTACATAAACAGAAAAAGGCAAGAGACCGAAACCTCTTGCCTTTGTGCCTGTCTTGTACTCCGACCGGGAATCGAACCCGGATCAAAGGTTTAGGAAACCTCCGTTCTATCCATTGAACTATCAGAGCAGCTTCTTGGGAAGCGACTGCAAAGATACAGTAATTTGAAGACAAATCAAAATAAAAACGGACTAAAAAGCATTTTGCCTGGATAAAAAGGCGTCCTAATTTCAGTTTCTGCTAAAAAATAGGGGCTTAATTTGTTTTATCAACTTTTGGGACAGTAACGGAATTAGTGTCCAATATGTTGTGTCAACTTTTTGACAGTAACGGAATTAATACCCAATATGTTGTGTCAACTTTTTGACAGTAACGGAATTAATACCCAATTTGTTGTGTCAACTTTTTGACAGTAACGGAATTAGTGTCCAATATGTTGTGTCAACTTTTTGACAGTAACGGAATTAATACCTCTTAGGCATGCTCTTAGCGACACTGACTGAGTGAGTGAATCGAGTGCCGCCTGGGTTGCTTAAGGAATGGATCAATCGCTTGCAGGGGCGGCCCTTGTGGCCGTCCGTCCTATATTCTAAATGCCCTTGTGGCCGTCCGTCAGTAGCAGACATACTAATTTTATCTGGCGGACGGCCACAAGGGCCGCACCCTGCATGCGCTTGTCTTCGGTTATAGCCAAGAACCCACTCAGAGATCTTCGAGGTGTTGCATCCAATCTATTAAAGATATAAATATGATAAGCACATTACACTAGTAAGGGCTCTGAGCAGTACCAAGTTGGGGACGCCTAGTAGTTACAATCACTGCAAATGATATTAAAGAAAGTAAAAAACGCTAATATTGTCGAAGATTTATGTAATTTTGCCTATTCAAAAAATATCATCTTCGTAATAAATGAGTTTAACAAGTTTAGCCCGGATGTTCTTTCGTGGCAGATTGCACGAACTGGAGTCTTACCCTACGCGCGGTGAACAAATGCAGAGAGAAGTTCTGCAGTTTCTTGTTGACTGCGCTAAGGAGACAGAGTTTGGCAGAAAGCATCTCTTCAATCATATAAAGAGCTACGACGACTACGTGCGTAACGTACCTGTCAACGATTATGAGACGCTTAAAGGCGATATTGACCGCATGCGTCACGGCGAGGAGAATATCCTTTGGCCGGGACTGGTGAAATGGTACGCCAAGAGCTCCGGCACCACTAACGACAAGAGTAAGTTCATCCCCGTTACACAGGCTGGACTGAACCATATCCATTACCAGGGTCCGAAGGACTGCGTAACATTCTATCTCCGTAACAACCCCAAGAGCCGCATCTTCGACGGAAAGAGCCTTATCCTTGGAGGCAGTCATTCGCCCAACTATAATCTTCCTAACTCCTTGGTCGGCGACCTTAGCGCCATCCTCATAGAGAATATCACTCCTATGGCCGAGTTGTTCCGTGTGCCTCAGAAGGCGACGGCACTGCTCAGCGACTTTGAGGTGAAACGCGACCGCATCGCCCATGAGACGCTTAACAAGAACGTAACGAACATCTCCGGCGTGCCATCGTGGATGCTCTCTGTTCTGGTGCGCGTCCTGGAGCTGTCGGGAAAGAAGCATATAGAAGATGTATGGCCAAACCTGGAGGTGTTCTTCCACGGAGGCATCGCCTTCACGCCCTACCGCAAGCAGTACGAGGAGATTATCACCAGTTCAAAGATGCACTATATGGAGACCTACAACGCCTCGGAGGGCTTCTTCGGTATTCAGGACGACCCTTCCGACAAGAGCATGCTGCTCATGCTCGACTATGGTGTGTTCTACGAGTTCATACCTGTCGACGAGCTGGGCTCCGACCATCCTAACATCGTGCCGTTGGAAGGCGTTGAGGTAGGCAAGAACTATGCCATGCTCATCAGCTCCTCCTGTGGACTGTGGCGCTACGAGATTGGTGATACGGTGAAGTTCACGAGCCGTAATCCGTATAAGTTCGTCATCACCGGCCGCACGAAGTACTTTATCAATGCCTTCGGCGAGGAGCTTATCATGGATAACGCCGAGAAAGGACTTGCCTACGCCTGTGAGAAGACCGGCGCGGTGGTCTCGGAGTATACAGCGGCACCGGTTTATATGGACAACAACGCCCACTGTCGTCATCAGTGGCTCATAGAGTTCTCCAAGGAACCCGCCGATATCAATGAGTTTGCTCATGTCCTCGACCAGCACCTGCAGGAAATCAACTCCGACTATGAGGCCAAGCGCTACCATGACATTACCCTTCAGTGCCTTGAGATTGTCAAGGCCCGTCCGAACCTCTTCAACGACTGGCTGAAGTCGAAGGGTAAGCTCGGCGGCCAGCATAAGGTGCCGAGATTGTCCAACGACCGGAAGAATATCGAGGAGTTGCTCCGGATGAACGGTCAGGAGCAGACACCGCAATCGTAAGCGCGGACAGACAAAAACATGAAAAAGTCCACCGCTCACGGAAGCGTACCGTTGTGCGGTGGCAAGGAAAAGTAAAAACGACGCACGGAAACAGTAAACGGATAAAAAGGTAATACTGCTTATGAGAGACAGAAAGTTCCATTTTAATTCATTGAGAGAGGCGAAGTTCCTTTTGCCTTTGTACCTTTTTGCTCTCTTACTATTGCAGGGATGTGCCCGTATGGGCCAGCCTGACGGCGGATGGTATGACGAGACACCGCCACGGGTCGTCGCCGAGTCGCCGGCCGACCAGTCGACGGATGTCAACAGTAAGAAGATTAGCATCTACTTCGACGAATACATCAAACTCGACAACCCCAGTGAGAAGGTCGTCGTGTCGCCACCACAGCTGGAGGCCCCGGAGATAAAGGGCGGAGGAAAGAAGATTACCGTGAAGCTCGCCGACTCCCTGAAGGCTAACACCACCTATACCATCGACTTCTCCGACGCCATCTCCGACAACAACGAGGGTAATCCCCTTGGCAACTATACCTATACGTTCTCCACCGGTGATCATATCGACACCATGGAAGTGGCGGGGCGCGTACTGGATGCCGAGACTCTGGAGCCGGTGAAGGGTATCCTCGTGGGACTCTACGACAACCTCTCCGACAGTGCGTTTACACATCTGCCGATGCTGCGCGTCTCCCGGACAGATGAGAACGGACACTTCTCCGTTAAGGGTGTCAGGAACGGCAACTACCGCGTGTTTGCTCTGCAGGATGCTGATAATAACTATATGTTCAATGCCAAAAGTGAGAAGATAGCCTTCGACAGGACGGTCTTCTCCACAAGCTGTAAGCCTGACATACGGCAAGACACTATCTGGCGCGACTCACTGCATATCCAGGACATACGCCGCGTGCCCTACACACATTTCTATCCTGACAACGTCCTGCTGCGTGCTTTCACCGAGCCGCTGACAGACCGGTATTTCCAGAAAGCCGACCGCTCGCAGGCCGACCATTTCACCCTTTTCTTCACCTATGGCGACAGTGAACTGCCGAAGATCAAAGGACTGAACTTCAACTCCGACAATGCCTTTATCTTTGAGCCGTCCGTCAACACCGACACCCTGACCTACTGGCTCCGCGACACAGCCCTTGTCAACCAGGATACGCTGCGCCTGCAGCTCCAGTACAGGAGTACCGACAGCACCGGCACACTCGTTCCTACTACCGATACGCTGGAGATTATCTCCAAACAGCCTTATGAGAAACGCCTGAAGGCACGGCAGGATGCTTATGAGAAAAGGGCTAAGCAGCAGGCGAAGAACGCAAAGAAAGGCCGTCCCGTGGAGAAGCATATGATGGGCGAGATGTTGAAACCGGAGTACAGGATTGGTTCGTCGATAGACCCTGACCAGAATCCCCTCATCGTGATGCCGTCGCCGATAGACAGCATCGACACCACAAAGATACATCTATTTACTAAGGTGGACACTACATGGACGCCCATACCGTTCCAGATTGGCGAGAGCCCGGGGCAGGCGCGCACCTACGAGATTATCGGTGAGTGGCGTCCGGGACAGCAGTATAGCCTCGAGACCGACTCGGCGGCCTTCACTGATATATATGGTAAGGTGTCTGCGGCCAACAAGCAGGGCTTCCGCGTGCCGAAGGAGGAGGAATACAACCTCTTCCCCGTTACCGTTACAGGGTTCAACGGACGGCAGATAGTAGTGCGGCTGCTCAACACCTCCGGGAAAGCCGTGAAGGAACAGGCCACCACCAACGGCCAGGTCGTCTTCCACTGGGTCAAGCCGGGCACCTACTATCTCAGCATGTATGTCGACGACAACCGGAACTTCCGTTGGGATACCGGCGACTATGCCACCCTGCGACAACCCGAGGCCGTCTACTATTACAATAAGGAGATAGAGCGCAAGGCTAAATGGGACGACAATCTGACGTGGAATCCTTTGGTTGTGCCCCTTGACAGGCAGAAGCCTTCAAAGCTGATAAAAGATAAGGCGACAGCACAGAAGAGAAAAACCGTAGGTCGCAACGCTGAGCGTGCCGCCCGTCTGGGTATACAGTATATCCCGGGTCAGACCTATTAAGGGTCTTGCCGGTAGGCATAAGGTCTTCCGCTGCGCTACACGAGGTGATAGGAACGAATAAATAGATTAGGATTTAAAGAAAAATAAATTAAAAAATCAAATAGGATAGATTTGAAAAGACTCTGGTATTTCAATAGAGACTAAATAGATAAAACACAGGCTTCTTAAAAGAGAGACAAAAAGATGAAAAAGCTTAAGATACTTCTTTTGGCACTGCTGACGATGGTTTCGGTGGGTGCCTCGGCACAGGCGATGACCAACACCGCCTTCCGTAGTGGTGAAATCCTTACGTATAACCTCTACTTCAACTGGAAGTTCGTGTGGATAAAGGCCGGCAACGCTACATATTCTACAGTCCAGACCCGCTATCAGGGACAGAATGCTTACCGCGCGAGCCTTACCGCGACAACAAACGCACGCGCTGACAAGTTCTTTACTATCCGCGATAACCTCACGGCATATTCCACTACCAATATGCTTCCCCTCTACTACACGAAGTCCACTCATGAGGGCGACCGCAGAAATTTGGATGAGGTGCGCTATTCCTTCAGTGGTGGCAGGTGCAATATGCGGTTGCGCCGCCGGAAGAGCGACGGCTCGAACCACTACAAGAATATTTCTCTCAACAACTCGTTCGATATGATCAACGCATTCATGCGGGCGCGGCAGTGGGGTGTGACCAACTGGAGAGTGGGCTCAAAGGTCGCTTTCAACATTGTGGACGGAAAGGGCTCCGCTCCGGCTTACATCCAGTATCAGGGAAAGACAACGGTAGACGGCGACAACGGACATAAGTACCGTGCTCTTAAGCTCTCTTACTTCGAGAGGGAGAACAAAGGCTATAAGCGCATTGCTACCTTCTACGTTACCGATGACCGCAACCATATACCGGTACTCATAGACCTGAACCTGAAGTTCGGCTCGGCGAAGGCAAAGGTTGTCAGCATCCGCGGCAACCGTTACCCATTGTAATAAACGAAAAAGGCCTCCGGGACAATCGCCCCGGAGGCCTTTTTTCTCGATCGGCGGCTATTGCCTCCTGGCTACAATGCCGATGGTCTTCAGCCGTGCGTAGTCGAAGCTGACGTACATGAAGCCATGATAGGGATTGCCGGTGCCCCAGCTGTTCTTCATGATGAAGTATTTCCGGCCGCGGCCGTCGTGGGCTATGCCGACGATCTCCATACAGTGGTCGTCGGTGGTCTTATGGCTCTCGAACTCACGTTGCCGTTCCTGTTGAACGTCTTTTTCCAGTGGCTTGTCGAGAACGGCCGTGCCACGCTCGAAGGAGAAACCTTCCTCGCTGATGTCGCCCTCCCAGCAGACGGGATGTCCGTGTCTTACATTATTTATTATAATGTTCATCAGCGTGTCGATGGGCACATTCATGAATTTGTCGTAGTAGCGGTTGTCGGGAACCTCCAGCGGAAAGGCCTCGCCGAAGGGGTGGTGTGTGAAGCTGGTGTATGCCATGTACTCGTCATCGCGGCATACGCTGTGGGCAAACTCCAAGGGCGTGTAGACGGCACCGAACATGTAAACGCGGGGTGTGATGGCGTTGATGGTGTTGTCGAGAAGAGCACTCAGGTCCTGCTGAAACTCCTCCAGACTGCGGCTGCCATGGGCTAGAGGCGATATCTTACGGCAGATGACATCATAGTCGGTATCGTCGCTGCCATGGAAGGCATCGTAGTGTGTCAGGCCGTAGGTCTCTATGAGGTGAATGAGCATGGGGGCTGTGCCGCGGAGACTTATTCTCCCTGTGTGGGTGAGGAAGAGTCTGTTGCCTTCCTCCTCCAATAGCCGGCGCGCCACGTAGTCGGGACTGAGGTTGACGGAGTCGCCCTGCATGAGATGTTCGGTTTCGATGGTGGCCAGCATGGCATAGTCCCAACACAGCTCGCTGTGTCCTTGGTTCTTGACGGGTGTGGTTTTAAGCAGCACCTCCGTTGTCATCCTCTGGCTGCCGGTGGTCTTCCCGTCTTTGCTTTGACCGCAGGAGACGAGCAAGAGCACTACTAAAAGCATGATAGTCTGTTTCATACGGCAAAGGTAATCATTATTTTGGATTCGGAATTTCTTATTCCTGATTAATTGTCTGCGGGTATTGGGATTTCTTAAATTGTGCGGGTCGGAATAAAATCATAGTAAATCTTAATTATTAATTATCGATTTTCAATTCTGAATAATTATGCTTACCTTTGCAGCCATGAATGAGAAGATGTCAGATTTTGAGGTAATGGCTCCCGTGGGCTCACGGGAATCGCTTGCGGCGGCAATACAGGCCGGCGCCGACTCCGTATATTTCGGAGTGGGACGGCTGAACATGCGGTCGCACTCGGCGAACCATTTCGATATAACAGACCTGAAGGAGATTGCGGCGACGTGCCGTGAGCACGGCATAAAGTCGTATCTGACGGTCAACACGATAGTTTATGACGACGACCTGGCCACCATGCGTGAGATTCTTGACGCTGCAAAGGAGGCCGGCGTGTCGGCGATAATAGCTTCCGACGTAGCTGTCATGGCCTATTGCAACAGCATTGGTCTTGAGGTGCACCTCTCTACGCAGCTCAATATTTCGAATATTGAGGCTCTGAAGTTCTACAGCCGTTTCGCCGATGTGAGCGTCCTGGCCCGTGAGCTCAATATGTCGCAGGTCAAGAAGCTGCACCAGGAGATTGTCGACGAGAATGTCCGGGGACCGAAGGGTGGTCTGGTGAGGATAGAGATGTTCTGCCACGGCGCACTCTGCATGGCAGTTTCCGGCAAGTGCTATATGAGTCTTCATGCCGCAAACCGCTCTGCAAACCGTGGAGAATGTGTGCAGATATGCCGCCGCTCATATACTGTTACGGACAACGAGACCGGCAACCAGCTTGATATCGACAACAAGTATATCATGAGCCCGAAGGACTTGAAGACCATAAGGTTCATCGACAGGATGATGGATGCCGGTGTCAGGGTGTTCAAGATAGAAGGCCGTGCGCGAGGTCCGGAGTATGTCTACACTGTTGTCAAATGCTATAAGGAGGCCATCGAGAGCGTCCTCAACGGCACATTCACCGAAGAGAAGAAGGATGAATGGGACAAGCGGCTTGCCACTGTCTTCAACCGTGGCTTCTGGGACGGCTACTATCAGGGTCAGACCATGGGTGAGTGGAGCAAGAGCTATGGCTCGCAGGCTACGGAGAAGAAGGTCCTCGTGGGAAAGGTTACAAAGTATTTCAGTCGTCTGAGTGTTGCGGAGATTGCCGTGGAGGCCACCGATTTCAAACTCGGCGACAAACTGCTGATAACGGGAAATACCACGGGGGTGATGTATCTTACGGCCAGTGAGATACATGATGACCACGGCCCTGTCGACTATGCGCCGCAGCATGTGCGTGTCTCCGTGCCCGTCGCTGGAAAGGTGCGGCCAAACGATAAGGTCTTCAAGCTCGTGAAGGTCTCCGACAGCCTTTGATGGGATTTCAGTCCGGCATGTGCTGCCGCCCGCTGAATGTGTGGCGCGGTGCCGTTACAATCCCGAAGTAATAGAATAATACATAGAACATTAATAACCCTACTCCTACCTAGGTTACCGATAGTCCTCTCCTTTGGAGAGGCTTGGTGGGGAATAAGATATGACAATAAATGAAGCACAGGATGAGGTCATAGCTGAATTTGAGGACTTCACCGATTGGATGGACAAATACCAGATGCTCATAGATCTCGGCAACGACCTCGATGAGCTCGACCCAAAGTACAAGAACGACTCAAACCTTATCGATGGATGCCAGAGCCGTGTGTGGCTGCAGTGCGACTACGTCGACGGTAAGCTAGTGTTCACCGCCGACAGCGACGCGCTTATCACCAAAGGCATCATCGCCTTGCTGATACAAGTGCTCAGCAACCATACTCCTCAGGAGATCCTCGATGCCGACTTGTACTTCATCGACAAGATAGGCCTGCGCCAGCATCTCTCTCCGACACGCTCCAACGGCCTCCTTGCCATGGTGAAGCAGATAAAGAACTACGCAATAGCTTATAAGGCGAAGGAAGGTGCATAAGCTTAAGACCATAGAAATGCACCGGCTGACGGTCGATGAGTTCCGCTCCTCGGAGAAGATACCGCTGACGGTGGTCCTGGATGATGTCCGCTCGGCCTATAATGTGGGCAGTGTGTTCCGGACCTGTGATGCTTTCCGCGTCGGCAAGGTGTGCCTCTGTGGCATCACGGCCACGCCGCCGAGTGCGGAGATACATAAGACGGCACTCGGAGGTGAGGACAGTGTGTCATGGGAGTACTACGAGGATACGGCCGATTGTATCCGTGCGCTCCATGCCGACGGATGTTTTGTGTGGAGCATTGAGCAGGTTGAGCATAGCGTTAAGCTTCAGAACTTGCCCGACGCTATACCGTCTTCGGCGCAGGGTGTGGCCGTCGTCCTCGGCAATGAGGTGAAAGGGGTGCGCCAGGATGTCGTGGACATGAGCGACGGATGTCTGGAGATACCGCAGTTTGGCACTAAGCATTCGCTCAATGTGAGTATAACGGGTGGAATTGTCGTCTGGGAGTTTGCCAGAAGGATGATACCGGAGCTGCATAAGCAGAAGAAATAAAAGAAAAGGGAAGCATCTCGGAGTAGGAGAGTGCTTCCTTTGACGTTCTTACCGAGGCCCTCATTTTGATAAGTTTGTGGCCCGACGAAATCTATTTAAACACAATATGTTTATAAGAATATGCTTAAAAGACTAATCATTTCATCACTAGTAGCCTGCGTTTCTGTCGTTGCCGGTGCTCAAGGTCAGACAGAGAAGTATTTGTTTGACGGTGCTTTTCCCGTGTTCCTCGACTCTCTGCAGAGTGAGCTGACCTATCCTATGGCGTGGGGCAGCAGCGATATCAAGGAGTTTGGCCTCTGGCGCAGTGCGGCACGTAATAAGTTGCGCGAGGAGATGCTTATGCCTCCACGTCCGGCGGAGCACAGCGACATGAGGGTGGTGGCTACCGAGAAACGGAAGGGCTACACTGCGCGTAAGGTGGAGTTCAACCTGACGCGCTACTCCCGTGTGTCGGCATACGAACTGGTGCCCGACGGAAAGGGACCGTTCCCCTCTGTGCTTCTGCTTCACGACCACGGAGGACATTTCAGCATAGGAAAGGAGAAGATGATACGACCCTTCGGTGTCGCCGACTCCGTGATGAGCGATGCCGACGGATGGTGTCAGCGCTGCTACGGTGGACAGTATGTCGGCGACTATCTGGCAAGCCACGGCTACGTGGTGCTCTGCACCGATGCACCTTTCTGGGGAGAGCGTGGCGTGAAGGGCGGCTCCAAGGGCGATATGTATAAGTATGTCGCCGGCAATTTCATGCTTCTGGGCCGCGATCTTAGCGCATGGATGGACTTTGAGGATGTCTATGCCGCCGACTTCATGGCACAACTGCCGGAAGTCGACGCCACACGTCTCGGCTGCATGGGCTTCTCCATGGGCGCTTACAGGGCTTGGATGCTCTCCGCCTTGACCGATAAGGTGAAATGCGGAGTGGCTGTCTGCTGGATGACGACAACGGAATATCAGGTGAACACCGAATACGGACTGAAGAAACATGAGGAATGGGCTAACCTCATTCCCGGTATCCGCCGCTACCTGGACTACCCTCATATCGCTTCTATAGCATGCCCGAAGCCTATGATGTTCATCAATGGTGCCAAGGACCATCTCTTCCCGCCCATATCGGTCAACAAAGCCTACAAGGAGATGCATGAGGTGTGGGACAGCCAGGGCATAGGCGACCGCCTCTCGACGGAAATCATGGACATGAGCCATTGGTGTGGACCGGAGGTACAGGTGAAGTGCCTCGCATTCCTGGATAAGTGGCTCAAAGGAAACAAGACTTCTAAATAGGGCTTATATGGCCATTCAGAACGATGTCTTAGAACTCCTAAATAGGTCCTCAGTGGTTCATGGAGCGATATTTATGTGAAGAAAGACAAAAAGATGGAAACAGCATTACAGTCATTACAGCGTCAGCGCCTTCTGCTTCAGATGGAATACTATGCCGAGAAGGAGACATTCCGCAAGCAGACGGAGGCCGTCGGCATGGCACGTAAGGTGAAGCGTGGCGATGCCTGGTTTCCACTGCGTGTCGGAAAGCGGTTCTACAACAGTCTGAATCAGCTGGCCATAGAGGTCTTCCGGACCGGCGACGAGGAGATAGAGCATAACTTTGAGTTCGGACGGCCGGTGATGTTCTTCAAGGTAAAGGACAATCCCTCGGCAGCCCCTTCCTCTCACCAGCCGTCTGGCACTTCTCGCGCTTCCTCCATCCAGTACTTCAACTTCACTGGAACAGTGTCCTATGTCGACGGCAACAGGATGGTGATTACCGTCCCCGACTCGGCTCCTTTACTGGACCTTCAGTCGTCGGACTTGCCCGTCGGTGTCCAGCTGTCGTTCGACGAGACAAGTTATAAGATGATGTTCGACGCCCTGGACCGTGTGATGAAAGCGCGCGGAAACCGTCTCGCATATCTCCGCGACCTATTCTATTCACGTCAGAAAGCACAGCGGTACTCCTTTGAGCCCATGCGCTTCCCGTGGTTGAACCCAACCCAGGAACGAGCTGTCAACGAGGTGTTGTGGGCAAAGGATGTAGCCATCGTCCACGGACCACCAGGAACGGGCAAGACGACAACTCTTGTGGAGGCCATCAACGAGGTGCTGATGCGGGAGAGTCAGGTGCTGGTGTGCGCGCAGAGCAATATGGCTGTCGACTGGATATCGGAGAAACTCGTGGACCGTGGCATCAACGTGCTGAGAATAGGCAACCCGACGCGTGTCAACGACAAAATGCTCGCCTTTACCTATGAGCGTAAGTTTGAGGCGCATCCCGACTACCCACAGCTCTGGGCTATCCGAAAGGCCATCCGACAGCTGCGGGCATCACGGAAGAGAGGCTCCGAGAGCTATCATCAGAAACTGGAACGTCTGAAAGGACGTGCCACGGAGCTGGAGATACGCATAAACAGCGAGCTCTTCGGCCAGGCTCGCGTCATAGCGTCGACCCTGGTGGGCTCCAATAGCCGGATAATGGAAGGACAGAAGTTCGGGACGCTGTTTATCGATGAGGCTGCCCAGGCCCTGGAAGCAGCCTGCTGGATACCGATAAAACGCTGCACAAGGGCCGTCCTGGCCGGAGACCACTGCCAGCTGCCACCTACGGTGAAGAGCATTGCCGCTCAGCGTGCGGGCCTCGGCAAGACACTTATGGAGCGGATTGTGGAGAACAAGCCTGAAGTGGTGACACTCCTGAAAGTCCAATACCGCATGAACGACGAGATAATGCGGTTCTCCTCCGACTGGTTCTATGGCGGACAGGTGGAGAGCGCACCGCAGATAAAGTACCGCGGAATACTCGATTACGACGTGCCGATGATGTGGGTCGAGACCAGAGAGGACGATGACGAGCACTACCGAGAGACGTTCGTCGGCGAGTCGTTCGGCAGGATAAACAAGGACGAGGCTGAGCTGACCCTTCAAACCCTTGAGGCTTACTATCGGAAGATTGGCAAGCAGCGGATACTCGACGAGCAGATTGATGTGGGTATCATCTCTCCCTACCGTGCGCAGGTGCAATATCTGAAGCGGCTGATACGAAAACGCGAGTTCTTCAAACCCTATCGGAGTCTGATAACAGTCAACACGGTCGACGGCTTCCAGGGACAGGAGCGCGATGTTATCCTCATCAGTCTAGTGCGGGCCAACGACGAGGGACAGATCGGATTTCTCAGCGACCTCAGACGTATGAATGTCGCCATCACGCGGGCCCGTATGAAGCTGATAATCATCGGCGACCCGTCGACGCTCTGCCGGCATCCGTTCTATAAGAAGTTGTACGACTATGTCAAATCACTTAGTAACTCATAGGCAGACTGTCGTTCCATTCATGAAATTATTGAAAAAACTATGTTGCAAAGAGACTATTTTATAAGGATAATAGAAGAGTTTATGGCCGCACTGGGCCGTTTCTTGGAGAAGAAAGTCGATGAGCGGAGCGACGAGGACCTCAAGGAACTATACAGACAGTATGTCGGCAGCTACGACGTACTGCGTAACCTGTCGTTCAAGGAGATACTCCAATATGCCGGGGAACAGTACCGCCCCGATGAGCACATACAGCGTCTCGACATGCTTGCCGAACTTCTCTACGCTGAGGGGTCATACAAGAATGCTCCTCTCCGTGACATGCTGCTCGGCAAAGCCTTCCAACTGTTCGACTACGTTGAGACCAACGGCAAGGACTTTTCCCTTCGCCGCCGGCAGATAATGCAGGAGATAAAGGAGAAGACCTCCACCGACAGCCTCTCCACGGATTAATTCTTCTTACCATGCCAAATATTAATGATATGACTGTGGGATCTCCCACAAAAGATATCCTTCGCTTTGCCATACCCCTTGTCTTGGGATACATATTGCAACAACTGTATCTCATCATCGACGCAGCGATAGTGGGACGGTGGATAGGCGTCGAAGCACTGGCCGCCGTAGGCGCGTCATCGTCGATAATGTTCCTTATCATGGGCTTCTGCAACGGCTCCTGTGCCGGTTTCGCCATACCGGTGGCACAGGCCTTCGGCGCAAAGGACTTCCCGAAGATGCGGTCCTATGTCGCCAACGCACTGCGCATCGGCGTGGCCTTTGCCGTCGTCATCACCTTCCTTAGCTGTATCCTCTGCGATAAGGTGCTGGGACTCGTCAACACTCCTGCCGACATACACCACGACGCGTATGTCTTTCTCTTCATGCAGTTCCTTGCCATTCCCTTCACCATCGGTTACAACCTGCTGGCCGGGTTCATACGGGCTCTCGGCGATTCGAAACAACCGTTCTACTTTCTCATCTTTTCGTCGCTCGTAAATATCCTTCTCGACGTCATCCTCATTCTCATGATGGGATTGGGAGTCTTCGGTGCCGGTCTGGCCACGCTGCTCTCACAGCTATTCTCGTGCGTCCTATGCGGATGGTATATCCTGAAGAGGATGCAGATACTTATCCCCAAGGGCGTGGAACGGCGGTACGACAATAAGCGGATATCCATTCTCCTGAACAATGGTGTGCCGATGGGACTGCAGTTCTCCATCACCGGTATCGGCATTATAATGCTGCAAAGTGCCAACAACGCCTTAGGTACTGTCTATGTGGCGGCCTTCACGGCGTCGATGCGCATAAAGTATCTGTTTACCTGTGTCTTTGAGAACATCGGAGTGGCTATGGCTACCTACTGCGGACAGAACATAGGAGCACGTGATGCGGCCCGTGTGCGCCGTGGCGTGATGTCGGCCGTGAAGATTATGCTGGTCTACTTCGTCATGACACTTATCGTGATATATCCCTTTGCCGACTATATGATGGAGCTCTTCGTCGACAGTGGCGAGCGGGAGGTCATCACCAATGCCGCCATGTTCATGCGCATCGCCAACTACTTCTATCCTGCACTCGGTCTGCTGACCATTCTCCGGTACAGCATTCAGGGCCTGGGATACAGCAACCTCTCGATGATGAGCGGTGTGATGGAGATGATGGCTAGAACTGGTGTGAGCCTCTGGCTGGTTCCTGCACTTGGCTTCCTGGGCGTCTGCTACGGTGATCCGGTGGCATGGTGCGCAGCCGACGTGTTCCTTATCCCTGCATTCATTCTCTTATACCAGCATATAAAATCTAAAATGAAGGAGGAAAAGGCATAGGAACACGGTGATTATTTGCATAATTCGCACAATCTTAGTACTTTTGCAATCAAATCAAAATTTTAGGAAGATGAACATTGAGAAACAGATAACCGCCTCTGCGCTTGAGGCCGTAAAGAATCTATACGGTGCCGACGTACCGGAGAAGATGATACAGATACAAAAGACGCGTCCTGATTTCGAGGGAAACCTCACCCTTGTGGTCTTTCCTTTGCTCCGCACGTCGAAAAAGAAGCCGGAGGATACCGCTAAGGAGATTGGCGAATATCTCAAAGCCAACTGCCAGGCCGTGGCCGACTATAATGTCGTCAAGGGATTCCTGAACCTCGTCATCGCCTCCACGGCATGGGTGGGACTGCTCAATGACATCAACGCCGACGAGAACTGGGGCGAGAAGAAAGCCACAGAGGACTCGCCGCTGGTGATGATCGAATACTCATCGCCAAACACCAACAAGCCTCTTCACCTCGGTCATGTGCGCAATAACCTCCTGGGATGGTCCTTGGCGCAGATTATGCAGGCCAACGGTAATAAGGTTATAAAAACCAATATCGTCAATGACAGAGGTATACACATCATGAAGTCGATGCTAGCCTGGATAAAGTGGGGCAACGGCTGCACTCCGGAGTCGACAGGAAAGAAGGGCGACCACCTTATCGGGGACTTCTACGTGCTCTTCGACAAGCATTATAGAGAGGAGTGCGCGGAACTCAAGAAGAAGTATATAGCTGAGGGAATGGCCGAGGAGGAAGCCGAAGAGAAAGCCAAGCAGGAGGCACCCCTCATCAAGGAAGCCCACCGCATGCTCGTCAAATGGGAGGCTGGCGACAAGGAAATCCGCGACCTCTGGGCTAAGATGAACTCCTGGGTGTATGCCGGTTTTGATGAGACCTACAAGGCTCTGGGTGTCAGCTTCGACAAGATTTACTACGAGAGCAACACCTACATAGAAGGAAAGAAAAAGGTCCTCGAGGGATTGAACAAGGGACTTTTCTATAAGAAGGACGATGGTAGCGTATGGGCCGACCTCACCAAGGACGGTCTCGACCAGAAGCTCCTCATCCGTTCCGACGGTACCACGGTATATATGACCCAGGATATCGGCACGGCTGAGATGCGCTTCAACGACTTCCCCATCGACAAGATGATATATGTCGTAGGAAACGAGCAGAACTATCACTTCCAGGTGCTCTCGATAATCCTCGACCGCTTAGGCTTTAAGTGGGGAAAGGACCTGGTCCACTTCTCTTACGGTATGGTGAACCTGCCAAGTGGTAAGATGAAGTCGCGTGAGGGAACAGTCGTCGATGCCGACGAGCTCATCGCGCAGATGGTTGCTGATGCCAAGGCAACGGCTACCGAGCACGGACAAAGCAAGGAGTTCTCGGAGGACGAGAAGAACGAGATAGCACGTATCGTGGGACTCGGTGCACTGAAATACTTCATCTTGAAGGTTGACGCCCGTAAGAACATGATGTTCAATCCGGCAGAGTCCATCGACTTCAACGGCAATACCGGTCCTTTCATCCAGTACACCTACGCCCGTATCCGCAGCATTCTCAGAAAGGCTGCCGACCAGAATTTCTCTCTACCCGATGAGCTGGATGCCGGCTCACCGCTGAACGACAAGGAGGTGGAGCTCATCCAGCAGCTCAACAACTTCGGAGCGGCTGTTGCTGATGCCGGGCAGAACTACAATCCGTCTGGTATAGCCAACTACTGCTATGAGCTTACGAAGGCTTTCAACCAGTTCTATCATGACTACAGCATCCTCAATGCTGACAGTGATGCCGAGAAGACTGTACGTCTGGTCCTTGCAAGGAATGTCGCAAAGGTAATAAAGGAGGGCATGACACTGCTTGGCATTGAGGTCCCGGAGAGAATGTAAACAGAAACGCTCCCTCTAGCTCCCCTACAAGGGGATAAAGGGATTACCTTTAAACCCTTGGAGGATGGGGATAAACCCCACCCCTACATTGGAACCATCTGCATGTATGATTGGAACCATCCGCATGTATGATTGGAACCACCCGGTTTATCGGAATGACAATGGAAGCGACTTTCGCCATAAGGTGTTCAATTTGTTGTACCCATTTTTGCTCAGGAACGGGATAAGTGCCTCGTAGTTGCGCTGGGCCTCTTCACACCCTTTTCTTATTTTACGGGAGTATAACCCTGCAAGAGGATATCCGCAGAAAGGGGGAACTTAATATTGAACGCCCTACTTTTGCCAATGTAGGGGTGGGGTTTATCCCCATCCTAACACCCTGCAGACGATATGAATATCAGATGGAACCACGCTAGTAGGATGGGGATAACCCCCTCCCCTACATTGAATTCTTCCGCCAGTTGCTGGAATCTCTTTTGATTTGTAGATAAGTTTAATACGATACTTTAATCACATTATATAATATACCCGGACAGATGGACAACAGAAACAATGCCAAGGCAGGTTATGAGAAGAAACCTTTCGCAAGGAATGTCGTGAGAGAACCCGCTCTTGGGAATGTTGTCAACCCTCCATCATGGCGCCATGACACCGTACTTCCGCTGCCTATGGAGGTAAAGAGCAATGCGTGGGCAGTAGATGCGGCGTGTTCCGGCAATCCCGGACCTATGGAGTACCGTTGCGTCGATTTGGCAACGGGAGCACAGGTCTTCCACTTTGGGCCGATGCTCGGAACAAATAATATCGGTGAGTTCCTGGCTATCGTCCACGCCCTGGCTCTCATGGACAAACAGGGCATCCGCGACAAGGTTATCTACAGCGACTCTTACAATGCCATATTATGGGTCAACAAGAAGCAATGTAAGACGAAGCTGGAGCGCAACGCAAAGACGGAAAGGCTCTACCAGATAATTGCCCGTGCCGAATTCTGGCTCCGCACACATCAGATTACCACACCTATTATAAAATGGGAGACAAAGAGCTGGGGCGAGATCCCGGCCGACTTCGGCAGAAAGTAGTCTTCTTTCCGCAGCATAGGAAAGGTTCCTCAATCTGTCGCAGCAGATAATTCCTTCTTTCGGAACATAAATCACAACTCATATAAAGAACCTGACTAAAACGGTAAATATGATTAGGACACTACACCTGATGCCTAGACGGACGACTGCAGGGTGCGGCCCTTGTGGCCGTCCGCAAACAAGGACATAATGAATTTATAGCGGACGGCCACAAGGGCCGCGCCCTGCAAGCGGTTGATCCCCAAGTTGCACTCGCCTCGCTCGCTTAGCCTGAGGGTTACTGAGAGTGTGCCTCTCTGAGGCACTCAGTTGGTTCTCTAGTTTTTTCGAAATCGCGCTGCGAAACCTTGTGTAGGGGTGGGGTTTATCCGAAGCTGCTGAAAATACATTTGTTAACAAAAACTGTAAGCAATCATTTGTCTTTAACCCCATTAAAAGGGGTAAATTAAAGAAAATTCGACTTCTTTTCGCATCTCAGTCAGCTAAAAGTTACAAATTGAAAGATTTTTGCTATACCCCCTCTGTTTTTGGGGTACTTTTTCAGCAGCTTAGGCTTATCCCCATCCTAACACCACGCAGATGATATTAATATCAGATTGAACCACGCTAGGAGGATGGGGATAAACCCCACCCCTACATTGGGGTTCGTTGGCTTCCGCTGGGCGAGTGCAGATTTGGATTTAATGACAAAATTGTATCTGTTCAGCGCTTGCAATCGGACGGCTGCAGGGTGCGGCTAGGTAGGGTTAGGGTCCGTCCGCCAAATGAGCTTATAATTCTTGTTGTGGCCGTCCGCCAAATAAGCTTACTGAAGATTCTTGTTGGCTTCGTCAATCCTGCCGTTTATTTCATCTATTTTGTCGCGATACATCGTGTAGAGGAGCTTGCCGTTGCGTTCCATCTGCGATTCCGTAAGGCTTCTGTTCCATAGGCGCATGCCTCCGGCCGACAGCGAGTGGAAACCAGCATCGTACCAGCCTACCTGCAGGCCAAGGGTCCAGCATCGCAGGCAAATCTCATCGTCGTCGTTCTGAACCGGGGCAAAGCGGAAGTCGTTATGGTGGAGATACTCATCGAACAGAGCGCGGCTTATCCACATCGGGGCACGGCAGACGACCTGCGCAAAGGCAAACGGCTTGTCGGTGTCGACTTTCTGGCTGAAATATCGCTTCTTGCTGTCGTCAAAGGTGGCGCTGGTCTGCCATTTGCCGCCAAGAATTGCCATCTTGGGGTTCTTCTTGAAGTATGCAAGGGCATCATCGACCCATTTTAAGTTGTCAAAATCGTCATCGTCCTGCATAAGGGCAAGATATTTTCCGTTTGAGAAGCGCACAGCCTTGTCATAGGTAACAACCTCGAAAAGGTCGTTGCTGCGGATAATAAACTCATTGGCTCCTTTCAGCTCCTTTACCAGCCGCTCCGTATGTTCAAAGCTGGAACCGTCGTCAATGACGATGATTTCCTTCTTGCCGTTATATTCACGGAGCTTGCGTACAATATGTACTATCTGCAAGCTCTTATTGTGCGACTGCAAGATAAAACTGACTTCCGGATCATTGTCATAGCCTTTGTCTTTCCACCAGTTATAGTCTTTTTTCGTCTGAGTGGCACCAGTGCGTTTCTGGAATGCCAGTTTCACCTTGTCAAGAAATAGTCTTATGTCCATTGTGTTGATATTTTGTGCGCAAAGGTAAGAAAAAAAAATCATCTTAATGCTTTGTATTATGTCATAATTGGGTTAATTTTGCAGTAAAAAGTAATATGCCGGAGAAAAAACAACGACTGCTGTATGTAGACATGGCAAAGAGCATAGCCCTGATACTCGTTGTCTATAGCCACATTCCCGGTGCATTGTGGCAGCCGTATTTGGGTAGTTTCTTCATCTTTGCCTTCTTCTTCCTCTCAGGTTTTACTGGAGGAACGCGTGCCAGCTGGAAGGAGCATGTGTTGAAGCGGGCAAGGCGGCTGCTGATACCTTATGTGCTGTTCAGTGCCTGTCTTGTGGTCTTGAGTAGTAACCTTACCTTGTTGGATCTTGAAGGCGTAGCTTATTCACGTTTTTGCCTTTATCCTTTAGACGTGCGGCCAAACATTATCTTCCTGAGACATTACAATTCGCCATTATGGTTCCTAACGGCAATGTTTGTCTCCGACATCGTATACTATACTTTAATTAAGAGGATTAAAAGCAAGAAAGGCTTGGCAATTAGTTTTGTCCTGCTCCTGCTGTCCGTATGCGCAATGGATCAGCTGCCTGTCCTACTTCCATGGAGCATCGACACAATGCCTTTCTTCGTTATAGCGATGCTCGCCGGACATGAGATTAGGCAACACGAACACGTCTTATCACAAGGGAAATTCTCCGTATTGATTCTGATAATCTTGTTTGTCGCAGCATGTTATCTTAACGGAAACATAAACCTGTCGTGCCGGATTTACGGTCATTACATACGTTATGCCCTGGTCAGTGGCATAACGGGAACACTGCTCATGCTCATAGTCTGCAAAGCATTGGAAGGCTATGGCTGTTCCAGGATTCTCGGAGATGCAGGCCGCCACACGCTGACTATCTTCAGCCTTCAGATGGCGGTGATACATGTGTGCGTTAATACACTTCATACCATGGGCCTGAATGCCGATAGCGGCCTGTGGCATGCCGTTATCTCTCTTTCCATTATCGTTGTGGTCTTCGCAGTTGGAACGGCATTGTCGGTGGTTCTCCGACGTCTCCTCCCCTCGGTATTCTAATAGTCTGTATTCCTATAGTTACTTAATTTCGTGATAAAGGTGTGAAACAAGCGACTTTCGCCAATGTAGGGGTGGGGTTTATCCCCATCCTCCAAGCGCAACAGTAATTTACAGCCTCTTCGAGGCTGTGAGGTATCCATTCAGCGCGTTGTATCGGGCGGCTGCAGGGTGCGGCCCTTGTGGCCGTCCGCCCCCCCAAAAAAAACATATGTACTAGTTTGCGGACGGCCCCTAACCCTACCTAGCCGCACCCTGCAGCCGTCAGTCAGACGCGGATATTTAATTTAACGATTGTAGTCGTCGGTTTGACACGGATATTTTATTTGGCGTTAGTGGTCTGACGGTACCCTGCAAGCGGATTGCATTCGTTTGTACTTCCTCTCCGAGGCTGTAAGTTCCTTTAAACCCTTGGAGGATGGGGATAACCCCCACCCCTACATTGACATAAGTCGCTTATATTCCTTAAGATTCATGTTATTAAGCAACTACAGGAATTTGAATTAAGCCTATTATAGACGTAAATATGGTTAGGACACAACA
Source organism: uncultured Prevotella sp. (assembly GCA_900316565.1). Lineage (GTDB taxonomy): Bacteria > Bacteroidota > Bacteroidia > Bacteroidales > Bacteroidaceae > Prevotella. The sequence goes on along the minus strand of ONDK01000002.1, from coordinate 524 downwards.
CTAGTGTAGTGTCCTAACCATATTTACTGTTTCAGTCTGTTCGCTTCAAAAAAACATACTCCGTGCCTCGGAGAGGCACACTCTTTAGTCCCAGATGTAACTGTTCAGCGAAAGGTCTTTTTGACTATTTTATCTCAAGAATTTGAGAATGAGAGATTTTTTCCTGTCTTCGTCACTTTTGGAAGATAGGCTTGTAACGCATTGATAGTCAACATTAGTGTACTTTGATATTTTTGTAGGGCTCACACAGAGCCACAGAGACTCACTCGTGACTCGGAGCAAAGAGACGGCTTCGCCTTAAAGAGAATACGGTGTATTCTGCGTGAGCTCGCTTCGTGAACTCTTTACGGCGAAGCCGTCTCTGTGAACTCTATATTAATATGGACCTCGTCTCTGATACTTTGTGGTTCCGTGTCTCTGTGTGAGTATTGCTTCAAGGGTATTCTATGACGAATACAGGAGCGACGCTGTCATTCTTAAATTCTTGATAAAAAGAAAATAGCGAGTGGCATGGTTTCAACTTC
>ONDK01000011.1 GCA_900316565.1 uncultured Prevotella sp. | reverse complement strand
TTTATGACGGACGGCCCCTAACCCTACCTAGCCGCGCCCTGCAGCCGTCGGTCTGACACGGATATTTTATTTAGCGTTTGGAGTCTGACCGTACCCTGCGGATTACATTCGCTTGTACTTCCTCTCCAAGGCTGTGACCACCTCTTTGCGTCCTTAGCGCCTTTGCGAGAGAATAAAAAAAACAGCGAGCGCCGCTTTGGGGTATCTTCAGCGGAGTCCCGCCTGTGTAGGGGTGGGGGTTATCCCCATCCAACAAGGGCCCCAGCGACTTACAGCCTCGGAGGCACATACGCGTAGTGTTCATCATTATATCCTAATGGTTGTCTTATAGGGCTAATGGTATATAGCCTTATATATGCACACACTACGTGTCTGAACCTCTCCGAGGCTCTGAGTGGACACTATCCTTTCGATATGCCCACAGACTGCACTCGCTTCGCTCGCTTAGTCTGGGGTTACTGATAGTGTGCCTCTCGAGGCACTGGGTGTGGTCTGTTTGTCTTATGTTTTATTGCGGAACCAAATGTAGGGGTGGGGTTTATCCCCATCCTAACACCCGACAGATGAAATTAATGGAACCCGATGTAGGGGTGGGGTTTATCCCCATCCTCCAAGAGCAAAACCCCTCTGCATCCCCTAAAGCTGGGAGAAAGAGATTACCTTTAAATCCTTGGAGGATGGGGATAAACCCCACCCTACATTGGCTCAAGTCGCTTCCATTCCCTTATAAATCACGTTCTCAAATAACTTTAGAAACTTGAATTAATTTATAAATGAAGAAAAAAAGTCTGCCAAATTTGCAGTCATATGAAATAAAATATGTAATTTTGTCAGCCAAATAAAAACTAAGCAGAAAGGATGAATGGAGGAAGAGATGGGCTAAACAGCATGTCGAAACCTCCGCAAGCCATCCCGTCGAAAGGAATATATGAACGCAACTGAACTCCAACGCATAAAACAACGCTACAATATAGTAGGCAACAACGAGCAGCTCAACCACGCCCTGGACGTGGCCCTGCAGGTGGCGCCGACAGACCTCAGCGTGCTCATTGTCGGAGAAAGCGGTGTGGGAAAGGAAATCTTCCCACGCGTCATCCACGACAACTCACCACGCAAGAGGGAGAAGTACTTCGCCATAAACTGCGGCTCCATTCCCGAGGGCACCATCGACAGTGAGCTCTTCGGACATGAGAAGGGCGCTTACACCGGAGCAATAGGCGAAAGTGAGGGATACTTCGGTGTGGCCAACAAGGGAACGATATTCCTCGATGAGGTAGGAGAGCTTCCCCTGGCTACTCAGGCGCGCCTTCTGCGAGTCTTAGAGACAGGAGAGTATATCAGAGTCGGCGGACAGGAGATAAGGAAGACCGACGTGCGCATCGTGGCGGCGACAAACGTGAATATGCGTAAGGCCGTCAGCGAGGGGAAGTTCCGCGAGGACCTCTACTACCGGCTGAACACCATTCCCATACAGATACCGCCACTGCGCGACCGCGGCAACGACATAATACTATTGTTCCGCCTCTTCGCCATGCAGATGGCCGAGAAGTACCGTCTGCCAAAGATTACCCTCACCGAGGATGCCAAGCAGATGATGCTTAAGTACAAGTGGCCGGGCAACGTCAGACAGCTTAAGAACATCACCGAGCAGATGTCGGTACTCAGCGAGCAGCGCGAAATTGACGCCGAGACACTGAGCAAGTTTATCCCGCAGGACGAGGAGACAACCGAGCTTGCTACCATCCAGGGCAACGGACGCCATAGCTATGAGAGCGAGCGGGAACTGCTCTACAAGATACTCTATGAGCTGCGCGGCAACGTCAGCGACCTGCGCCGAGACCTCAATACGGTAAGGAAGCAGCTGAACGAGGCCCGCCAGCTGGAAGGCGTAGCGGGCTTCGAGCGCATACCGCGTGAGAGTGGCAGCTTTCCGGCACGACTCTCCAACGACTACGGCAACAATACGGCGGAGAGCCGGCGCCCTTCGGGCGACAACCAGGTAGAAGATGCCGTGGCAGAGGAGATTTCTGAGCCGGAGACGTTAAACCTCAACGACATAGGACGGCAGATGGTGGAGAAAGCCCTGGAGCGCAACAACGGCAACAGAAAGAAAGCCGCACAGGAGCTCGGCATCAGCGACCGCACGCTATACCGTAGGATAAAACAGTACGGACTGGACAAGAACTAAGACAAGGATAAGAAAAATGGCGACGGCAGGGAAACAGAAGACCGTCTCCCCCACCCCCACAAACCACAGAGAATAAGACATGCAAATGACACTCCATAAAATATCGGTCATGCTATTTGCCGCCGTCATGCTTATGATGACGGCATGCTCCGTCAGCTATAAGCTCAACGGTGCCAGCATCGACTATAACAAGACCAAGACCATTCAGATTGCCGACTTCCCCAACCGCGCTGCTTATGTCTGGGGACCCATGGCACCAAACTTCAACAATGCCCTGAAAGACGAGTTTGCCAACCATACCAAGCTGCAGCAGGTAAAGCGCAACGGCGACATGAAGATTGAGGGCGAGATAACACAGTACTCGCAGCGCAACAAGAGCGTCAGCTCGGAGGGATATGCCGCACAGACAGAGCTGGCCATGACCGTCAACGTGAGGTTCACAAACAATGCTGACCACACCCAAGACTTCGAGCGCCAGTTCACGGCAACACAGTCCTATGAGACCACGCAGAGCCTCGCCGCCGTTCAGGAGGAGCTCGTCAACCAGATGATTAAAGACCTCGTTGAACAGATATTCAATGCTACAGTAGCCAATTGGTAATGAACATTCAGCAATACATAGACCATCCGGACCGCCTGGACCGTTCGAGCCTTTATCAGCTAAGGGCCCTCACCGCCCAGTACCCTTACTATCAGCCCGCAAGACTATTGTTGCTGACAAACCTCTATCTGCTCCATGACTCGTCGTTCGACGAGGAGCTGCGGCGGGCAGCGATGTACGTCGCCGACAGGAAAAAGCTCTTCGACCTCGTGGAGGCCGCGCACTATCATCTGAGGCAGGAGAAGGAAGAGGAAAAGAAAGACGGCGGCATCGCCGGACAAGCCATAGCCACGACTGCCACAGCACCGTCTGAGGCACCGGAGGACAAGACAGAAGTCCATCAGACGCCTGCTGAGACTAAGAAGAAGGAAGGCGGCAAGGACCGCACGGCAGCGCTCATAGACGACTTCCTGCAGCAGATGCCGTCGGAAGAGCCTGAGAAGAAGGAGAAACGGAAGCCCACAGCCGCCGACGCCTACGACTATGCGTCGTTCCTCCTTGCCAACGAGACAGAGGAAGAGATACAGGAGGAGGCGGAGAGCACGCCACACATGAAAGGCCAGGACCTCATCGACGACTTCCTCAACAACGACGACGGAAAGATGGAGCTGAAGGAAGAGCCGGAATATGAACCGGAGATAGAGGAGCCGTCGGACAGCGATTCCGGCTTCTTTACCGAGACATTGGCCCGTATTTATATAAAACAAGGCAGATATTCAAAGGCTTTGGAAATTATTCGACGATTAAATTTGATTTATCCGAAAAAAAATCGTTACTTTGCAGACCAAATACGCTTTTTGGAAAAATTGATAATAAATAACAAACAAAATAAAGAATAAAAATGTACACATTATTCGTAATCCTTATTGTCATTGCAGCGCTTCTCATGATAGGCATTGTACTCATCCAGGAGTCTAAGGGAGGCGGTCTGGCATCTAACTTCTCATCTTCAAACCAGATTATGGGTGTCCGCAAGACCACCGACTTCATTGAGAAGGCTACATGGGGTCTGGCCATCGTCATGGTCGTATGCAGCATCATCTGCGCACACGTGGCTCCGAAAGCAACAACCGACGAGAGCGTCATAGAGAAGACCGCCGGCGACAGCAAAACAAACCCGAACACACTGCCTAACTTCGGTGCCAGCCAGCAGCAGAAGCAGAATGCGGCACAGGGCGCACAGGGTGCTAAGCAGACAGCTCCGGCAGCCCAGGGAGCAGCTCCTCAGAGCGCACCGGCACCAGCAAAATAAAGAAAAAAGAAAAAAAGTACGGGATTTATTTGCACAACTCAAAGAAATCCCGTACCTTTGCACTCGCTTTTCAAAAGCAATCAACAACACGGTGGGCGTAGTTCAGTTGGTTAGAGCGTCAGATTGTGGTTCTGAATGTCGTGGGTTCGAGTCCCACCCCCCACCCCAGAAAGAGAAAGCTCCGCAACCAATAAATGGTTTCGGAGCTTTTTGCGTATAATAAAACAGAGAAAATTTCGTTATAGTAGAAAAGCACCCACAGGCAAGAAGACATGCCGGCTTGCTTTTACACATTATTATTAAATAATAAACAGAAGAACTTATGTGCGGAATTGTTGGTTATATCGGAAGCCGTAACGCTTACGAGATCCTTATCAAAGGGCTTCACCGCCTCGAATATCGTGGTTACGACTCGGCCGGAGTAGCACTCATAAATTCAGAAGATCAGATGAACGTCTATAAGGCGAAAGGCAAAGTCGCCGACTTAGAGAACGTAGCGAAGGGTCAGGACTGCGCCGGCACTATCGGAATAGCCCATACCCGTTGGGCTACCCACGGAGAACCGTCGGTGCGCAACGCCCATCCTCATGTCTCGGAGTCGGGCAATATCGCCATCGTCCACAACGGTATCATCGAGAACTACTCCGAGCTTCGCGAGCAGCTCAAGGGCAAAGGCTACCACTTCAAGAGCGACACTGACACGGAAGTGCTTGTACAGCTCATTGAGTATGCCATGGACAAGCATCACACGAACCTCACGCAGTCTGTCTGCCACGCTCTGAGAAAGTGCGTAGGAGCCTATGCCATAGCAGTCATAGACCGCCGCAACCCCCATCAGATAGTTGCCGCCCGCAAGGGATCACCGATGGTCATCGGTGTCGGCAAGGACAACAGCGAGTTTTTCGTGGCAAGTGATGCCTCACCAATAGTAGAATACACTAAGAATGTAGTATATGTCGACGATGAGCAGGTGGTAACGGCAGAGGTCGGGAAACCCCTCCAAATCTGGAACCTCGACAAAACACGCGCTGACGTGAAGATCAACGAGGTTGACATGGACATTGACATGCTCTCCAAAGGCGGTTTCCCACACTTCATGCTCAAGGAAATCTTCGACCAGCCGAAATGTCTGCGCGACTGCATGCGTGGACGCCTGTTCGCAAAGACATCGACAAGTGAGAAGAAAGCAGGAAGAAACAACTACATTGATGCAAACGACATAGTGCTGTCAGCAGTCAAGAACAACAAGGACCGGCTGATGTCCGCCAAGCGGTTCATCATCGTAGCCTGCGGAACAAGCTGGCACGCAGGACTCATCGGCAAGCAGCTCATAGAGCAGTATTGCCAGATACCGGTAGAGGTCGACTATGCCAGTGAGTTCCGTTACCGCAATCCCATCGTCTACCCTACCGATGTTGTCATCGCGATAAGCCAGAGCGGTGAGACCGCCGACACGCTGGCAGCTATAGAGCTGGCGAAGTCGAAAGGCGCCTGCATCTTCGGTATCGTCAACGCCGTAGGCTCCAGCATAGCCCGTCAGACGGATACCGGCATATACATCCATGTGGGCCCGGAGATAGGAGTGGCCTCCACAAAGGCATTCACAGGACAGCTCACATGTCTTACCCTGCTGGCTCTGTGTCTGGGACACTGCAAGGGCACCATCAGCCAGGAGGAATATGACGCCATGATACAGGAGCTGGCCATCATCCCTGACAAGATTGAGAAGGTGCTGAAGCTCGACGACCGCATCAAGACCATCAGCCGCACATACACCTATGCCACCAACTTCCTCTATCTGGGACGTGGCTGGAACTATCCTGTGGCTCTTGAGGGCGCACTGAAGCTCAAGGAGATAAGCTATATCCATGCCGAGGGCTATCCGGCAGCAGAGATGAAGCACGGACCTATCGCCCTTGTCGACGACCGCATGCCGGTTCTCTTTGTAGCCACACATCACAAGCAGTACCAGAAGATAGTGTCCAACATGGAGGAGGTAAAGGCCCGTGGCGGACATATCATCGCAGTAATCACCGAAGGCGACACGGAGATCCCGAAGATTGCCGACGAGTGCATAGAGGTACCGCACACGCTGGCGCCGCTGGCTCCGCTGCTCACTGTAATTCCGCTGCAGCTTCTGGCATATCATGTTGCTGTCTGCAAGGGACTTAACGTCGACCAGCCACGTAACCTTGCCAAGAGTGTTACCGTGGAGTAATGCTCTTGACAATGGTTCTTATCCACTGACTATAAATCACCAAGACCCGCTTTATCATCGGCAGTTTCATTGCTGATGATAAAGCGGGTCCTTTTTTGTTATGCCAAATACGAGCTGCCATCATGCAAGGCAGCAAATTCACACCTCATTTTTCGGAAAAGCGAAGAAAAAGCAGTATCTTTGCAACAAATTACACAAATTAGAGTTATATACATAATAGGAAGCTTCATAACAACTAAATAAATAATGAAAAGATACATTCTCATAGTCTTTCTGTCATTTCTGTCAATGTGCCTCTATGCCCAGTCCGGAATGACTGACAACCAGGTCATGGAATACATCACCAGGGAGCATGCCCGGGGCACCTCACAGTCGCAGATTGTCACCCACCTGATGCAAAATGGTGTCGACATAAGCCAGATACGTCGTGTGAGGAAGCTCTATGAGAGTATCAACAACAAGACATCGGAGAGCGTCTCCGGCAGCCGCAACAAGCCGACGAGCCGTCAGCGGCGCACGGCGGGGATGAACTCGGCCAAGAACCGTTCGCAGGAGGACATCGCCGATGAGTCGCGCGACATCTACAATGACGAGCGACGCACCCAGGATGAGTTCTCCAACATGCGGATAAAGTCGGACAGGACATATGACAACACCTACGATGCCTACAACCCCGACTATGTAGCAATGCAGGATGAGCTCAACTCGTGGGCTCCTGCCGACACGGCGGCAATGTACCGGCAGCTTGTTGCCAGACTGCAGCAGGACAAGAAGAAGATATATGGCCACGACCTCTTCTCGAAGCAGAACCTGACATTCGAGCCCAACGAGAACGTCGCCATGCCGCGCAACTACCGTCTGGGTCCTGGCGACGCCGTGTTCATAGACATCTACGGAGCTTCTCAGAAGTCGATAGAGACCACCGTTGCCCCCGACGGTATGATAACAATAGAGGGCTTCGGACCTATCAACGTCAACGGGCTCACTGTCTCGCAGGCCAACGCCCGCGTCCGCGCCAAGATGGGCCGCCGCTACAGCAGTTCAAAGATCCGTCTGTCCATAGGCTCTACACACTCGATAATGATTAACGTCATGGGAGAGGTGAAGAGACCGGGAACCTACACGCTGTCGGCATTCTCCACCGCCTTCAACGCCCTCTATGCGGCCGGAGGTCCCAGCGACCTCGGTACACTCCGAAACATAAAGGTCTTCAGAAGCAACCGCCTCGTAAGCCACATCGACGTCTACGACTACCTGCAGAACGGCCGTCTGTCGGGCAACATCAAACTTGCCGACGGCGATGTTATCGTTGTAGGAGCCTACGACTGCCTCGTCAACGTCACCGGCAAAGTGAAACGCCCGATGTACTATGAGATGACGCGCAACGAAAGCCTTGGCACCTTGCTTCGTTATGCGGCTGGCTTCTCCGGCGACGCCTACACAAAATCTGTCCGCGTGTTCCGAAAGACGGGCCGTGAGTATTCCATCTTCAATGTCAACGAGTTCGACTTCTCTTCGTTCCGCCTCTCCGACGGCGACTCGATAAGCGTCGACTCCGTCATACCGCGTTATGAGAACATGGTCGAGATAAAAGGTGCCGTCTTACGTCCCGGTATGTACCAGGTCGGTGGCGACATACAGACCGTCAAATCCTTGATAGAGGCTGCCGACGGACTCACCGAGAGTGCCTTCACAGCCCGTGCCGTGATGCACCGCAGAAAAGCCGACCGCACGCTGAAAGTGATATCCGTGGACGTCGACGGAATACTCAGCGGTAAAGTTGCCGACATCCCATTGCAGAACGAGGATGTGCTGTTCATCCCTACCAAGCAAGACGTGATGCAGGAGCAGACCATCACCATTCATGGAGAGGTGCAGTATCCTGGCGTATATAAATATGCGGATAATGAGACGCTGGAGGACTTCATCCTTCAAGCAGGAGGACTTACCAACACCGCCTCAACATCAAAGGTCGACGTCAGCCGGCGGATGTATGACCCGTCAGCAACCTCCGCCGACTCCATTACCGCACGCACATACACCTTCTCACTGAAAGACGGCTTCGTCATAGACGGAGAGCAGGGCTTCATCCTTGAGCCTTACGATGAGGTATACGTGCGCCGCAGCCCAGGCACCAACAGTCTGCAGAACGTTTACGTTAACGGCGAGGTGCTCTTTGCCGGCACCTATGCCCTGCCAACGACCAAGACACGCCTCAGCGACATCATAAAGGCTGCCGGCGGGACAAAGGCAACAGCATATATCAAGGGTGCTCGACTCGAACGCCGCACGAACGAGAGCGAGCGTGCCCGCATGGAGACGGCACTCCGCATGGCACAGGAGCAGCAACAGCAGCAAATGCTGGAGATGGCTTCGCGCTCAAGCAACGGAGCCTCCGTCATGCAGGCGGCACAACAGGCAAACGCCATAACCTTACAGAAGTTCCAGGTGCCTGACTACTACCCCGTAGGCATAGAGCTCGACAAGGCCCTCGCACATCCGGGAAGCGACGCAGACATCGTCCTTCGTGAGGGCGACCGCATAACAGTGCCTCTCTACAACGGTACAGTGAAAATCAACGGTGCCGTAATGTACCCGAACTCCGTGGCATATACAAAGGGAAAGAACGTCAGCTACTACATAGACGAGGCGGGAGGCTTCGCTTCCAACGCCAAGAAGAGCCGCACCTACATCCTATATATGAACGGAACGGTTGCCAAGGTCGGCCACAACGCAAAGGTATATCCCGGCTGCGAGATTGTAGTCCCAAGCAAGTCTTCATCCCGCATGAGCCTTGCCGAGACCCTCAGCGTTGGTTCTAGCGCCGCCAGCATCGCCGCCGTCCTCGCCACCATCGCCAACATCGTGAAGTAGAAAAGAGAGATTTTATTTTGAATTATCTTCTAGATACACTATCTTTGTGACAAAATTAGGAGGAATCATTATGACAACATTTGAATTAAATGCTGAAATATATCGCAATCTTGGTATAATTTCCAACGACACACGGAAGTTGAGACAAGTATTGGAGGCTATTAAGAAAATCATTAAGTCAAATAATACTAAGCTTGAATTTCCGCACTTACCTAAAGATTTCAAAATCACAGATGAAACCAGAAAAGGCACAATAGGACCTTTACCTGAGGATGTTGACTTTGATAAGGAAACAGCAAAAATGTGGGAGGAGCTTTCGAAATGAAAATATTTCTAGACACCAATATCATAGTCGATTATCTTGCCTGTAGAAAAGACTTTTTTGAAGATGCAGCACTTATCATGGAAATGATACGACAGAACTTTATACAAGCATCCACCTCATCTTTGACAGTAATCAATTGTGCATACGTCATGAGGAAATACTATGACAAGAAGAAAGTCTTGGACGACATCTCGAAATTACTAGAATATATTGATGTAACCTCTATAGACGAAGCAACAATAAATAAGGCATTAAAGCAAGACCCGACTGACTTTGAAGATGCAGTCCAATATTTCTCTTCTTTAGAGTCAAATCCGGATCTCATTATAACAAGGGATAAAAAAGGATTCAACGGGTCAAGCATACCATTCATGGATGCAAAAAAGTTCTTACAGTCATGCGGATATTCAAGCGATTCACCTCAAGGGTGAGCCTTGCCGAAACCCTCAGTGTTGGTTCTAGCGCCGCCAGCATCGCCGCTGTCCTCGCTACCATCGCCAACATCGTGAAGTAAGGAACTCGGATTAAAGAAAAGCAAGAGGCAAGAGGGCGACAAGAACATCATTACATTTACCTCAATGGACGGGAAAGACGATACAGCTATCTGCGCCAATGATGGAGGAAAATGCTTCTTGCAGTTGTGATGCGGGTCCACTAATTACTTGGTAAATAGACATAAGGCAATAGCATCGTCAACGGTTTATGGTTAAGCAATCGGAGAGAGCATTAGAACACCTTGTAAACAAGCAATATGGAGAAGATTAAAAAGATAGGATACGTATCTTTTGCCAATCCTTTTAAAGACAGATTTGACTGGAGTGGCACAACATACAAAATAAGGGAGTCTATCGAGAAGGCCGGATATGAAGTCGTTTGGATTCCATTAAACGCCAAAGGATTTTTCTTTAAAGTCTCAAAAGCGATACGTGCTATCTTACAACTTATAACAAGAAAGCCGTGGTTAACAGGCTGTCATTTCCCTTTAGACGCTATGCTAACAGGACTTTCCATCGATAAAGCCCTTGTAAGCAAATGCGATTATCTTTTTTTCCCAGGAGGCGCACAATACATCAATTACAGGAACATTGACAAGCCATTCATATACTATACTGACGCCTCAATATTCGGACTTATAGACTATTACATTCATGGTTATTCTAAATATTCATATAGAATAGCTGAGAAGTTAGAAATGAAAGCCGTACAACATGCCAGGATTAATATAAGGTCTTCTAAATGGGCGGCAGAAAGTGTTGTTAATGATTGTGGTGGAGATTCAACCCACAACTATGTTCTAGAGTTTGGGCCAAACATAGACACTAATGACATTAAAAAGGTTGAACCATATCATGGTGGCGAGTTACGCATCTTGTTCTCCGGAGTCGATTGGGAAAGGAAAGGCGGCGAGACCGCATTCAATACAGTAAAGCTATTAAGAGATAAAGGCATTAATGCCCACCTTTTCATTGTCGGCATCAGAAATTTAGATAAGAAATATCAATGTGAATACGTAACGAACATGGGCTTCCTCAACAAGAATAATGCCGAGCAATATGCCCAATACATACGTATTTTAGAGAAATGCCATATCTTTCTCCTTCCTACAAAAGCAGAATGCTCAGCAATAGTATTAAGCGAGGCTGCCGCTTTTGGCATGCCATGCTACACTTATGCCACAGGTGGTATAACGAACTATGTCATAGATGGCTACAATGGACGGACACTATCCCCAGGCTCCAGCAGCAACGATTTTGCCAATATCATTATTGAAGACATTAATAACAATAGATTAAAGGAGTTCTCAGATAATGATAATGAATTAACAAGAGACAAGCTTTCCTGGGAAGCATGGTCAAGAAGGTTTAAAGCCATTATGGATAAGGAAGGGCTGAGTTAAGACTTGAATTGCTCTCTTTAACAGATTCCATATCAGATATAATCTGTACTTAAGCATGAAGACAAGCGTCTTTGTGCTCTTCGCAGCTCCAGATGACGTATTTCCACCATACCGTCTATACCGTATTAACGGCCTGCTAATAAACTTAGACCTATAGAAAGCCATTGCGACAATAGCAAGCCAATTGTCATGTGTGCAGAGAACATGATTTGATGGGAATGGCAAAGCTTTATCTAAGATGTTGCGACGGAAGGCAAAGCAACATCCCAAATAGCTGAAGCGAATTAGATTATTTATCAATCCAAACTTCGATTTTCTTAAAGCGCAAAAAGAGTCACCTATCTTCATTCCCTTACCATCAATAAGCATGGCATCGGAGACGACGAAATCGGCTTCATTTAAATAGTCCATGCAAACTTTTACTTTATCAGGCAACCATATATCATCTTGGTCTGAGATGAAAATATATTCACCTTTCGAATGCTTTATGGCATTCTCAAAATTCGGTGTATAGCCATGTTCCCCATTATTAATATATATCTTAACGAGAGGCGAATTAAGTTCCCTTATTATTTCCAATGTTCTGTCCGATGATCCATCATCAGAAATAATGACTTCATCATCAGAGTTCAACTGCTGTAGAATAGAAGACAGTTGTTCCTTTATGAACCTCTCCCCATTGTAGGTTGCTATGCAAACTGATATCATTCCTTAACGTCCTTTTTTAATAATTGCCCTTACTCCAGAAATTATACCCTTGTTCATATATTTCCATCTTTTCATTCCTCCATTGATAAATGGGAAATAGAACCATCTAATAAGAAACTTAGAACCTTTGAAGAACTTAAAATTCCAAGGAACATATCCCCTTGTTGCGAGAAGCAGAAAGTTTCTATATTGATAAAAGTATCTGACGGGAGCAGAAATAATTATTATATGCTTACCTAAATGCAATTTTTGTTTTCCGACCTCATGATTCAATTCTACACGATCAGTAATGCCACAAACAAAGCCCTTGCTGCAAGAGCGAAAGCACCATTCAGTATCAACGAAATCAATAAACAAGCCCTCATCCAACAATCCTACCTCTTTAAACTTTTCAATTGAGACGCAAGAGCCTGATGAGATAATTTCCGACTTCAGTTGAAATCCATTTTCTATTGGGCTTTCCTTATGTATGACGGAATGGTATTCCTCTCCATCATTTTTATCACATACCTTAGGTCCGAGGCAAGAAAGACGTCCCCCCATCAAATCATTAATCCTTTTATATTCCGAAACTATCTTATAAGGATATGACTCAGGAATCACACTGTCTTGGTCAAAAAAGACAATATACCTAACATTGCCAGCCCCCATTAAGATCTTAATCCCCTCATTTTGCGCTTTGGCTATCCCTGCATTATATTTCAATGGAACATAGCTCATCTTTCCAACGACATCAGAAGAAAACGTGGGAACAGAAGAGTTGTCAACAATGACTCCCGGAAAATCTCCCGCAACTCTCCTGATATTATCTTTTTCCTCCCCATTAGGATTATAGAGAACAATTACCAACGCAATATCTGTGCTAATGTCTGCCATGAACTCTTATGTTAGTTCTAATCTTTAAATGTGGTATTAATAATAAACAGTCTTTCCTGATATGACTTTATTCCAAATATCAGGTTCTCGTATTCCAAACTTGGCAACTGAGTCATAAACCATATCTTAACAAGGCAATAGAATGAGACGAAATAAATATAGATATTCTTATTCCTTACATATGAGAAACAATTAATAAAGTAAGCCCATATTATCCAATAAGAGAACGAGAACAGATTAGCCAGCCGCTTACTCAGATCAAAGAATTGGGCAAAGAAGAAAGTAGCGATAAAATATGCCAGTAATGCATTCAGAAAGATAGCATTCTCTTTCTTCATACTTGACAACTTATCATAAAAGCAGAAAGCCAAAGCAAACGTGAACAGTCTTTCAATATATCCTATTGACAAAACCGAGGATGTTGTCATCACTTCTGTATAAGCCTTCACCTTGTCCGTGAAAGCCTCATCAATCCTTAGAAGTCTCAATAACGAAACGACCACTGGTATATGTGCCAGGAAGACAACATTGCAAATGACGAAGACAGCGAGGAACACCCATTTGTTCAGATGGCGGTGAAAGAAGAAATACAAAGGGAAATAAACCAACGCCGTCATGTGGAAAGACATGGCAAGAGTGCACATGGCAAAATAAGGCAACGGTTTTCTGTCCCGGATAAAATCAATAGCATTAAGAAAGATCATTATAGCTATTGAATTACGCAATAGGTTTACGAACATTCCCAAGCCGTCGAAGACAAAGACCAATAGCAAAGCCAACGCCACATTGTCAACCCTTCCCCTAAAGAATCTTAGCAAAAGGACAGTGTCTATCAGGCATACAACGAACTGGAAGAAGAAATAGTCATTAAAAATAGACTTACATATCAGGCACAACAACGTAAAACCTGGTTCATAACTTGTTACCGAGCCTAATCTATAACCGAACAAATCGCTCCAAGTACAGTCCTGAAAGAAGCTATAATAAGAAATCCAGTCACTGAATATAAATCCCCTGAAAGCAAAAAAGACAAAGAACAATATAATTGCCACCACAGAACTATTCACCCTTATATTTCTCGTAGCGCTTGGTGAAGCGTACACGAAAGCGCACAGCTCTAATAGTGCCACCAAAGTAACATAAGGAATTGGAATAGTCATATTATCAAAACCGATTAATTATATTATTCGGACTTCTCTGATTGCTCTTCAGCTTCAGTATTTTTCTTTGCAAGTCTTCTCTCGCGTTTCCTTTTAAACAAAGGATATACAAACAAGACGCAAACACTGTTAAGGACAATGCCTATCAGCAGATACACGGCAACTATCAAGGCCCTTGGTGTGCTTGAAGCCTCATATGGCATGACCGGCTTTTGCAACACGGTATAGGCAGGCATAGACTGCTGCAACTTTGCCTGGGCATTCTGATACTGCGCCTGCATCTGTGTGTAGGTGTTATATTTCAACTGCATATCGTTTTCCAGATCCTCTTCCTTCGACTGATATTCTTGCAGATTCAAATCCTGATGTGCATCCGCATAAGTCGCATAATCCTTTTGCGCCTTCTGGTACTTCCTCAGGCTCTCATCCCTAAGCCTCTTGTAATAGTCAACATCCCGCCGCGTTTTCTTTGTCTTGTAAGTATTTATGTAAGACTGCAAGCGATGCTGGATAGTGTCAGTAACGATAGCGGCCACCAGAGGGTCGTGGTCTGTTACCGATATGGTAATAATGCTTGTCTTCTTATCGACAAGACATGTAATGCTATTCTTTATTCCATTACATAGAGCATATACGGGCTTTGACATCTCAAACCGGTCTGTATCAGCAGCGGCGGCTTTGCTGTCAGCATCATCCTTGTCCTTTTTGAAAATACTCATTGCGGAATTCTTCCAACTAGCCCAGAACGGTTCCTTTGTGTCTTTCAGGAGATGCTCCGAGTAAGTTTTCATTCTAGTACTATCCTTACAGTGAACAGGAACATCGAAAAGTCCAAGGACGAAATCATTGGAGGAGACCACAAGCGGATAGATTTCCGGATAAATAGCATCAACACTTTGCTTGTTGCCCAAGTCTATTCCGAAATTAGAAGCCATGTCAGAAAGGCTTCCCGAAACAGAGGCACCCTGAACCTCAGGAGCCAATATTACATTGGCCGTGTAACTCTTCGGTGTGTTTAAAGCTACTATTATTCCAAGCGCAGAGAATATAATGGCAAATATCAGCAACGACAGCTTATGAGCCCAGATTTTCTTTGCTGCGGCAATAATATCTATCTCCTTAGTCTTATCCGTATCAGTAGATGATGGCATAAATCAAAATTTTAATAATACAGTGCAAAATTACTAATTATTTATCTAATATCATTACAACAATGAGTTATAAATAGCAAAATGTTCGTCAGCACAACGTTTCCATGAGAACATCTTCACCCTGCTCCGTCCCAGCTCTACCAAGTTTCTCCTCAAATTCTCATTACTCAATGCCCTTTCCATTTTATCTACCATATCATCTACAGAGTCAGGTTGGAAATAAAGTCCGGCGTTGCCTGCAATCTCCGGGAAACAACTTGCATCTGACAAAAGTACGGGACAATTGCAACTCCAAGCTTCAAGTATTGGCATGCCAAACCCTTCATAAAGGCTTGGGAAAATGAAGAAGACAGCATCCCTGTAAAGTTGCTTCATTTCCGTCTCATCAGCTCTCACGAGCCTGACATCATCGATTACGCCCAGTTTGCTCATTAACAGGCTTTCCTCTGAAGTGAACTTGTCGCCCGTACAAACAAGCTTAAGCTCAGGATACTTGCTTTTTATAACAGCGTACGCCTCTATAAACCTTCTGAAGTTCTTGTATCTGTGGCGCCTCCCCACATAAAGTATGTAGTCATCCTTCACGAGCCGGTTGTCAGGTAACGCTTGCAAGTCAGGAATGTCAATTCCATGATATACTACTCTGGTCTTCTTTTCGTCAACATCAAAAAAGCTAAGCATATCTTTTCTTGTATTCTCACTGACACATATTATCATATCAGCACGATGCAACGAGGCCTTCTGGCGTTTCACCAGTTCTGGATGTGGATCATTTCGCAGGAAATTCGCATCATGGAAAGTAGTCACCATCGGTTTGTTACCTATACTTTCAAGGCAATAAGTCCCGAAATTCGTTTGATGGAAGACGTCATAATCCTGTCTGCCCAGGACATATCGAGTATACGGTTTGTTCAATAAATCAAGAACCCGGGGCTGTCCTCTGAACACATAAGGAAAGCTGTGCTCAAAGAGATGCAGACTCCTGACATAAGTGTTGCACGAAAGCAATGTCGTGGTTTCCCAACACCCTTTAGGCAATGAGTTAATCATCATTGCAAAGTATTTGGAAGCCCCCCCTATTATCTGATAAAATATTTGATGATCGAAAAGTACTTTCATCTCCATTACATTTATATAACTTGTTTATGTAAAAGGGAAATCCCAAATACAATGATAATCCAAATCCTTGCTGCGCCATTTTATATGCCGCGAAGGTACTCCACCTACCACATCATAATCGGGTATATCATGCGTTACAACGGCTCCGGCACAAATCACGGCGCCTTTTCCAACAGTAACTCCTTGAAGTATCGTGCAGCCAATCCCAAGCCAGGCATAGTCCTTTATGACAACAGGCATATACTTTGCATGAAATTCTTTTGAGTCAACATCATGACCTCCTGTAACAATCCTAACATCATGCGATATTGACACATTACTGCCAATAGTTACCCCTCCTCTTCCGTCAATAAAGCATCCACGATTGATATCAGTATAATCGCCGACGACTATCCTACGTGGAGAAAGCAGATAGCAACGCTTCATCAGGAACGATTTCTTTCCTATCTTCACACCTATCTGCCTTAAAAGAGCCCGCCTGACATTCCAGAAAGGTATATGAGGCAATATGTCGTTAACGACATACTCGTCCACAAAGGCAACTGCATACCTGTAAAGGAGAGAGCGCACAAGCATCTGCTTAATAAGATTCTTGATAAAGAAGCAAGCCTTCCGAGCCCTGTGCTTACCGTTAGATGTTATCTTATAATTGTAAAGCAAACTCTTAAGGGGCTGATTGGAGACCCCTTCCAAGTCATATTTTTCTATAAAACAGCCAACTTTCGCAAATTTATACCCGGCGGAGTAAACCCTAAATATCATATCCCAATCCAAGGCGAACCCCAATTCCTTCTGTTTATTCAAATCATAAAGAAATTTCTTCTGAACTTCCGAACGTATCAAGGAAGAACCATGCCTATAGACAGGGCAGAATTCAAGTCCAGAAGCATCATCACTTGCAAACACGCTGACCTCATCACCATTGCGGACCTCGACACTATCACCATAAATTACGTCCGCACTCTTTGCAGCATCTGAGGAAAGGGCCGTCTTGAGGGCATCGCGCCCGGCATATACATCACCGGAATTCAATACGTTAATCCAATCGCCAGAGCAATGGCTTATGCCCTTATTCATGGCGTCATAAATGCCACGGTCTTTCTCCGTACACCAATAGGACAATCTATCAGCATATTCACGTATCACGTCAGCCGTACCGTCAGTACTGCCACCATCGATGACAATATACTCCTTCTCCGACCATGTTTGAGCGAAGAAGCTCTCCATGGTCCGGCGGATGTTCCTCACATCGTTGTAAACAACTGTTATAACACTGACCTTGTTTCCCATATATAACCTAATGGAGTTCTATAATATCACTTATTCCAAATGCCATGGGCCTTACCTTTTATCAACAAGTGGCACTGGTACAAATGTACTATAGCCATGGCAAAATAGCTAATCGCCATACTTATAATAACTCCAGGCATACCGAATTTATTGCCAAAAGCAAACAAAAAGATAAGGTATCCTGCAGTTCCCACGGCAGAAGTTATCATTTGAACACGTATCTTGTTAAGACCGTTAATAAGATAAGTCACGCAGTTGTTGAGGTTAAACATGCAGATATAAAGCAACACATATACCGAGATGCTAAGTGGCACCGTGACCTTTCCGCCAAGCCATATAGTATAGAACAAGTTACTCAACAGCAGCATGACACAACCCGCCAGGACTGTCAGTCCCCACATTCCCAAAGACCGCTTGAAAGTTCTGCCCACCCAGGCCATATCTCCTTTCACATAAGCATTTGTATAGGCATTCCACAATGGCGAGATAATAATTGTATAACCTATTGCCAACAAGTTGAAGAACTTATAGGCGATATTGTAAACAGTAACCGACTCAGGACCACTGAACTGTGTTATAAACAAATTGGAACTTCCGAATATAACCAGGCAGCTCGTTATCTCTATGAAGAAGAACCCCAGCCCTTTTCCCACAACTTGACCAAGCAAGTGCTTATCAAAATCCTTTATCGAAGGTCTCAGGTAATCATAATGCCTGAATATTGGCACAGCCGCCAACAGATAGACCAATACCGGCGAAGCTGTCAGCGTAAGGACAACATAGACAAGATTGCCCTCTGTTGTCTTGGTCAGCAGGAAGATTATAAGAAGTCCAAGGACAGAGCCACCCACATTGAGCAGGTCGTTAAGTGCATAGCGCTGCATGGCTATAAAGACCAGACCTATGTTCCTTATTGCGAAGTTTGCAAGTGTGAATGCTATAGCTATGAACATCGCCACCCTCAGCGTACTGCCGGGGAGGTCATTAGTATTGAACACATTGTTGAAATCCAACAGGCACAATGGCGGCAGGCACGCTATGCCAATGAGAAGTGCCAAGACGGCGGTGGCACACAAGGAGGTACTCAAGTAAGCTCTCGCCCCTTTATAATCACCTGTTGAGATGGCCTGAGTAAGATAATTGCGGGTTCCATTTCCAAGGCCTATATCAAAGAAGTTGAACCATGAGATAATGGACGTTATAGTCATCCAAACGCCATACACCTCGTTATTAAGGTAGCCCAAGGTAACAGGGACCACCAATAAAGATGTCAAGAGACCTACACATTTAAGGAATCCTGAAATCAGGATGTTGTTCCTTAAATTTGCATCCCTATGTGTGTCGTTCTTAAATATGTGCTTGAGAAGTCTCATCTGCATCAAATTCCTTTTTTAAAATCTTTCTTCTCTTCCGGGTCCTGTAAAGCAGCAAGCTTACTGGTATCATCCCGACTAATATCAACAACAAGACAGCGGTCAGTCACCAGTAGCTCATCTTCTGAACAAAGTCAGTATAACTTTTCCCTTCACGCTCCTCCCACTTATACTTAAGGAAGAACTGCCTCAGCTTCTCTGCATCGCCATTGGTCAGAGACAATGGCTTATTTCTCATAACCTGAAGATACAATATTGAAGCCCTTAGCTTCTCAACATTGTCATATTCCAGGGTATTGCCTTTTACCATCTCAAGAGCTTGGTCAAGAAGCCTTCTGCTTGTGTTAAGATAGTCGTCAGCATAAAAGGGCGTGTCGTATCTTGTATCGAAGACAAAATGGTTCTTTACGCCAAGCTGTTCCGTCAGATTGTAATACCTCATCACATTGTTCGCAGCCTTTCCATAAACACCATATATGAAATCCCGAACCAGCGAATCTGGATTATCAGAAGGATTCCATAGCAGTTTTGCGAACAGCCATTGCTTCAACTCGTAAAATTCGCCTCCATAAGCATCATACTGTCCCATCTCCATTACACCATGAAAATGGAAGTTCTTAAATAGGCTCATGTTGGATGCTATACGATTTATGCTGGGAACAGGCATAAGATAATGATAGAAGCTTGTGGAATAGTCCCATATGACAATGTTACTTGTCAACTTATTCCAACCTTTCAGATCATTATAGATAGCGGCATTCTCACTGGCTGTCAAAGGATGAGAGAAACATCCGTCCATACAGAACCGGATTTCCACATTCTTTCTTGGATAGATATTTACCGGTGGCTTTTGCGTCAGGTGATAGGCAAGCGTGCCAATTCTCACATCAGGGTATTTTTGTCCTACAGCATCAGCGACTTTGTTTACAGCCCACAGCACCAGGCCGGAAGGACCTCCATATCTCTTTTCCAACGCCCTGCATTTCTTGCACTGGCAAAAGAGAGAGTTGTCATCTTGGCTGACGCTGTAGCTCCAACAGCCAGGGTATTTCTTTATCTCATCAATAGTACGTGAGATCAACAGCTTAATGACATTTGGATTGGACAGGCACAATTGTCCGTTATCAATCCGCTTGCCGTCATTCAGGGCGAAGTACTCAGGATGGTCCTTGAAAAACTCCTTTGCGGAAACCATGGATGTCATGGTATGCACGCCCAAGTACCCTTGCGTGCCGCCATATTTGTTTTCATTGGAAGCCCCCAATATAGAATTGACCATATTATGGGCATTCCAGTCTATATTGTGCAAGCTGGTATAATAAAGGACGGAACGATAAGCAAAAGCGGGCTCCTCACGCTCGTCGAGGTCATTAAGTTCAAATTTCCTAAGACGAGGCACTTTAACGACTTCCTTTGTATACCATCTTACGCCCAACTTCTCATCCAGAAATCTATAAACGCCATACATCGTTCCACGCTCTTTTCCGCCATAGATATACAGGTTGCCCTTACTTGACACCAGACGAAAGCCTTCGTCATCATTGTTCGGCCGTTTGGCTCCCAGGGCATTGCCAACAAAGCCATCATACCCTACATAAATGTATTTCCTACCATGGCGAGAACCGTTGGCAACAGGGATATTGGCACCACTAATCTTGTGAAGATAATCTGACAGCTCGTAAGCGGCGGTTCTTTCCGACACAGAAGCTCCTTCACATAAAACAATATCATAGTTGGAAACACCATTTCTGAATAGCTGTATTGAGGCATTACATGTCAGAGGCAACAAGACCAATAAGAAAAGGAAAAGTCGCGTATTCATTATTTTCATTCCTGATAAGTTCGTTATCTAAAGATAAAACCAATTGTATAAACGGAAGAACAGGATTATTATTTTATTTCAATGCTACTTTATTTTAATCTTCCCGATGGGACAGGGGTTTTATAACATGGTTTTAGGATAAAACTTTATGTAACATCCGGATAGACAATAGATAAATAATCAATGGACAAAGTAATTTCATCCAAGTTACGCAAGTTGTCGACGCTTGGCAAGGACAGATCTTTGTAAAACTTTTATGCAAGTCGTGATGACCGGCTTATTCTTTACAATATTTGTCCTGTATTTTTGTAATGACATTACAGAAGACTTGTAACAACATTACAGAGCCTTTGTAACAACGTTACAGAGCCTTTGTAATCCAATTGGAAAACCATTGTAGATTTCCATCTTTGCCATTGAATCATTTGAATAAAAGGAAAAACGAATTAAAAACATGGTTTGTTGTTGCTATGTCGCATATTTTTATTAAATTTGCACACAGTAACAACGAAATAGCCATTTACTATATTGTGACTTCAAAAGATTCATTTAATAAAGATTCCAGCATGAAAGTATCTATCGTAACTACAAGCTATAATTCTGTAGCTACAATCAAAGATACTATGGAGTCTGTATTAAGTCAAACATACCGGAACATTGAATACATCGTCAAGGACGGCGGGTCTACTGACGGCACCCTGGAACTGGTAAAGGAATACGAGCCAAAGTTCAATGGAAGAATGAAATGGATTTCGGAGGAAGACAAAGGTATCTACGACGGAATGAACCAAGGGATAGCAATGGCCACTGGCGACGTTATAGGAATCATCAACTCTGACGATTTCTTCACAAGCAACGATATCATTGAAAACGTAGTCAATGTTATGCAAGGGGAAAAAGTGGATGCCGTTTATGGGGACATCCATTTCGTCAGAGACTCTGACCTTCATAAGACTATCCGCTATTATTCTTCAAAACGGTTTCGTCCTTTCTGGCTGCGCTTTGGATTTATGCCGGCTCACCCATCATTTTATGTTAGGAATGATATATACAAGAAAGCGGGATTATACAAGACTGATTACCAGATTGCTGCCGACTTTGAGATAATGGTCAGACTGTTTCTGAAATACCGCATATCTTATCGTTACATAAACCGCGACTTCGTTACCATGAGAGCTGGCGGCGCCAGTACCAAGAGCATCCACAACAGAATGATAGGATTGTTAGAAGATGTCCGGGCTTGCCGTGAAAACGGCATTCATACAAACAGACTCTTTGTAGCCTCGAAGTATCTTTATAAGATTTTACAATTCAGGGAGATTCCGAAACATTAACGACACCACTGTTATAATAACACCATGTATAATTTTGGATAAGGATGTTGCTATCAGTCATCATACCGGCATATAATGTTGAAAGAACGCTAAGAAGATGCTTGGAAAGCGTGCTTTCACAGTGCGTGGAAGACATGGAGTTGATAATTGTCGACGACGGGTCAACGGACGGAACGGCTGAGATATGCGATGAGTATGACGGGAGAAACGGCATAAGGGTTGTGCATCAGAAGAACGGCGGACTGTCAGAGGCGCGGAACAAAGGTCTGGACGTAGCCAAGGGAGAGATGATAACGTTTGTCGATTCCGACGACTACATTGCCCCCGGCACCTACAAGGAACTCGTGGAGATGATGGAAAAGCATCCCACGTACGACATCCTGGAATATTCCGTGAGGAAAGAAGACGGGGAGAATGTCCTGTTCTCGCTGAACTTGCCCGACAGGGAGTATACCGACATGGCTCAGTACTGGTTCGACGGCCGCGCCTACACCCACTGCTATGCCTGTAACAAGGTATACCGGCGCAGGTTGTTTCATGGTGTGAGGTATCCGAGAGGCAAGAAGTTCGAGGATGTCTACATGCTCCCGCTGCTTTTGAGGAATGCCAAGGTGGTCCGCACGACACATCTTGGACTATATCATTATATATATAACAGAAAGGGTATCACCGTAAAGGCTGACGGCGATGCCTTGTTTGACCTGCTCAAAGCCCACCTG
The DNA here is from genome assembly GCA_900316565.1 of uncultured Prevotella sp. Taxonomy (GTDB): domain Bacteria; phylum Bacteroidota; class Bacteroidia; order Bacteroidales; family Bacteroidaceae; genus Prevotella. The sequence continues at coordinate 27,744 of ONDK01000011.1, read as the reverse complement.
CCGTTTGTCTCCGACAGGCTGATGAGACACAAGGGCTTTGAGGATTACTACCGCCACGTGCTTAACATCCAGATAAGCACCTACGCGGCCAGCGGCAACGACCGTTACATACAGCTTCCCACCCTACCCTATTACAGTACGTATAAACTAAAACTGCTTCATCTCTTAGGGATGAAGCAGCTCTGCAGGTTGTTCCGCGCGTTGGGAAGGCATTAGCCTCACAACGGCGGGAATGATTTCCAGAATTCTCTTTTTATCAGTCGCGGCGGAAGATGTCACGCGTGTAGACCTTGTCCTCCACATCATCGAGCACAGCGTCATAGCGGTTAGCGATGATAGCCTGGCTCTGACGCTTGAACTCCTCGAGGTCGTTGACAACCTTACTACCGAAGAATGTGGAGCCGTCCTTAAGTGTCGGCTCGTAAATGATAACCGACGCACCCTTGGCTTTCACACGTTTCATGACACCCTGTATGGATGACTGACGGAAGTTGTCGCTGTTCGACTTCATGGTAAGACGGTAGACGCCGATGACGCAAGGACGTTCCTCCGTCGGGTCATAGTCGCCGCGGCTCACATAATCGTAGTAGCCGGCTTTCTGAAGGACCTGGTTGGCGATGAAGTCCTTACGCGTGCGGTTGCTCTCCACTATGGCCTGGATAAGGTTCTCCGGCACATCCTTGTAGTTGGCCAGGAGCTGCTTCGTGTCCTTAGGCAGACAGTAGCCGCCATATCCGAAGGACGGATTGTTGTAGAAGCTGCCTATGCGCGGGTCGAGGCATACGCCCTTAATGATGTTCTGAGTGTTGAGGCCTTTCACCTCGGCATAGGTGTCGAGCTCATTGAAATAGCTTACACGAAGGGCCAGGTAGGTGTTGGCGAAGAGTTTCACGGCCTCCGCCTCGGTCAGTCCCATGAACAGCGTGTCAATGTCTTTCTTCTCTGCGCCTTCCTGCAGCAGGGCGGCAAAGACATGCGCTGCCTTGTCGAGACGCTCGTCGCCCTCCGGCCGTCCGACAATGATACGGCTAGGATAGAGGTTGTCGTAGAGGGCCTTGCTCTCACGAAGAAACTCCGGCGCAAAGATAATGTTGTCGTTGTTGTACTTTTTTCTGACACTCTCGGTATAGCCCACCGGGATGGTCGACTTAATGACGATGATGGCCTTGGGGTTCACCTTCATGACGAGTTCTATGACCTCCTCGACATGCCGGGTGTCAAAGAAATTCTTCTTAGTATCGTAGTTGGTCGGCGTGGCCACCACTACAAAATCAGCATCCTTGTAGGCCTCCTCTCCGTCGGTAGTGGCAGTAAGGTTAAGGTCTTTCTCCGCAAGGTATTTCTCAATATACTCATCCTGAATAGGCGACTTGCGGCTGTTGATGAGGTCTACCTTCTCAGGAATCACGTCGACAGCCTTCACCTGATGGTGCTGACTGAGCAAAGTGGCAATGCTCAGTCCCACGTATCCTGTTCCGGCTACGGCTATCTTTAGATTTTCTGTATCCATACTAAACAGTTGTAACAAATTTTATGCAAAGATAATACAAACCGAGGTAATCAGAAAAGAAAATAAATAATATTTGCATTTGCAGGCAATATTAAGGAAAAGTTAGCGTTTTATAGTAGAGAAGAATATATGAATAGAGATGACTAAATACGAAACCCAATACATACCGGACGGCATGTCTGTCTTTGAACGTAACGTAAAGCGAGCAGTCGACATGCTCGTGGCAGCTGTCTGTCTCATCATTTTCTCACCGCTTTTCCTCATATGCTATATTCTCGTAAAACGCGAGGACGGTGGTCCGGCTATCTTCAAACAGGAGAGGATAGGACGTTTCGGGCGGCCATTCTACATATATAAGTTCCGGAGCATGAAGGTCGATGCCGAGAAGGACGGACCTCAGCTCTACAAACATGACAAGGACGACAGGATGACCAAGACAGGACGCTTTCTGCGTGAGCACCACCTTGACGAACTGCCCCAGCTCTGGAATGTCTTTATTGGCGACATGGCGTTCATTGGCCCGCGTCCAGAACGGAAATACTATATCGATAAAATAATGGAGCACGACAAACGGTACGTCTATCTATACCAGATACGTCCGGGAGTAACCTCCTACGCTACATTATATAATGGATACACTGACACCATGGAGAAGATGCTGCGCCGGCTGGAGCTCGACCTCTACTACTTACAGCACCGCTCGTGGTGGTTCGACATAAACATTCTAGGGAAGACATTCCTAAACATTGTATTCGGAAAGAAGTTCTGACCCGTGGTCAGAACCTCTTAAAACGCATAACCTCACCGTCGGCCTCAAGCGTCAGCTTGCCACCGCTGATATGATAGCTGAAGGTCGGAGTAAGCGAAGTAAGGCCGTAGGGGGTGAGTTTTGTCATATCGGTGGTGATGTTGTCGTGGCTTCTCGCGTTGATATAGAAGTCATGGAGTGTCAACTTACCGTCAGCAATGTCGAAACGGCACAGCATTGTCTGCCTTCCTCCGTCATAGTCTTTCAACTGCAACAGCTTATGCTGGAAAGACCAGAAGACGCGCTCACCGCTCATGTCGGCCACGGAGTCCTTTCCGGCACCGTCAACGTTAAGATATTCTATGCTCACAAGATGCCACATACCCTCCATGTCGCCGTCGCCTGGAACGTTGTCGGTTTCAAGAGAGCACGATGATACAGCAAAGGCTGTTGCAATAAACAAGACAAGTATATAGAAGCTACGTTTCATTTTTTTCTTTTCCTTTGATTAAAACTTAATTAGACCGGTCTTAGATATGGTGAACTGCAGACCGTAGTTGTTGCCTTCGAGGATGCTTCCGAAGTCGGCACCGGCTCCAACCGTCACGTTAACACCATTCCAGAAGCTGTGCTTTATGCTGTGAAGGGCATAAGAAGCCTCAGCAAGCATGCTGAAGTTATGGCGAGCCTTGGTATAAGGGGTCTCGTAGGTTCCCCATCCCTCCTGCCATGTGGCAAGTAAGCGATACTTAAGGAACTCGTTGGGATGACCACCGAGGCCCATGTGCAGGGCTATGAAGCGGTTGTCGCGGACGCGCATCATACCGTCCTTGTCGTAGGTGTCGTTATATATAGGTGAACGGTAGAGTGGATTGCCCACCACTTGACCCCAATGCTGGTGTCCGGAATACATGTAGTGGTTGTAGTAGTTGTCGGAGCCCCCGAGGTGGTCAGGCATTTCCGGAGTGTGGTCGTGATAGATTGGACCGCTCTGGTATTTCGTATAGAGGTATTCGAAGACGAAATCATTCAACCAGTTGTCGGGTTTATAGTTCCACTCGAAGCCGAGCATCATATCCTTCAGGTCATAGACAATGAACTTCTTCTTTTTCCATTTCTTCCACTCGTCGCCTTCTCCGTAGCCGGACTTGTCGACCTGAAACATCATAGAGTGGTCCTCGAAGAACTTGTCGAAGTAGAAGTGGACGTTGTTCATCTCACCTTCATAGTTGATACGTGCCACCCATGAGCCGAGCATGTCGCCCTCCTTGCCTTTCCATTCCGTCTCTCCTTTCTCTGCGCCGAGGCCCCAGAAGGATTTCATAAAGTCCTTGAAACCATGGTCACGCTTATCGACGCTATAGCCGCCGTCAGCAATGGGCTGGTATATGTCGCCCGCGAAATACGTTACCATCTCCAGGCCCAGCTCCACCGACCAGGGTATGAACTTCTCCGGATTGCCTATCATCAGGTATCCGGCCTTTGAATGGTATATGTCTTTCTTGTTGAACCGCTGATGATACTGGCTGGCAAATTTCTCCTGCCAGTTGCCGTCGGTCTGTACACCAAAGAACATATGGCCTTTGAAGTGAAGCCATCCACGTGTCAACGGCACCGTCCAGTAGTCAGGCAAGGCGAGACGCACGCCGGGCACAGGACGAGAGTTGATGCCGAGGGTCTGGGCACCACTGCTGAGGTAGGGGTTCTTCATCGCCATCGGCTCTTCCTTTGCGCCAAGGGTGAGGGTACCCTTCAGCCACCGTCCCTCGACGTAGGCCTGCTGCAGGACGAAGTGGCTTGTATAGTTGTAAGGCACAGCCACGTCGACACCATAGCCGAGTCCGAACTTATGTTCGTCATCAACGGTCAGCGGACGGTATACCCTGGCACGCATGTAGCCGTTGCTCTTGTCCAGCGAGCTCATACCATATTTGTTGGCATTGAGCCATAGCGGTGTCTTTCCCTTGGAAAGGCTGCTTTGGAGTTCTATGTTATAGGTGAGACTGTCCAAAGGATTCCATTTGGACGTCTGGCTACCGCCGTATTCCCCTTGTGCCATCATGGCGGAGGCACAAAGCAGTGAGGCGAAGGTAATGGTCAATCGTTTCATTAAAAATCAATCTGGTTTGGTGCAAAGGTAGTGAAAATCGGAGACAAGGCAAAAGGAATGCATGATAAAAATGCCAATGGCGACACAGAGAGGATGGCAAAGTAGGGAAATTCCCCTACCATAATAGGGAAAAACCTTTCGCGGTTAGCTTTTTTCTTTCTACTTTTGCACCGTGAGATTAAAGATAAATATCTCCGAAAAATAGAAACAAGTAAAAGACATATAATTATGAAAAAGTTCGTTTTTGCCTTAGTAACACTGTTCACCATAACAGTATCGGCCTCTGCCATGAGTTACGAGCAGGCACGTAACGAGGCCCTGTTCCTTACGGACAAGATGGCGTATGAGCTTAATCTGACCGAAGACCAGTACGAGGCTGCTTACGAGATAAACCTAGACTATCTGCTGAGAGTCAACACGGTAGACGACCTCTATGGCACATACTGGCGCTACCGCAACCTCGACCTGAGCTACATCCTCTTCGACTGGCAGTACCGCGCGTTCTGTGACGCCACTTATTTCTACCGGCCCATATACTGGTCGGGAGGCTTCTGGCACTTCGGCATCTACGCCCGCTACCCGCACCGCGACTACTTCTACTTCGGACGTCCTACGTTCTACGTTGAATACCGCGGAGGACACAGCTGGGAGATGAATGGAGGACACAGCTGGTACCGCGGACGCAGGGACTGGGGACGGCCTGACAGAGGACCGGCCATAGGTATGCGCGACGGCTTCCGCAGAGGAGACTACCGCAACGGCTTCGATAACAACCGTAACCGCACGTTCGGAAATCTTAACAACAGGCAGTTCAACAATAACGACTCACGCAGCTTCGGCAACATGAACCGCAACAACAGTGCAGGCTCGCGTTCCTTCGGCAACGGTGCCGGCATGTCGGACAACCGCAACTACAGTGGTCGCATGCAGGAACAGAACGGCGGAACGTTCGGAAGTGGAGCAAAGGCCAACAACAATTTCGGTGGAGACTCGCAGAGCCACATCACCAGACCGTTTGGAGGCAGCCGCAGCTTCGGCTCCATGCCACAGAGCAGCACGCGTACCACTGTCACACGCCCACAAGGCAACAATTACTTTGGAGGCTCCACACGCAGCGTGAACCGCGGAAGCTTCGAGCGACCGAACACCAACCGCTCATACTCTGCACCAAGCCAGCAGACACCTACACGTTCCTTCTCTGCTCCCAACCGTTCCTTCGGCGGCTCACGCAGCTCCGGCGGTAACTTTAGTGGTGGAAGTTTCGGTGGTGGGAGCTCACGTTCCGGCGGCAGCTTCGGAGGACACAGATAACATCTCAACACTTGGATAACCCTATAACAGAAAATCCGCAATCGCTCACATATGAGTGGTTGCGGATTTTTTGTTATGTAAACACTTGCAAGGGAGGACTACAGGTCGAGCACCCGCACATCAGCATTGTTCATCCTCGGTATTTCATTCATCGGCTTGTTGAAATACACACTTTGTATTGCCTTGTTCACTATGCCATGCCCCACGGCAAGGACAGTCTTGTCGGGGAACGTAACCTTTATCCATGTCAGGAAGTTCCTGGCACGCGCCTTAAGATGTGGGATTGTCTCCACATCAGAAGGCCAGTCCTTGGGGTCCTTGGGCAGAGAGGGGATAAACTTACCAGTCATGGAGCCCCAGTCGCGCTCACGGAGCAGTTCCGTTGTCTCTACATTCTTGTGGTGTGGCTCGGCAATTATCTCGCAGGTCTGGATGCTTCTCCGCAGGTCGCTGGACACGAAGGCGTCTATCGTCTCGTCTTTCATCTTCTCCCGGACAGTCTCTGCCTGGCTGATGCCGGTAGGGTTCAGCTCACCCGGAACTTGTCCCTGTAATATCTGTGCCGCGTTATCAAACGTCTCGCCATGACGTACCAAATACAATCTTGTCATCTTTTACAATCTTTCTTTATAACAGGGCGCAAAGGTAATTCAAAAATGGTCAAAATACAAGTCAAAAGTTGCAAAAATTATAGTCTATAAGCTACTAATTGGATTTTTTTAGGTAATTTTGCACACCCATAGTGTTGGTATGTTCCAAGACTGTGGCATTATTTTTGAATTTTAAAACGAAAAGATATTTCATTCAATGGGAAAGAAAATTCAGTTCAGTCTCATTTACAGGGACATGTGGCAGAGCTCCGGAAAGTTCCAGCCGCGCAAGGACCAGTTGGAGCGTATTGCTCCGGTAATCATCAAAATGGGTTGCTTCTCACGTGTAGAGACCAATGGTGGAGCCTTCGAACAGGTTCAGCTTCTCGCCGGCGAGAACCCTAACGATGCTGTACGTGCTTTCTGCAAGCCTTTCAATGAGGCCGGTATCAAGACACACATGCTTGACCGTGGTCTTAACGCGCTGCGCATGTATCCGGTGCCTGACGATGTACGGCAGATGATGTATAAGGTAAAACACGCACAGGGCGTCGATATTCCACGCATCTTCGACGGACTGAACGACATCCGCAACATAGCTCCTTCCATCAAATGGGCAAAGGAAGCAGGCATGACTCCTCAGGGCACGCTCTGCATCACCACCTCTCCTATCCACACGCTGGAGTATTACAGCAAGCTGGCTGACCAGGAGATAGAGGCCGGTGCAGAAGAAATCTGCCTCAAGGATATGGCAGGTATAGGCCAGCCGGCCTTCCTCGGCAAGCTGACGAAGATGATTAAGGACAAGCATCCTGAGATTATCATCGAGTACCACGGTCATTCCGGTCCCGGACTGTCCATGGCCAGCATCCTGGAGGTTTGCAAGAACGGTGCCGACATCATCGACACAGCCATCGAGCCACTGTCATGGGGTAAGGTTCATCCGGACGTTATCTCCGTACAGAGCATGCTCAAGCACGCAGGTTTCGATGTCCCTGAAATCAATATGGACGCTTATATGCAGGCACGCGCGCTCACCCAGGAGTTCATTGACGAATGGCTCGGCTATTTCATCAATCCACAGAACAAGATAATGTCCTCACTCCTGCTCAGCTGCGGTCTTCCTGGCGGCATGATGGGCTCCATGATGTCCGACCTTGGAGGCATCCGCGTCACCATCAACAACCTTCGCAAGAAGAAAGGCGAGCCGGAGCTTAGCGTCGACGACCTGCTTATCAAACTCTTCGACGAGGTTGCGTATGTATGGCCGCGCGTAGGCTATCCACCACTTGTAACACCGTTCTCGCAGTACACCAAGAATATCTCGCTTATGAACCTTCTCTCTATGGAGCAAGGCAAGGGTCGCTACGTCTATATGGACGACTCCATGTGGGGTATGATTCTCGGAAAGAGCGGAAAGGTGCCTGGAGAGATAGCACCCGAAATCAAGGAGCTGGCTAAGGAAAAGGGCTATGAGTTCACCGATGTAGACCCACACACCCTGCTTGAGAACAAGCTGCCTGAGTTCCGCGAGGAGATGAAGAAGAACGGATGGGACTTCGGTAAGGACGATGAGGAGCTCTTTGAGCTTGCCATGCATCCTGAGCAGTACCGCAACTACAAGAGCGGCCAGGCCAAGAAGAACTTCCTCGCTGACCTGCAGAAGGCCAAAGACGCTAAGCTCGGCGCAAAGGTATCACCGGAAGAGGCCGCAGCCTTCAAGCACGCACAGGCCGACGCCATCGTCGCTCCTGTCAAGGGCCAGCTCTTCTGGGAGTTCCAGGGCGACGGCGAGGCAGCACCTGCCGTAGAGCCGTTCATCGGCAAGGACTATAAGGAAGGTGATGTCTTCTGCTATATCCAGGCTCCTTGGGGCGAGTTTGTTACCGTTCCTGCTGACCTTGGCGGCAAGCTCGTTGAAATCAACGCCAAGCAGGGCTCCAAGGTCCGTAAGGGAGACGTCATTGGATACATTCAAAGAGAGAAATAAATAATATTCCCCACCAAGCCTTCCCCAAGAAGAGCTGTCCACCGGTATGCGTCAAAGGGTCCGCATGACAAGTGTTCTCTTCCCGGGGAAGGCTTCGTGGGGATTTATACCTCATGGACTTCAAATCAATAATTGACAAATACTACCCGGAGGACAACAAGCTCCGATGGATTCTCATCACTCACAGCACACTGGTGATGAAGCGTGCCGTAAAGATATGCGACGCCCATCCAGAACTTGGCCTCGACAGGCAGTTCATCACTGAGGCCGCCATGCTCCACGACATCGGCATCTTCCGTTGTAATGCCCCTGGAATAGGGTGCTTCGGAACGGAGCCGTACATCTGCCACGGCATTATAGGAGGAGAGATTATGCGCAGGGAGGGCTACCCACGCCACGCACGCGTCTGCGAGCGCCACACTGGTGCCGGACTCTCAGAAAAAGAGATTGTCGGTCAGGACCTGCCACTGCCCCATCAGGACTTCCTTCCGGAGACCATGGAGGAGAAACTTATCTGCTATGCCGACAAATTCTACAGCAAGACGCATCCCGAACGCGAGAAATCATACGAGCAGGCTGAACACAGCTTAGCGAAGTTTGGGAAGGAAGGGTTGGACAGGTTCCACTCATGGCACGCTCTCTTTGAGGAATAGAAGTTCATTATCAGCCCACTCCTTTCACACCAAAACGTTAAAAATCAGCTTTATCGGGCAAAAAGCGAATTGCAAGAAAGGAAAAACAAAAAATATTCCGTAACTTTGTGCTTTATTAGCAATGCGCACAAGAACTATCATACTGTTTCTTCTTTCAGCCATTATCATTGTAATGGCTCAGAATGATGTATACGGTTTCTTTTCATCCCCACGGTTTCAATCCGTCAACGACACCGTAAACGTTGACACCAAAAATCTCCTTAACGCCATAAAGACCGGCGAGACCACCAGCTCCGACAAGAAGGACTCCGTGACTCTCGACTCGCTGCACCTTGCCATAGAGGCCCACAACAAGGCCGTCGACGACTCACTGCGCCGCGACAGCATACAGCGGGCCAAGAAGAACGGCATAGAGGCGCCTGTCAACTACACCGCCAACGACTCCATCGTCTACGACGCCATAACAGGCTTAGCACATCTCTATGGCTCGTCGAACATCGACTACCAGAACATGAACCTCAAGAGTGAGAAAATCTATCTCAGTCTCGATAGCAGTCTCGTCAGGGCTACCGGTGTCAAGGACACCACCATGGCCTTCCGCAACGAGAACAACGGCGACAGCATCAAGGGTTCACCGGTCTTCAAGATGGGCAACGACCAGTATGAGAGCGACACTATGGCATATAACTTCAAGTCGAAGAAGGGAATGATAAGCGGTGTCTACACCGAACAGCAGGAAGGATACATGCGAGGCGAGATAGCAAAGCGCGACTCCAGCGGCATCATCTACATGCAACACGGACGGTACACCACATGTGACAAGCCGCATCCCGACTTCTATATCGCCCTGAGCCGTGCGAAGGTACGTCCAAACAAGGATGTTATCTTCGGCCCTGCCTATCTCGTCGTGGCCGATGTCCCGCTACCTTTGGCCATCCCGTACGGTTTCTTCCCGTTCTCAAAGAAATATTCCTCCGGATTTATCATGCCGAGCTACGGTGATGAGAACGACCGCGGTTTCTACCTCCGTGATGGCGGATACTACTTCGCCCTCAGCGACAAATGGGACTTGAAGCTCTTGGGCGAGATATACACTCAGGGCTCATGGGGTCTGAGTGCCGCGAGCAACTACCGCCGCCGTTATAAGTACAGCGGTTCATTCTACTTCAGCTATCAGGACACCAGGACTGGAGACAAGGGAATGCCCGACTACGCCAAGCAGACGAGCTTCAAGATACAATGGAGCCACCGCCAGGACGCCAAGGCGAACCCGTACAGTTCCTTGGCGGCAAGCGTCAACTTCGCCACATCCAGCTATGAGCGCAACAACCTCACGAGCATGTACAACCCACAGACCATGACGCAGTCGACACGTACATCATCTGTGAGCTGGAGCACCACGTTCTCGAGCATCGGCATGTCGCTCAGTGCCACAACAAACCTCAGCCAGAACATGCGCGACTCCACCATCGCCATGACACTCCCCGACCTCAATATCAACATCAGCCGTTTCTACCCCTTCAAGCGCAAGCACATGGTAGGCAAAGAGCGTTGGTATGAGAAGATATCGATGAGCTACACCGGTCAGATAAGCAATTCGATAACCACAAAGGAGGACCAGCTGCTCCACTCCAACTTTGCCAAGGACTGGCACAACGGATGGAACCACAGTATACCAGTACAGGCCAACTTCACACTGTTCAATTATATTAATGTAACACCGTCGTTCAACTTCTACGACCGGACATACCTTCAGAAGGTGCAACGCTCATGGGACGAGGAACAGATGAAGGAGGTCAGAGACACCACATACGGCTTCCACAACGTCTACAACTGGAACGTATCCTTGCAGGCCAGCACGAAGATTTACGGTTTCTGGGTGCCCAACCGCAAAATATTCGGCGATAAGATACAGGCCATACGCCACGTCATCACACCGCAGGTAAGCCTAAGCTACTCGCCCGATTTCAGTGCACGTCGCTATGGTTATTACGACAGTTACCAGTATACCGATGCCGAAGGAAAGCTGCACTACGTGGAGTACTCTCCTTACGAAGGCGCTCTCTACGGCTATCCGGGACGCGGGCAGACCAAGAACGTGTCGTTCTCCATCAGCAACAACATCGAGGCTAAGGTGAAGAGCGACAAGGACTCTACGGGAGTGAAGAAGATAAGCATCATTGATGAGCTCGGACTGAACATGTCGTACAATGCTGCTGCAACGACACACCGCTGGAGCGACCCGTCAGTGAACCTGCGTCTGAAATGGTGGAAGAACTACACTTTCTCCATGAACGCCCGTTTCCGCATGTACGCCTACGAGCTTGACGACAACGGCAGACCGTATCTCGGCAACCACACACAGTTCCACTTCGGCCGCATGCCGCGCTTCCAGGGCTTCAGTCAGAACATCTCGTTCACCCTTAACCCGGAGAACCTGAAGAAATGGTTCGGTGGTGGCAGCGACAAGGACAAAGACGACAACTATGACGATGGTGAGGGCACCGACACCGACATTGAATCCAATGTCGATGACGTCATGGAAAAGGGTAAGCACAAGGCAAAGAAGAAGAGCGGTGGCGTCGCCGAGACCGATGAGGACGGCTATATGCGCTTCTCCATGCCATGGTCGCTGACCTTCGGATACGGTATCACGATGCGTGAGAACACCGGTGGCAGGTTCAACACCAAGACGATGAACTATCCATACCAGTTCTCTCAGACACTGAACGTCAGTGGTAACGTCCGCATCAGCGACGGATGGAACATCACCTTCGCAAGCGGTTACGACTTCAACAGCCACGACCTGAGTATGACAACGGCAAGCCTCAGCCGCGACCTCCACTGCTTCAACATGAGTGCCTCGATAGTCCTGCGCCCTTACACCAGCTATAACTTCACGTTCCGTTGCAACGCCTCAACGCTCACCGACGCCCTTAAATACGACAAGCGAAGTGGCATCAGCAACGCAGTACAGTGGTATTAATCAATAGAATACACATAATTATACAATAAGAATAGAGCCTTGTACCTTGACATTGAAAGATGTCTGACTGGTACAAGGCTCTATTTTTGTTTTGTTCGAACTAACGTTCCGGCTCACCCTTCCACGATTATTATGAAAGGCATGGCGAGTCCTCCAGCTTGTCCAAGGCCTCCTGCTCACCTACCACCCATAGGATATCGCCCTTACAGAACTTACGTGAAGGATTTATCATCGTCAGTTTCTCCTGTCCTTCCTCCACGCCGACAACCATACAGTTGAACTTATCCCGTATGCCCGACTCACTGAGCGTTTTTCCTATGAACGGGCTGCTGCCGGAGATGACCATCTGCCGTAGCTTCATGTCGCGTTTCTCTATCTCCGGATCCTCCTTATGGACCTCAGCATTCATGCTCTTGCCGAAGGCGGAGAGCTGTTCGTCATCACCGATGACCTGTATCCTGTCGTTAGGAAACAGCACCGTGCTGCCCGTCGGTATATTGATGCGCTGTACGCCACGGATGATGCAGCTCACATGCACGCCAAAGCGGTTGCGGAACTTCAGTTCCTTAAGCGACCTCCCGGCCCACTCCGAGTCCTCAGGAATGAGGAACTGTCCGATATGTATGTCGCGGTCGAGGAGATGCTGCTCAAACAAAGGACTACGGTCGCCGTGCACACGTGCGGCCACATCGCGCGACTGCAGGTTTCTCACGAACCTGCGCTCCATCGTGATGCTCCGCTTCTTCAGTCCGCGTGAGAGCACCATGATGGTGATCACCGCCAGAACGAGTGATATAATCAGTCCGGCACTGAACCTGCTGAGGTATGTTACGATATAGAACACAAATCCCGACGCGATAACTATCCTGACAAGGACCGTGAACAACAGTGGCAGACGGTTCAGGTGGTTCTCAGTCCACAGCATCTTTGTCTCCTCGCTGTGGTTCTTCTTCATGATGATGGCCCGCAGGAACGGTGCTATGAGCAGCAGTGTAGCCACTCCGCATACTGCGTTGCCGGCCCAGTGGGTACCCGTCAGATGTGTACTGACAAGGCGAAGTGGTGGCAGTACGAAGTTGAACATCACCGCGATGACGGCCGCCGAGAGGATACCATATATCAGCGTGTTCATGGCGATGCTTCTGATAAGCCGTTTCCAGTTCTCAGAAGTCACAGAGGTCTTTGGCGTTCCCACGTTGCTGTGCTCCACCCTACGCACCCACTGGTGTGGTATTATCCTCACCAGACGGTCGTAGCACGGCACTGCCGCACGTATCATATACGGCGTAAGGAATGTCGTTACCACCGACACAGCCACTACAACAGGATAGAGGAAGTCGCCGATGACGCCCAGCGACAGTCCCATAGAAGCAATAATGAACGCGAACTCACCTATCTGCGCCATCGAGAAGCCGCACCGCATGGCATTCTTAAGAGTCTGTCCGCTGAGCAGAAAACCCAGGGAGCCGAACACCGCCTGACCTATGAGGATGGTGAGCACAAGGATGACAATAGGGAAAGCATAGCTCACAAGGACATTTGGCTCCACGAGCATACCGACGGAGACGAAGAAGATAGCTCCGAAGAGGTTCTTCACCGGCTCCACGACCTTTATGATACGCTCCGCCTCTATCGTCTCGGCGAGGATACTACCCATGACGAAAGCGCCGAAAGCCGACGAGAAGCCCACACGTGAGGACAGCACTGCCATCAGGCAGCACAGTCCCAAGGCCACGATGAGCAGTGTCTCGTCGTTGACAAGCTTACGCACAAGGCGCAGGAAGCTCGGCACGACATACAATCCCACTACAAACCACAGGACGAGGAAGAACACTATCTTCATGATGCTCTCAAGCATCTGCCCGCCGCTGAGCGTTCCTCCGCCAGCAATGGCACTGAGCATGACCATCATAACGATGGCAAGGATGTCCTCGAGGATGAGCACGCTCATGACACTCGACGCGAAGTTTTGCTGCGACAGTCCCATATCGTTGAACGCCTTATAGATAATCGTCGTGGAGCTCATGGCGAGCATACCTCCCAGGAACAGACAGTTCATCTTCGACCATCCGAAAGCATGTCCGACGATGTTGCCAAGCATCATCATCGCAAAGATTATCGTCACGGCAGCAATTATCGGTGCCGCTCCCATCTTCATGATCTTCTTTATCGAGAAGTCGAGTCCAAGGGAGAACAACAGGAACATCACACCGATGTCGGCCCACGTATGGATGTCGGCCTTGTCGACGACCGACATAGTCAACGGCATGTTTGGCGAGACAATAAATCCCGCGACAATGTATCCGAGTACCAACGGCTGTTTCAGCTTCTTAAACAGCAGCGTCACCACTCCGGCAACAACGAGGATTAAAGCCAGGTCGGCTATCAGAGGGGGGATTGAACTCATAGGCGTCAGTCGTTATATTCACTTGTAAGCCGGCAGATGTTCACCACAACCTGCATAGCCTTCTCCATGACCTGAATGGACACGAACTCGTAAGGACCGTGGAAGTTGACACCACCGGCGAAGATATTCGGACATGGCAGACCACGGAACGACAGCTGCGCGCCGTCGGTACCACCGCGGATAGGCTCCACCTTAGGACGGACACCGCTCTGCTCCATAGCCTTGAGGACAAGGTCTATGACGTGCATGTTCGGGTCTATCTTCTCCTTCATATTATAATACTGGTCTTCGAGCTTTATCTCCACGACACCATCGCCATACTTCTCGTTGAGACTCTTGGCGATGTTCTCCATGAAACGCTTACGGTCCTGGAACTTCTCGCGTGAGTGGTCGCGGATGATATACGACAACTTTGCCTCCTCACAGTGTCCCTCGATGGACAGCAGATGATAGAAGCCCTGATAGCCCTCGGTGGTCTCCGGTATGTCTGTTGTCGGTATCATGCTGTTGAACTCACAGGCTATGCGAGCGGCGTTTATCATCTTACCCTTCGCATATCCTGTGTGGACGCTGACACCATGGATTGTAACCTTTGCGGCGGCAGCGTTGAAGTTCTCATACTCCAGATCACCGATGTCACCGCCGTCCATGGTATATGCCCACTCACATCCGAACTTCTCCACGTCGAAGTGATGCGCTCCCTTACCGATCTCCTCGTCGGGGTTGAAGCCGATGCGTACCTTTCCATGCTCTATTTCCTTATGGTCGCGGAGATAACACATAGCCTGTACTATTTCAGCGATGCCGGCCTTGTCGTCAGCACCAAGGAGGGTTGTGCCGTCCGTGACGATAAGGTCCTCGCCCTTATGCTCCAGGAGCTCCGGGAACTTTTTCGGACTGGAGACGATACCCGGCGAGAGCTCTATGTCGCCGCCGTCATAGTTCTTCACAATACGTGCCTTGATGTTGGCACCGCTTGCGTCGAGGGCCGTGTCATAATGTGAGATGAAGCCTATGGTAGGCACCTTTTTCTTGGTGTTGGCAGGGAGGGTGGCATAGATATATCCCATATCGTCCATCTCCACGTCATCAAGGCCTTCCTTCTCCAATTCCTCCTTAAGATATTTGGCGAAGATAAGTTGTTTTGAAGTACTGGGCACTGTGTCGGACTCCTCGGCTGACTGCGTGTCAAATTTGGTGTAGTTTATAAATCTTTCTGTTATGTCCATCGTTTTGTTTATGATGAGTATGTTTATAGTCTTGATAAAGAGGGTGTCGTGGTTGCAAAGTTACAGAAAAAACTTTGCATCTCAAAGTCTTTGCCTTCACCTTTTGGAAATAATATATTACCTTTGCACATTATTTATATATATAACGCAATGGAGAAAGCAACTAAATCAATGCTTCGGGAAATGGCGGAACGCTATGAGACCGCCGACTTCATAAACGGTGATCCGTCGTGGTTCATGCATCAGGTTACCGGAAACGGAAACCAGGAGACCATCGCCTTCCTCGCTTCCGTACTGAGCTATGGCCGCCGCGACCTCTTCCTCCCGAAGATACAACAGTTCCTCGACTGGAGTGGAAACGAGCCGCTACGGTGGGTCCTCGACGGGGCTTACAGGAACGATGTGCCCGACGACACGCGGAGTTTCTACCGTCTGTACAACAACCACATGATGCGTGCCTTGCTCGATGCTCTCCACGACATACTCAGCGGCTATGGTTCCATTGGCGGTTTCGTAAGGCAGAGGACGCCGGAGCATCGGGCTGTGGAGGCTTTGGAAGCCTTGTCGCAGTTCTTCTACTCCCGTGGCATCAAGGGCATGGTGCCCTCCCCCCACTCTTCCGTTGCCAAGCGCCCGTGTATGTTTCTCAGATGGATGGTACGCGACGGCTCACCGGTCGACTTAGGACTCTGGGCCGACTTCATCGACAAGCGGACGCTCTTCATCCCCATGGACACGCATGTGCTCCAGGAGGCACGTGCCATAGGACTCATAGGAAGCAAGACGGCAAGCTGGAACACGGTGGTAAAGCTCACGGAAGCACTGAGGGAGATGTTTCCCGACGACCCTGTCCGGGGTGACTTCGCGCTCTTCGGCTATGGTGTCAACAAGGAGAAAGAAATAAAATACGTGTAGAAAGAAACAAAGGGAAAATCAAAATAAAAACATGCTTAAGGATTTCTTTATCGTAGGTCTGGGCAGTTTCTTCGGAGGTGGTGCCCGTTTCGTAGTATCAAAAATCATTCAGTCGTGGACAGTTCTGCCTTTCCCGCTCGGTACCTTTGCGGTGAACGTGCTGGGATGTCTGCTCATAGGCTTCTTCTCCGGTCTGAATTATGGAAATGGATGGATGAACGCGTCGACGAAACTCATCCTCACTACTGGCTTCTGCGGTGGCTTCACGACATTCTCCACATTCATGAATGAGAACGCCTCGCTCATCAAGGACGGCAACTATTCATGGACAGCGCTCTACATCGTCGGCAGTCTCATCCTGGGTTTCGTGGCAGTGGTCATCGGACATCAACTTGCAAAGGCGATATAAAAAACGCAAAAATCCTTACACTTATCTATATATTACACTTTCGTTGTAAGTGTACGGAAAAAACGATGTAAAAGTGCCTCTTTTACAAGGTATGTGTACGGGAAATACGACGCAAATGTGGCTCATTTACAACCCACTGGTCATCAACACATTACAAAGGTATTCCAAAGCGAGCGGAAGCTTGAAAATAATTTTAGCACGATGCATTGAAAAAGCCACTGCAAGAAACGTATCCTTGCAGGGGCATTTATGTTTTACAGAAGGGTGTTATCTGTTCTTTGGCAGCGACATGTGGCTTGCCTTGCCAAGACGGTCAACAAGGTTGGAACCGAAGAAGGCCGTGCTGGTAGTGGCGGCTGTACGCGTCATGTTAGCCTTTGCCTGACTGGAGACACGTGAGAAGTCGAACTGGATGAGGTCCTGGTTGTTCGTGCCAATCATATATCCGGCAAAGGTACCGTTATTGCCATCGAGGACGAAACCATGCTGTTTGGCGCTGATGTCCATAACGAATGTGGCACCGCTGTCGTACTTGACATAGATGTCTCCATTGTCATCTATATACCAGTTGAAACTAAGTGTCTGGTCCTTGACGACTTTGCCATTGTCGTCAAGATAATAGTCATATTCAGTGCCTACGCCCTTAGTGGCATTGGTACTGTTCTGCACGAATGTCATCTTGGCATTGAAGTAGTCGGTGTTCGACTGGTTGCCATCCACAGTGGTATAAGCCATCTGTCCCCGCCACATACCGTTCAGCGTCTGCGCCTCTATGACCATCTGGTCAGTGCGGTCTTCGTCATTGCCATTGTAGTATCCGTTGTTCCAACCATAATTACCATTGTCGTAGTTGGACCACCAGTAATAATCATCGCGTGGACCATCCCAGTAATCGTCGTCATCACAACTTGTGAAAGCAAATGGCAGTGCAGCTACAGCTGCGAGAGCCAAGAAACGAGTAATTTTTTTCATATTAGTATCCTTTTTATATTCTTTATTTCGAGAGCAAAGATACAGATTAATATACGCAAGGCAATGATAATTTCCCTATTTTAACGTAGGTATTTCCCTATTTGAGCAGGGCAAATACCCGTAAATATCATTAAAAGCATTCAACAATAGTATTCCCAGTGCTGGAAAATAAAGTTGAGTTCTTGTTTTGAATTGTCTGCGATTTGCATTACCTTTGCAAGAGACAAACGAAAACCATGATTTATGAGTGAATATATAGTATCGGCAAGGAAATACCGTCCTATGACATTCGACTCGGTGGTAGGCCAGAGAGCTCTGACCACCACGCTGAAGAATGCCGTCAAGAGCGAGAAGCTTGCCCATGCCTACCTGTTCTGCGGACCGCGTGGTGTCGGCAAGACAACCTGTGCCCGCATCTTCGCAAAGGCCATAAACTGTGAGAACCCCACCGCCGACGGTGAGGCGTGCAACGAATGTGAGAGCTGTAAGTCGTTCAACGAGGGTCGCTCACTGAATATCTTTGAGCTCGACGCGGCTTCCAACAACTCTGTGGACAACATCCGCACGCTGATGGAGCAGACCCGTATCCCACCGCAGCTCGGACGCTACAAGGTGTTCATCATCGACGAGGTGCACATGCTCTCCACGGCGGCCTTCAACGCATTCCTAAAGACGCTGGAGGAACCGCCAGCACATGTCATCTTCATTCTCTGCACGACGGAGAAGAACAAGGTACTGCCGACAATCCTCTCCCGGTGTCAGATTTACGACTTCGAGCGTATGACGGTGCCCAACACGGTGGAACATCTGAAGATGGTTGCCGAGAAGGAAGGCATAAAGTACGACGACGCAGCCCTGGAGGTCATTGCCGAGAAGGCCGACGGAGGAATGCGCGACGCACTGTCCATCTTCGACCAGGCCGCAAGTTTCTCACAGGGCGACATCACCTACGAGAAAGTTATCGAGGACCTTAACGTCCTCGATGCCGACAACTACTTCAAGATTGTCGATCTGGCACTGGAGAACAAGGCTGCTGACATCATGGTTCTACTCAACAACGTGATAAACAAGGGCTTCGACGGAGGAAACCTCATCAACGGTCTGGCCAGTCATGTGCGCAACGTGCTCATGGCCAAGGACCCGCAGACACTCCCTCTGCTTGAGATCAGCGAACGGCAGAAGCAGCGTTATCAGGAGCAGGCGACGAAATGTCCGACAAAGTTCCTGTACCGTGCGCTTCAGATTATGAACCGTTGCGACGTGGAATACCGTCAGTCGAGCAACAAACGTTTACTTGTGGAGCTCACCCTCATAGAGGTGGCACAGATAACACAGCCCGATGATGACGTCCCTGCCGCGGGGCGCAGCCCCAGACGACTGAAATCCCTGTTTAAGTTTCTGGTATCCACGACCCAGTCGAAACCGGCTCAGCAGGTGGCCGGGACTGAGAAGTCGCTCTCTCTGCGTGCTGCACAGCGCCAGCACACGGAGGAGACCGTTGCGGATACCCCTAAAGTGACCGTCACCACAAACACCGTTGCAGGACCATCACCGTCCGGGCAACGTCAGCAGACCGTCTCCGGCACGATGGCCGGCGGCGGCAATGCCACGAAACCAAAGTTCAACTTCGGCACCCTCGGCATGTCATTCGACAATCTGCTCAAAGAAAACAGTAAAAAACCGGAGTATATCCAGGACCTTGAGCCGACGAACAAAGACGAGAAGGAGAAGTTCACGCAGACAGACCTGGAACGCGAATGGCTCAGCATGTGCCAGAGGATGAAGGCAGCGAAGCCAGGTGAGGCCGAACGTCTTGCCAACATTAAACCGACCATAACGGAATATCCCAACATCGAGATTGTTGTCGACAACGAGATATTAAAGAAGGAGATAGCACCTATACAAGGACGGCTGCGCAAGACGATGGCCGTCTATCTCCATAACGGCAATATCCAGTTCTCCATCCGTGTGGCACGACAAGAAGAGATAAAGCCCATCCTCTCCCCGGCGCAGACCTTCGAAAAGATGAGAAAGGACAATCCGGCCGTCGACAGCCTTGTAAGACAGCTGGGACTGGAACTGGTATAGGAACGATAAGACAAAACGATAAGAGCCCGTCAGGTTCTTCCTGTCAACAGATGACGATAAGGAAGAAGTCTGACGGGCTCTTTATATTATGGAAAAAGCTATTTCTATATCAGTGGCATGCCGGCCTCAGCGCACTCCTTACGCATCTCATCGGGCCAGATGCTGGCTTGTATCTCTCCGATATGAGCCTTGTGGAGCATTACCATGCACAGGCGGCTCTGGCCTATGCCACCGCCAATGCTGAGAGGCAACTTTCCGTTGAGCAGCTGCTGATGGAAGAACAGCTTCTCGCGTTCTTCCTTTCCTTCAAGTTTAAGCTGGCGGAGCAGGCTCTCCTTGTCTACGCGGATACCCATGGAACTAAGCTCGAAGCTGTGTCCAAGCACAGGATACCATATAAGGATGTCACCATTGAGTCCTGCCTTGCCGTTCTCGGCAATCGTCGACCAGTCGTCATAGTCAGGAGCACGGCCATCATGTTTCTTTCCGTCGCTGAGCTTTCCGCCGATACCCTCAACAAATACGGCACCATACTTCCGACAGATAGCATCCTCACGTTCCTTCGGAGTCTTGTCGGGATACATGTCGAGGAGGTCCTGGCTGTGAATGAAATGTATGTCCTTTGGAAGGAAAGGCTTAAGCTGCGGGAAGCTCTCGCAAGCGAGGAACTCCGTGCGCAGTATGGCACCATAGATACGGCGCACCACATTCTCAAGGAACTTCACAGTACGGTCCTCACGCGTGATGACGGCTTCCCAATCCCACTGGTCCACATAAAGAGAATGGAGGTTGTCGAGTTCCTCATCGGCACGGATGGCGTTCATGTCGGTATAGATGCCATAGCCTGGTTCTATCTTATATTCCGCAAGGGTGAGACGTTTCCACTTTGCCAGCGAGTGTACAACTTCCGCCTTTGCGTCGCCTAAGTCTTTTATTGGGAATGTTACCGGACGCTCCACGCCGTTAAGGTCGTCATTTATGCCAAGGCCCTTCAGCACGAACAACGGTGCCGTCACACGACTGAGACGGAGCTCCGTTGCGAGGTTCTCCTGGAAAAAGTCCTTTATGCGTTTGATACCTTGTTCTGTCTGACGCTTGTCAAGCAGTGGCTTATAGCCTTCCGGTTTAATAAGTTTGCTCATTTATAAAAAATATCGTTAGTTTTTGTTTTGTCCTATGATTTAATTCGCGTGCAAAGTTAAGCATAAATAATTAAAATGCAAGCAAAACAACACCTAAATTATACAAAAAGAAAGAAAAAACAACGTTATATTGTCTATTTAGACATAAATATTCACATTATACTAATATTCTCCTTCATCCCCAAAAGCATTTCTTACAATATTGTTGCCTTGTGCCGGAAGGGTTCTGGTGGTGGCGTAGAAGACAGCGTCAAAAGAAAAAAATGATGTTTTTCTTTGTTCTTCCATCCATTTGTTGTATCTTTGCATTCCGTTAAAGGCTCCGTAGCTCAGTTGAATAGAGCATCAGATTCCGGTTCTGAGTGTCGCGGGTTTGAGTCCCGCCGGAGTCACCATAGTTATCATTTATGGTCGCCATGACCAGAAACGACATATCCCCACTGACGGATAGTACCGCCAATGGGGATATGTCGTTTTTATCTCTGCACCTTAGTACGGGGAGTTAGAGGCTTCTTCGGATGTTACTGTTTGGTACGGCTCATTCTCTTGCCGATGCAACTGACAATGATGTCGGCACACTCGTCCAGTCCCAGCGCACTGGTATTGACGACCATGTCATAGTCGCGTGCGTCGGTCCAGCGGCGTCCGGTATACTGGAAGTAATGGTTGTAACGTCCGGTGTTGACCTGCTCTATGCGTTTTGCCGCCGACTCAGCGTCGAGATGGTCTTTCTCTATCACTCGATTTACGGCATCCTCACTGTCGGAGGTTACGAATACGCGGAAGGCCTTCTTGTCATCACGGAGTATCCAGTTGGCACAACGGCCAATGATTACGCACGGCTTCTTGACAGCAAGTTTTCTGATTATGCGGCTCTCACTGACGAAGATGGCGTCGTCGTGGGATGGATTCATGGAGACGGGAATGCTCTTGTCGGTGAAGATAAGTTCCCACAGCTTTGAGTTGCTGATGTTCTGTTCGTTCTCACGGACAAATTCGGTGCTGTATCCCAGTCTCTCGGCAGTCTCGTCGATGATGTCATGGTCGTAATAGTCCACACCGAGCCGCTTGGCAAGCATCTTCCCGAGCGACAGTCCACCGCTGCCGTATTCACGTGCGATGGTGATAATGAACGGAACGGCATTCTCCTCCGTGCGGACAAGCTGTATCTCATCCTCCTCCTGCCTGCGTTCACCGGCCGGGATGAATATATTGTCGAGCCATGTGAGATGCGGGGCATAGACACGGACCATGAAACCTACATAGAACATACTGACAAGTGTGCCGACGCCAATCATCTTCCAGTCCCAATGATGGAAGAAGATGAACATAAAGGCGACGCCTATTGCCACGAGGCCGGTATCAGAGCACATCTTTACCTTTCCGAAATCCTTCTTCACGAACTTCGCTATGGCCAGCGGCAAGCCCTCACCGGCAAGCATCAGCGAGTCGCAGCGCACCTCACACGCTATGCCGAAGGCCAACAGTCCTCCTCCTATGAGCAGCTCAATGAACTGTAACGGCCAGCCGATGGCGTGCGGCAGTGTCGCAGGTATCTGCATGAAACTCGTCATCCACATTGTCACGTCGGTGTAGAAGCCGAAAAGAAACGAGACAAGGATCTGTGTCAGCTGTCTCAGTTCAAAGTCCTTGCGCAGCAACAGTATCTGGATGATGATGAACAAGACGTGCATCATGATAACTATTGTACCCATTGTCAACGGTATTCCCGGTATGAGCGACAGAACGTATGGTGGCGCCGATATCGGAGAAGAGCCAAGATTAGCACGGATAGACAATGATGTTCCAAACGCGATGATGAAGAGAATGAAGATGAAGCTGACATAACGCCTTATCCATTCATCCCTACTTCTTATTACTTTCTCCATTAGTATTGATTTTATTGTGTTTGTGTGATTGATGACTGCACAAATAATTTACTCTCCATGGACTTCCATAGTCACGCCATTAGCAGTAATGCCTGTGCAACCACTCCATTATGACATCTACAACATACAGCTGTTCTGAAGGCGACAACGGCCGGCCTTTGAGAATTCCTTATACATTATATATAATATGTCCTGCCATAGAAAGGCAGGACAATACAACTAAAAACCACAAAGAGAATATCACTTCAGATACTCGTCATCCCTGACAAGGACCTTTTCTATCTTACCGATGTACATCGTATGGAAATCATGCTGCGAATAGTTCTGCTCCAGGGTCTCCTTATAGAAGAAGCCTTTCTCGTCAAGAACCTGCGCATACATCTTCCGGCAGACAAGTACGAGCTTTGCCTCAGCGAAATATGTTGTGCCGTCAGCATAAACCGGTGTCAGTCCTGTCTTCTGGATTTTATCCTCATCACGACCGGAGACACTGCCTAGATAAGCCATCTGCTTCTTAAACGACTTATCCATCACGCTCAGTGTGAACATACCTTCCTTATCTATGAACTCCTTTGTGTATCTGGACGGACGGATGTAAATAGTTGCCACGGGGTCATTATGTCCCCACAGACAACCCACGCCACCCCATGAGGCGGTCATTGTGTTGCAGCCGTCCTGTTCATTACCCGCCGTCACCAGCATCCATTCGCCTCCGATAAGGTTGAAAGGATTGAATCTCAAGTCCTTGTAGTTTACTTCTTTCATATTTCGTTCTAACATTAAATTATTATCCCCGACGACATCCGTGCCATGCACTGCCGTGTTTACGAATGCGAACATATTATGCCGGGGAAGGAAAATATAGTTTGACAAGATTGGTTCCCGAGATGCAAAGGTAATGAAATAATATTGTAAATCCAACCGTAAATGTTCGAAATAGAAATGAATATTGTAATTTTGCACTCATAAAACTATAAAAACGAACAATATGCAAATAATACTTGCTGATGCGAAGATAATGAGAGAAGTGCCGGCCACAGCACCGACCGCACCCACTTCCTTACCCATATTCCAAAATGAAGCAGAAGCCATAGCCGAAGAGATGTCTATGATGAGCATAGAGGATATCCAGAAGGCGTTCCACTGCAGTCTGTCCATAGCCAACGAGAGTCTGCAGAGATTTAAGGCATTCAGCATCCAACCGAAGTCCCCTGCCCTACTGTCTTATCACGGCCATGCTTACAAACATCTCCAGGCCGACGATTTCACTGATGACGACCTTACCTTCGCCCAAAAACACTTGACAATAATGTCGTTCATGTACGGGCTCTTACGGCCATTAGACCTCATCAGCCATTACAGAATGACGGCCAACACGAAGTTAGAGCACACCGGCGACGCACCTATCCAAACCTGGTGGCGGAGACTGACAACGGAAGCCATCATAAAAAGGGTGAATGATGATGACGGCATATTAATAGACCTGGCAACGACGGAATTTGAGAATATGTGCGACTGGAAACGCATTGAGAAGGAAATAACGGTCATCAAGCCCTTGTTTCTCGTCCATGACGGACTAAAATACAAGAACATAGCCATCTATTCCAAGGCATGTCGCGGTGCCATGACCAGATTCATCATCAAGAACAGACTGTCTTCAGCAGACGAAATGGAATCGTTCTCTGATGACGGTTTCTCCTTTAATGCAAGACTGGGCGACTACAACCATCCCCATTACCTACGGGAAGGTCTCAGTAGTTCTTCTGCTTGTTGGCAATGAACACTCCGGCAAGAATGCACAGAGAACCGACGACAGCTATCGGAGCCATCTTCTCATGAAGGAAGACCGCACTGACGATTACCGTTGATATAGGATTGATGTAGACATAGTTTGCTGTTTTCAGCGCTCCAATCTTCTTTGTCACCCAACTCCAAAGGAAGAAGCACAGGAATGAGGCCACAAAGCCGAGGAAAAGCAGGTTGCCTGCCACCACGGGCTCCATCAGATGTGACAGAGGGAAAGCCCAGGGTTTCACGATAAAGAACGGTATCATCGTCACCAGTCCATAGAAAAACACCTTCCTTGTGATGAACACGGCACCATAACGGTCGCTGATACCGCGCAGCAAGAGACTGTAGACGGCCCAGCAAAGCGATGCGCTAAGGGCAAGGGCATCGCCGAGGGGACTAAGATGTAGTACAAAATGCCCGTTGAAGATAACCATACCCACACCGAGCAGTGCCAGCAGTGAGCCGGATATAATCTTCCAGGTGGCATGAACATCACGGAACAGTGCTATGGCAAGCAGCGTCGTCAGCAGCGGAGCCGTACATACTATGAACGACACGTTGTTGACATAGCTCAGACTCAACGCATTATTCTCCGTAACGAAATACACTGAGCCACCGGTGATGCCGAGCAGCACCATCCTCGCCTCGTCCTTCCAGTTATCAGAGAACAGACGTCGCGGCGAGAACAGCCAGATGCAAAAGTATGCTATCAGAAATCTTACGGTGAATATCTCCTCAGGAGTCATGCCGTGGAGTATCAGCACCTTACTGCTTACGAAAGTACTGCCCCAGATCAGTACTGTTATCACAGCTGTTATATGATATATCATGTTGGACTTTCCCATCTGCTCGAATATTGACAAAGTAAATCTTTTTCTTCTGCAAAGGTAACCAAATACTTTGAAACACACTATGTGGGCGCAAGGATATTTTTCGCCATAACCGTTCTGCCGACTGACACAGTGGAAAATCAGCTGTCCCACAGTAATTATTTTGGCAGTATGAAAGTGATTTACTACTTTTGCAAACGATATGAAAGGTTTCTTGGAATACATACGCAGTATTTTGCCGCACCGTCGGAGCCGCGACATCGCTTTGGTGCTCGGAGGCGGAGGCGCACGGGGCTACGCCCATATCGGAGCCATAGAGGTTCTTATCGAGCAAGGCTATAACATCACCTCCGTAGCTGGCACATCAATGGGTGCACTCGTCGGAGGACTCTTTGCGGCAGGCAAGATGGATGAGATGAAAGCGATGGCACTGTCGGTGACAAAAAGGAAAGCGCTGTCGCTGGTGGACGTCTCCCTGGGCCTGGACCATATCGCCACGGCCGACAACCTGAGCAGACTCCTCGACGAGATGACCGGCGGGGTGAATATCGAAGACCTCGGAATACCGTTCTGCTGCAGTGCCTCCGACCTCGTCTCCGGCCACGAGCATGTCTTCCGCAGTGGTCCGCTGAGCAAGGCCATCAGGGCGTCAATATCCATCCCAGGCATCTTCTCTCCGGTGCACTATGGCGAGGAGGTGCTCGTCGACGGCAGCGTCAACAACACCCTTCCTCTGAACCGGGTGGACCGTCATAAAGGCGACCATCTTGTGGCCGTCAACGCCAGTGCACCGGACAGCGGAGCAAAGTGCGGCTATAAGCCGACAGTGCCGAAGTCGCAGAACCCCATAGCGAAATGGATTAGGGAGCGTGTCCCGAAGTTGAACTTCCAACCGTCAGAGAATTATCTTAAGATGGCCATACGCGTCAGTCAGATTTCCATAGAGAACAACACCCGGATGGCCATTGCGCTCACCCCGCCGGACATCTGTGTCGACATTCCCACCGACGCCTTCGGGATCCTCGACTTTGAACGTGCCCACGAGATAATAGACTACGGGCGGAACGCCATGAACGAAGCACTTAGCACGTATCGTCCTTAACTCCGGAGCTCTAAGGCCGTTCACCCCTTTAACCCTTGAAAAAGAGAGAAATAATCCTCATCGCATAAAATAGGCTTTATACATACAAAGGCTTCATAGTCATAAACCATTTTCGTTCACACAACAACAAAACTAACAAAAGATATGGAATTTAAGGAATTGGCAACAAAGCGTTTCTCCGTACGCAAGTTTACGGATGAGGCTGTCAGCAAGGCTGACATAGAGTATATCATGGAATGCGTCAGGCTAGCTCCGTCGGCTTGCAACCGCCAGCCATGGAAGTACCTTCTCATCACCTCCGATGAGGCAAAGAGGAAGATACAGCAGTGCTACGACCGTGACTGGTTCAAGACGGCGCCAATGTATGTGCTGTGCCTGAAGGATGTGAACCATTGTTGGGTACGTCCTGACGACCAAAAGGCGCACGGCGATATAGACCTCGGCATCGCCGTGGAGCACCTTTGCCTTGCAGCGGCAGAACGCGGGCTGGGTTCTTGCTGGGTTTGCAACTACAACGTGGAGGCTGTCAGCCGCCTTTTCCCTGTGGAGGGCTTCGAAGCCGTAGCCATCATTCCGCTCGGACATATCGCCGAAGACTGCCCCCACACAGAAAAGAAGCGTAAAGCACTGAGCGAAATCATCGAAGAGCTGTAACCACACAAGCCGTTCCACTTCCGCAAACGGATAGTTTGAAGAACATTAGCAATGAGCAATGAACAGTGAGCAATGAGTAGTGAGCAGTGATTTAGGTTATGGGCGTTTGTTTCCGGTTTTAAAAGCGGTGCTCGGAACCCAAGTAGGGGTGGGGTTTATCCCCATCCTCCAAGGTAGGGCCCCTGTAGGACCTCCTCTAACTCCCCTAAAAGGGGAGAGAATAAGATCTCCTTTAAAACCTTGGAGGATGGGGATAAACCCCACCCCTTGGCGAAAGTCGCTTGCTTTACCCCAGACTGCACTAGCTCCGCTCGCTTTGTCTGGGGGTAACTATCAGCGCATGAAGTTGAAACCATGCCACTCGCTATTTTCTTTTTATCAAGAATTTAAGAATGACAGCGTCGCTCCTGTATTCGTC
>ONDK01000032.1 GCA_900316565.1 uncultured Prevotella sp. | reverse complement strand
AGAGGAAGTACAAGCGAATGTAATCCGCTTGCAGGGTATGGTCAGACTCCAAACGCTATATAAAATATCCGTGTCAGACCGACGGCTGCAGGGCGCGGCCCTTGTGGCCGTCCGCAAACATATGAATATTGAATTTACGACGGACGGCCACAAGGGCCGCACCCTGCAGCCGTCAGGCACCACGCGCTGAATGGATACCTTACAGTCTCGGAGAGGTTGACTTTCCAGTAACCCCAGACTAAGCGAGCTAAGCGAGCGCAGTCTGGGGTAGGATGATAGCAGGGTGATAACTCAGTGCCTCGGAGAGGTACAGACACGCAGTGTAACTCAGTGCCTCGGAGAGGTACAGACACGCAGTGTGAAACATGTGTAACAGTAGATACGATTTGATCTAGGTCGTCGGTAATTGATATGTGTACACTCCGTGTCTGTACCTCTCCGAGGCACTGAGTGGGCTGGTTCTGTCATCTACCTACCCCAGACTGCACTCGCTTCGCTCGTTTAGCCTGGGGTTATTGAGAGCCAGCCTCTCCGAGGCTGTAAGTCACTGTTGCGCTTAGAGGATGGGGATAAACCCCACCCCTACATTGGGTTCCGCAATCCATTTTCCCTTGGAGGATTGGGATAACCCCGCCCCTACATTGGGTTCCGCAATCCATTTTCCCTTGGAGGATTGGGATAACCCCACCCCTACATTGGGTTCCTCAATCCATTTTCCCTTGGAGGATTGGGATAACCCCACCCCTACATTGGGTTCCTCAATCCATTTTCCCTTGGAGGATGGGGATAACCCCACCCCTACATTCGCATAAGTTGCGGGTATATTTCTTATAATTCATACTATTAAGTAACTATAGAAACTTGAATATATAAAAAGGCGTACATCCGCATCGTCCGGGATAAGTTTCCCGTCGCGATGCCGGTGTACGCCTTTTTTGTGTTATTACGTTTTTTTACCGCTGCAATGGTTTGATTTTGAATGTAAAATTCAGTTTTTTACCGTAGCAATGGTTTGATTTTGAATGTAAAATTCAGTTTTTTACCGCTGCAATGGATTGATTTTGAATGTAAAATTCAGTTTTTTACTGCTGCAATGGATTGATTTTGAATGTAAAATTCAGTTTTTTACCACTGCAATGGTTTGATTTTGAATGTAAAATTGTGTTTTTTACCGCTGCAAAGGATTGATGTTGAAGGTAAAGCTCTTGCTGCCATAGTGGACGCGGTACTTCTCCAACGGCCAGGCTCCCCAGGAGTCGGTGCCGCCGATGCCGTAGTGCTCGGCGTCGAGGAAGAGATTTGTCGTCTTGGCGCGCGGCACCTGATAACTGTGGCGCTGGTGTTTCTCTGTGCCTTCGTCGAGGTCAGCGATGTTATAGTGCAGCGCTGAGGCGTAGAAATCCCCAGAAATGGTGTTGTTTATCATGATGCCGTAGCCATTGCCGTTCGACTGCATCCACCAGTTTACGTCACTCTTCGTGCCTGTCTCCTGCGGCCGTATGTAGGGATAGAACTGCTCGTCGGCCGTCATGAGGTAGTAGCCTTTGCGCATGCAGTCCTTACGGTCGGCATAGTTCTCTATCGGTCCACGTCCGAAGAACTCGCTCTTGTCCATCTCGTACGGCAGCTCTATGACCACGCCGAAGCGGAACATGTCGCTCACCTTCGCCGTGTCGCTGGCCTCGAGGCTCTCCGTAACCGTCATGGCACCCTTGTCGTCGAGGATGTCGTAGGTCATCGTCAGCCGTGCATTTACCTCCGGCATGTCGTATGTCGCCTTTACGCTTACCGCCTTCGTCATCTTGTCGCGTTCATAGGAGAGTGCCGTCAGCTTCATCTCCGGATGGAGCCATTTGCGGAACAGCTTCTGCATGCTGGCGCCCATGTCGTTGTCGGTGGGCGCACGCCAGAAGTTCGGACGTATCGTTCCGCCGTCAGCCAGCATGTCGCGGCCGTCGACCCTGTACTGTGTGAGAAGGCCCGTGGTGCGGCTGAAGGATATCAGCGCATATCCGTCCTGACCGTTGACTTTCGATTTCACTGTGATGACTGGCTCGCTCTTCTTGTCTATAATGTTCAGCTTGTACTGCTGGACAAAATATGCTGAGTCGACAATAGCTGTCTCGTTGCATTCTATCTGGCTGTAGGCGACGGTCTGTCCCTTTGCCATGAGAGGCTCGTCGTGTTTCTGTTTGAAGTCGATGTTGAGGTATTCACCCCATTCCTTCGACGTGATATGGAAGGATTTCTCCTGCTGCGGTGCCACGTTGAGGTCGGTTATGACGCCACTGGAGCCGGTTGTGCCGTCTCCGAGGACCGTCGTCCAGTACATGTCGTAGTCGGAGAGGTCGCGGAAGAAATACTCGTTGCGGACCTTGACGTCGGCCTCTGTGCCGTTGAAGTTGTCGCTTGTGGCCCAGATGTTCTGGTACTGGTATGCCAGCTCATAGGCGTGAGGGTTGAGTTGACGGTCAGGACCGATGATGCCGTTGCAGTTGAAGTTGTTGTCCGACGGGTCGTAGCTGTTGTAGTCGCCGCCGTAGCAGTATTTCACCAGCTCAGTGGCACCGCCGAGGCCGTAGCCGGAGCCATGGGCGATGGTGTCGGTAGCTGGGCTGAGGCTTGCCGCCGTGGCCTCGAGACGTGCGAGGACGTCCTTGTCGTAGGTCAGATAGCCCTTGGCACTGCCTTTCTGCGCATCGTGGCGGATATCCTTGTGGAGCGCCTGGTCGACGAAATCCCAGTCGAAACCACCCTGATATTTCGGATATTTCCGTATCATCTGCCAGTATTCCTTCAGGTTGCCGCCGGAGTTGCCCATCGTATGGTTGTACTCGCATTGTATCAGCGGCTTATGCGATGTCGTGTCGGTGGCGTATTTCTCACATTCGCTGACGGGGTAGTACATCGGACAGAAGATGTCGGTGGCCTTTCCGTCCTTTCCTGCCTGCTCATATTGTATAGGACGGCTCTGGTCCTGAGAGCGTATCCAGTCGTAGGCGTCGTAGAAATTCTTGGAGTATTTTGTCTCGTTGCCCAGGCTCCAGACGATGACGCTGGGGTGGTTGAAGTTCAGGCAGACGTTGTGCTGGTTGCGCTGCATTATCTGCTTTGCGAAGAGCGGCTTTCCGGAGGCGGCGTCGTTGCCGTAGCCGAAGCCGTGGCTTTCTTGGTTTGCCTCTGCGACGACATAGAGTCCGTACTTGTCGCACAGGTCGTACCATCGCGGGTCATCGGGGTAGTGGGATGTGCGCACGGCGTTGATGTTCAGTCGTTTCATTATTTTTATGTCCTGGACCATACGCTCCAGCGATACGTTGTATGCCCCGTCGGGGTCCATCTCATGTCGGTTGGCACCCTTGATAAGTATGGGCTGTCCGTTGACGAGGAGCTGCGAGCCTCGTATCTCTACCTTGCGGAAGCCCACCTTCAGAGGAACGGTCTCATAGACGGGCACACGGTAGAAGCCGCGGGCGCGGTCCTTGGCGGAGAGGAAGCCTATGACGTGCACCGTGAGGTTGTAGAGGTGTGGTGTCTCCGCCGTCCATCTCTTCACGCCGGGGACGTCGAAGACCGTCTCCACCACGCCACTAGCGTTGGGTAGTCCACCGCCCTGTGCCACGATGTCGCCTTTCTCATCGGTGAGCGTCATCTCTATCGCCACGTCGCCCTCCAGTATTGTCGTTACGCGGAGCTTGCCGTTGGTGTAGTTGTCGGTGAGGTCGGGGACGACGCGTATGTCCTCGATATGCTTCTGCTGTGGGCGGGCATAGAGATAACTTGTACGTGCCACTCCCGACAGACGCCAGAAGTCCTGGTCCTCGTCCCATGAGCCGTCGCACCAGCGGAACGTCTCGAAGGCGAAGAGGTTGCGTCCCTTGTGCAGGTATCTCGTTACGTCGAATTCCGCTGCGACCTTCGAGTCTTCGCTGTAGCCGACATAATGTCCGTTGACCCACAGGTAGATGTTCGACGTTACCGAGCCGAAGTGGGCTATGACCTGCTTGCCGTCCCAGCTGTCGGGGATATCGATGACGCGGCGGTAAGAGCCCACGTGGTTGTCCTTCACCGGTACGGCGGGCGGCTGCTCGTTGAAATGTCCGCGCCAGGCAAATCCGATGTTGACATACTCAGGGTCGCCGTAGCCGTTGACCTCCCAGATACCGGGCACGGCCATCGTTGCCCATGTGGAGTCGTTGTAGTCCTCCTTCCAGAACGCGTCGGGACGCTGGTCGGCGTCTTTGACCCAGTGGAATTTCCACTGTCCGTCGAGGCTGATGTAGTTCTTCGACTTGAAGCGGTCGCCGGTGCTGATGGCGGTAGTGTTATCGTCGGGTGCAAAAGCGAAGAAGTCGGTGTGTGGCTTCAGCCGGTTGACGTCGTTGACCTCCAGGTCGTGCCATTCGGTGAACGTCGGCTGTGAGGCCTTGGCGCTCTTGCTGTCTGTGGTCTGTGCCTCGGCCGGCAGCGTCAGGGCTGCCGCCAGGGCCAAGGGCAGATATCTATGAAAATGATTTCTCTTTCGTCTCATCGTAGTTGTTGGGTTGGTTTTAGCAGTTGTTGTTTTAGCTCAATTGTCGTTGCTCCTGCTCAGAAAAAGTTGTTCTTATTCAGTTTTCGTAGTTCTTATTTGGTTGCCGTTATCTGATGCAGACAGTCGTTGACTATTCCACTGGGATGTTCCTGCCTTTATGGAACATACGGTTGATGATGATGGCGATGGCTCCGTCGCCGGTGACGTTGCACGCTGTTCCGAAGGAGTCCATGGCAATGTAAAGGGCTATCATCAGCGCCTGCATGTCGGAGTTGAAACCGAGCACTGAGGCCAACGGACCTAAGGCAGCCATGATAGCACCGCCGGGAACGCCCGGTCCGGCCACCATGCACACTGCCAGCAGGAGCATGAAGTTCAGGAAGAGCGGGAAGTCGTGGGGCATGCCGTTGATAAGGCAGACGGTCAGCGCGCAGCATGTTATCTTCATCATAGACCCTGGCATGTGTATGGTGGCACAGAGAGGAATGGTGAATCCGGCTATATGCTCGCCGACCCCGTTGCGGATGGTCTGTCGGAGCGTAACGGGAATGGTGGCTGCCGACGATGAGGTGCCCAGAGCGGTGAGGTAGGCGGGGAGCATCCTCCACAGAAGGCGGAAGGGATTGCGGTGCGTCAGACCACCGGCGACGACGAACTCATAGATGAGGATGAAGATGTGCAGCACCACGATGACGAGGATTATCTGCGCGAATACAGCCAGTATGCGGTATGCCTGTCCGGTGAATGTCATATTGGTGAAGATGCCGAAGATATAGATTGGCAGCAATGGTATGATGACCTTTGCGATGACCATGCCGACGATGTCCTGAAACTCGTTGAAGATGTTCTGCAGGTTCCCGGCATGGGTGTAGATGATGCCGAGTCCCATGACGAACGACAAGACAAGGGCACTCATCACGTCGAGCAGTGGCGGTATCTTGATGTCGAAGTAGGTGGCCAGCTCCACGGCCTTCTCCGGAGCGAAGCCCTGTGCACTCTCCACCATGGACGGGAAGAAGATAGTGCCGGTGCCGTAGCCGATGAGACCTGCGATGACGGTGTCGGCGTATGCCAGGACGACGGTGGCGATGAGCATACGTCCCGCGCCCTCACCGATATTGGCGATGGCAGGCGTTACCAGTCCCACGATAATCAGTGGAACCATGAAGCCGAGAAACTGCCCGAAGATGGCGTTGAAGGTAACGAAGACGCGTACGAGTCCTTCCTGAAAGAAGTTTCCGGCCACCACGCCGAGGATGATGGCGAGGATGATGAGTGGCAAAAGTCCAATCTTATGTTTCATAACCGCTTGCAAAGATAGTTATTTTTGTTTATCCGTGCAAGAAAAGAGTTGAGAACGGACCTTTTGCCGGGAAGAAAAAAATAAATCAGTAAAATCTTGCACAATCAGTTAAAAGTCAGTACCTTTGCAGCCGCTGTCACGAGATGGCAGCATAGAATTCAAACCAAACAAACGTTATTTTAAACATTTATGGCAACAAAAATCAGATTACAGCGCGGCGGACGCAAGGGATACGCAGTATACCGTATCGTCATCGCCGACTCAAGAGCACCACGTGATGGTAAATTTACTGAGAAGCTTGGAGTTTATAATCCAAACACCAATCCAGCCACAGTAAGTTTGAATTTTGATCGCGCCCTGTATTGGGTGGAGACAGGTGCACAGCCTACCGACACCGTACGCAACATCCTTAAGGGTGAGGGCGTTTACATGATGAAGCACCTCCGTGGAGGCGTCAAGAAGGGCGCTTTCGATGAGGCTGCAGCACAGCAGAAGTTCGAGGCTTGGAAGCAGCAGAAGGAGCAGAAGCTCCAGGCTGTCGCTCAGAAGAACGCTGACGACAAGAAGGCTGCCGCTGAGAAGAACCTTGAGCAGGAGAAGAAGACCAACGAGGCTATCGCTAAGAAGGTCGCTGACAAGAAGGCTGCTGAGGCTCAGGCAAAGGCCGAGGAAGAGGCTGCTAAGGCCGCTGAGGCTGCCGCACCTGCAGAGGGTGAGGCTCAGGAGGAGGCTCCTGCTGAGGCATAAGGCTTACGCAAACCAACAACCAAAAAAGGTAAGAAGGAAGGTTCCGGGTTCCCGGAGCCTTTCTTTTTACCTTTTTGTTTTTAGGGCTATAGGTAGCTATAGTCTCTATAGTCTCTATAGCTTCTATAGTTTCTATAGCTTCTATAGCTTCTATAGCTTCTATAGTCTCTATAGTTTCTATAGCTTCTATAGTTTCTATAGCTGCCTATGGCCCTTGCCCTTACTCTTCGTATACCGTCGGGTCGGGGACACCGGCGAGCTCGAAGGCCTCCTTGCGCTCGCGGCAGGTGCCGCATTTTCCGCAGTGCTTCTCACCGCCTTTATAGCAGGAGTAGGTCTTGGAGTAGTCGATGCCAAGACCAGTGCCGATACGGCAGATGTCGGCTTTCGTAATCTTTGTGTATGGCGCCTCTATCTCCACGCCGGCGTAGGTGCCGTGCTTCATGGCCTCCGACATAGGCCGGATGAAATCCTCGCGGCAGTCGGGGTAGATGGAGTGGTCGCCGAAGTGGTTGGCGATGAGTACACGGCTCAGACCGCGGCTCTCGGCGAGGCCGCATCCTATGGCCAGCATGATGCCGTTGCGGAACGGTACCACCGTTGACTTCATGTTCTCTTCGTCGTAGTTGCCTTCCGGTATGGCGTCGGCACCTTCGAGAAGCGACGATTTGAAATACTGGTGCATGAAGGCAAGGGGTATGGTGATGTGCTCGATGCCCAGCTTCTTACAGTGGTAGACGGCACATTCCGTCTCGCGCTTGCTGTGGTTGGAGCCATAGTCGAAGGTGACGGCAAGGGCTATCTCGTCCTTGCGGTCATAGAGAAGCGTTACGCTGTCCATGCCTCCGGACAGAATGATGAGTGATGTTTTCTTTTCCATGTTCCTCCGTATTGTTATTGATGTGTGGCAAAGCGCTGCTCGGCGAGCTTCTCATATTTCGTTCCGGGACGGCCGTAGTTGGCATAGGGGTATATGCTGATGCCGCCGCGGGGCGTGAACAGTCCCGTCACCTCGATATACTTCGGGTCCATGAGCTTGATGAGGTCCTTCATGATGATGTTCACGCAGTCCTCATGGAAGTCGCCGTGGTTGCGGAAGCTGAAGAGATAGAGCTTCAGACTTTTGCTCTCCACCATCTTGACATCGGGGATGTACATGATGCGTATCTCGGCGAAGTCGGGCTGGCCGGTGATAGGGCACAGCGATGTGAACTCCGGGCAGTTGAAGCGCACCCAATAGTCGTTGTCCTGGTGCTTGTTCGTGAATGTCTCCAGTACCTCCGGGGCATAGTCCATGCGGTACTTTGTCTTTGCTCCGAGAGCTTTAAGGCCCTCGTCCTTACGTTCTGTCATAATAAATGTTTTAAGGTTGTTGCTCTTGGAAATATATCATTATCCCGTAAAACCAAATTTAATCCTGTTCCATCCACTGCCACTGGATGAACTGATGTTCTTAAATTTCGTTACAGGGAGAAAATCTTCCAGATACTGTAGTTGACGTCGTTGTCGTAGACGTCCTCGCCTTCGTGTGCCTTCATCGCCTTTACCACACGGATGGTAACGGGCAGCGCCACCACCTCGTAAAGGGTTTTGAGCACCACCTGCCAGATCATGAGCTTGGGGAGCTCCGATGTGGGCACTACGCCACCGAGGGCGAGCGGGAAGAAGATAATAGAGTCGCAGCTCTCACCGGCTATGGTGCTGAGGATGGCGCGCCAGGAGAAATGGCGTCCCTCGTCATGGATCTTCATCTTACTCATGACATAGGCGTTGGCGAAGCTGCCGATGATGAAGGCGATGAACGATGCCACGGCCACACGCGGTGCCAGTCCGAAAATGGCGTGGAAGCCCTCGTCATTGTGCCAGTAGGGTGCGCCGGGAATGGCGTCGCAGATGGCTCCCATGGTCACGAAGAAGAAATTCATCACGAAGCCGGTCCAGATAAGCAGACGTGCCTTCTTGAACCCCCACACCTCACAGACGCAGTCGTTGATGATATAGCTGATCGGGAAGACCAGCAGACCGCCTGTCAGCGATATTCCAAAAACTGATATTTGCTTTGTCTCAAGGATGTTTGCCGTGATGAGGCAAACGCAGAAGAGAATGCTGAAAAGCATGAACAGCACGCTCACTTGTTGTCTTGTACGTGTCATTGTCTTGTTTTGTTAAAGGGGGTTTAGCAAGTACCCCTGTGATGTTTACGGGCTGCAAAATTAGTGTAAAATAATGAAATATCAAAGAAAAGGACTCCTTTTGTTTTGTTGTCTCGAACATAATTGATAATTTTGCCGGACAAAAAAGTGTAAATTTTAAAGGTAATTAAAAGAGTTATGAAAACCAATTTCATTATGTGTGCGGCTGCGGCAGTGCTCCTGTCGGGTGCCGTTGTGATGCCTGTCAATGCGGCAGAGACAGAGAATCTGACCGAAGAGGCCGGCATGCTCATGCCAACGCCAAAGAAAAAGACAACCAAGAAGAAGTCGACAAAGAAAACGACGGCGAAGAAGACCACCGCAAAGAAGACAACTACGGCAAAGACCACGACGACAACAACTTCCAAGGCCACCACGACAGACAATGAGAATAACGGCGGTTCCACCCTCGGCTCTGTCCTGAGCGGTGTCCTCGGTGCCGCTACGGGCAGCTCCAACGGCAGCGGACTGCTGTCGGCCCTCACCACCATCTTCGACAACAGTAAGGTAGCCACCGCCGACAAGCTCGTCGGCACATGGGAGTACACAGAGCCTGCTGTGGTCTTCGAGTCTAACAACGCCCTTAAGAACCTCGGCGGAAAGGTGGCAGGCGCAGCCATCGAGAAGAAACTACAGAGCCAGCTGGCTAAGTTCGGCATCAAGAAGGGCAAGATGAAGATGACCTTCGACAAGGACGGCAACTTCACTCAGACCATCGGCACGCAGAAGTTCACCGGCACCTACACCACCAGCGGCAAGAACGTTGTCCTGACCTATGCCAGCGGACTGAAGCAGCTCGTTGGTACCACACAGCTCGACGGCAACAGCCTGCTCATCGTCATGGAAGCCGGCAAACTCCTGAAATATGCCGGTACCATAGGCAAACTCACGGGCAACAGCACCGTCAGCGCACTCGGCTCGCTCCTTGGCGGCTACGATGGCATGGAAGTGGGCATGAGACTGCAGAAATAGGACTAAGGCGGTTCGATTTTCGCTTACAATACACAAGGAAGGGAATGGTCTCCGGATACTGTCCGGATGTCATTCCCTTTCTTCTTTACACCTTATAGCTTAAAATGGCATTTTGTACATATCACCGTCTTGTGTTTCTTTTTGCGTTATGTTAAAAAGAAATATTTGTAATTTATGCTGAATTTAACGGAACGATGTAATTTCTTTTACTAATTTTAATACCATTTATTTCTAACATATTATCTTTTTTGAGTATTTTTGCGTTTAAATTCTATAAAAATGATTACCCTGCTATGAGCGAAAGCTACATTGATGAAAAGACAAATATAGCTCCTCTAGACACAAGCACAACAGATGATAATGAAAAGAGGAGCGACGAACATATTGGGGAAGAGAACCGCAAGGACTTATCAAAATATTTTTATTTCTCCAGTTCCGTTGACGATGTTCCCTTGCATAAGTACCGCGACTACTGCATACATATGTTCTGCGTATCGGGGCGCGCTGTGGCACGTATCGGCGAGAAAACGTTCGATATACGGCCCAATGACTGCGTGGTACTGCTCAACAACCATTCCTTCAGCTGGATAAGCATCAGTGACGACTTTGTGGAGCACGGTATGTTCATCTCACAGAAATACCTTTCGTTGGAGTCTCCCGACAAGAACTACCAGACCCTGGGCATGCTCACGCTCATGGACGACCCTATAGTGGAGATGAACGAGGAAGAATTCAATCTGTGTATCGCCGTCTGTGAAGCCACGAAGGAACGGCTCCGGCAGACAGACCATGTCTACTACCGCGAGATACTCCTTCGCTGTGTGGAGACTCTCTTCATGGATATCTTCAATGTCAGGGCACATAGAAAGGGAATGTTCAAGCAGACCAACGGCAATAGGGGCAGCCAGCTCTTCAAGGCTTTCATCTCCATGCTTGAGAAGGGGACCTTCAAGTCTGAGCGCGAGGTGCGGTGGTATGCCGCGAAGATGAAGATTACACCGAAATATCTCTCCGAGGTATGCATAAATGCCAGCGGACACGGCG
The DNA here is from genome assembly GCA_900316565.1 of uncultured Prevotella sp. Lineage (GTDB taxonomy): Bacteria > Bacteroidota > Bacteroidia > Bacteroidales > Bacteroidaceae > Prevotella. The sequence continues at coordinate 27,040 of ONDK01000032.1, read as the reverse complement.
CAAGTTATTGGATTAACAAGTTCACCACCGACGAGATAGCACGGCTGCTGCATAACCCCACTATGCCGATAAACTCCATCTCGGACCTTATGAACTTCACCACCCGTTCCTATTTCAGCCATTACGTGCGTGAGCATCTTGGCATGACGCCGAAGGACTACCGGCTTCGTATCCTCGGCATGAAGTAAGGCCACCCTCTCATTCTAATGGCTGGTTCCAATGTAGGGGTGTGGTTTATCGAGGTTGCTGCCAAACTACCCCCCCCCACAAAAACAGGGGGTAGTAGTAAAAACCTTACAATATGTAACTTAAGATCGTCGTTGATACGGATAAGGGCCGATTTTTCTATATTTTACCCCTATTTTTGGGGGGCAAAACAAATGTTTGCTTACAGTTTTTGTAAAAAAATCTTTGGCAGCAGCCTCGGCTTATCCCCATCCTCCACGCGTAACAGTGATTTACAGCCTCGGGGAGGCTGACTTCTCAGTAACCCCAGACTAAGCGAGCGAAGCGAGTGCAGTCTGGGGTAAGAAAGCGAGGAGAACCCACTCGGTGCCTCGAAGAAGTACAGACACGTAGTGTGAACATACCAATGTATACTTATTGTATCTAGTTGCACATGATTCACACTGCGTGTCTGTACCTCTTCGAGGCACTGAGTTATTATCCAGCTGTTGTCACATCCCCAGGCTGCACTCGCTCCGCTCGTTTAGCCTGGGGTTACTGATAGTGTGCCTCTCCGAGGCACTGAGTATGTACTTTAATATTCTTCGGCAGTAACGTCCGCTTGCAGGGTGCGGCCCTTGTGGCCGTCCGCTATAAATTAAGTTTTTGGTAAACGTAGATTAGAATTAGTTAGCGGACGGCCACAAGGGCCGCACCCTGCAAGCGGATAATATGCCCGAAGTGTAAGGTCGAAATTATAGCGGTCGGACCCTAACCCTACCTAGCCGCACCCTGCAGCCGACAGTTTGGTTAGGGAGTAGCAATAGTATAGCATTATTTTAAAAAGTGCTGTGGAACCCAGTAGGGGTGGGGTTTATCCCCATCCTCCAAGAATTTAAAGGTAATCTTATTCTCCCCTATTAGGGGAATTAGAGGGGGCGTTTAGGAAAGGTCCTATGGGGATAATCCCCTCCCCTTCACTTGTTGAAATAAAAAAGTCCACTTTAAGAGCAATGTGCTTTTAAAGTGGACTTTTATTTTTTGTTGGTTCGTTACATCACCGTCAGCTTGTCGAACGGCTTGATTATTTCGAAGAGCTTCTGGCGGATGGTCTCTACACCACCCTTGACGTCTGACTCGATGTTCAGCGGCAGCACCGGGTCGTGGAGACTCTTGCGCAGCAGGAACCAGCCACGCTCATCACTGTTCTTGCAGCTCACGCGCACACCCTCGTAGTTAGGGCTGACGACCTCCCATCCGCTGACGGCAGCGACGGCCTCCTGGACCTTGTCGAGGACACTCTGGCCATAGCCCTGTACATCGTCGGCAGAGACCTTGAAGCGTATCTCCGTGCTCTCGGCAGGCTGGCGGAGAGTGGCGATGAGGTCCTGCAGCTCCTTGCCGTCCTTCCTCAGGCGCGCTGCCTGGACGATAAGTTTTGCCACGAGGTATGCACCGTCGTCGAGGAAGTAGTTCTCCCTGAGGGCGCAGTGTCCCGATGTCTCTATGGCCAGCCAGCACTCCTCACCGGATTTGTTGAGGCGTATGCCCTCGTCGATGACGTTCTTGTATCCTCGCTTGAAGCGGTGGTGCTTGCCACCCAGCGCGCCGATGAACTCTCCCAGTCCGTCGGAGGTTACGCTGTCGGTGACCACTGTGCTGCCCGGATGTTCCTTAAGGATTACGGCGGCGATGAGGGCGATGAGCGAGTTGCGGTTTATGGGGTCGCCGTGGCGGTCCACGATGGCTGAGCGGTCCACGTCAGTGTCGAAGATCACGCCGAGGTCGGCACCGCTTCTGACCACTGCCTGGCATATCGACGCCATGGCCTTCTTGTCCTCCGGGTTCGGTATGTGGTTAGGGAAGTGGCCGTCGGGCTCGGTGTACTGGCTTCCCGTGGTGTCGGCGCCAAGGTCCTCGAGGACGTCGACGAAGAAACCGCCGTTGCCGTTGCCCGCATCCACGATGATGTGGAGCCCTTGAAGAGGATGGGCATAGTCGTCGGCGTTGACTTCCGCGCGTATATAATCGGTGAGATGGGCCTTATAGCTGCTCATGAAATCACGTTCTATGCATCTCCCTCCGTCCGTCTTCTTCGGCAGCTCGCCACGGCTGGCGATGTCGAGGATGTCGGCGATGTCGGCCTTCTCCAGTCCACCGTCCTTGGTGAAGAACTTTATGCCGTTGCGGTTGAAGGGCAGGTGGCTGGCGGTAATCATCACGCCGCCCGCCACGGGCTTGTCATCATCCACGGTGGTCATGAACATTGCCGGTGTCGATGCCAGTCCACAGTCGTAGATCGTTGCGCCGGCCTCCACGGCACCGTCGATGAAAGCATCTTTCAGCGCGGGTCCTGAGAGCCTGGAGTCCGTGCCGATGGCCAATGTGATGTCTGTCGATTTTGTCTTGCCCTTAAGCCAGGTGATGAAAGCCTTGGCGATGGTTGATGATACTTCGGGTGTGATGTTCACGTCTTCGCCTGGCACGCCTTCGAGTGCCACGCCGCGAATGTCGGAACCGTTTTGCAGTTTCTTCCAGTCCATGTCTATTGTCAGTAATAAGTTTTATTCCGAGTGTAAAGGTACGGTAAAAAGCCGATACCGCCAAATGTTTTCATATATTCTTCCGAATTATGGTGGGTGAGGAAGTGTGGTGAGCACAAACGTTTACGTTTTTTTAATTGGGAAAAATGATTATCGTATGAATAAAATGCCTAACTTTGCATTAGGAAAACAAACAAAAAAACTATTGCTAACAAAGTTATGTCACAATTACAATCTTTGAACAAGCGCACCGCTCCGAAGAGCGTCATGCCAGAAAGAATCATTCAGTTTGGTGAGGGTAATTTCCTCCGTGCATTCGTTGACTGGATTATCTACAACATGGACCAGAAGACCAACTTCAACTCCAGCGTTGTCGTCGTCCAGCCTATCAACCGCGGCATGGTCGACTGGCTCAACGGTCAGGACTGCCTCTATCACGTGAACCTCCAGGGCAAGGAGAATGGCCAGCCTGTCAACACGCTGACACGTATCGACGTCATCAGCCGTGCACTGAACCCTTACACTCAGAACCAGGCTTTCATGGCACTGGCCGAGCAGCCAGAGATGCGTTTCATCATCTCCAACACCACCGAGGCCGGCATCAACTTCGACGATACCTGCAAGTTCAGCGATGCTCCTGCCGCTTCTTATCCCGGCAAGCTCGTACAGCTGCTCTTCCACCGCTATAAGTTCTTCGGTGGCGACCCGACGAAGGGAATGATCATCATGCCATGTGAGCTCATCTTCCTCAACGGTCATCATCTCAAGGAGTGCATCTACCAGTATATAGAGCTCTGGAAGGAAGACCTCGGCGCCGACTATGAGGGCTTCAAGAAGTGGTTCACCGACAACTGCTTCGTCTGCGCTACACTCGTAGACCGTATCGTTCCGGGCTTCCCACGCGACACCATCAAGGAGATACAGGAGAAGATAGGCTATAAGGACAACCTCGTGGTAAAGGCTGAGAGCTTCCACCTCTGGGTTATCGAGAAGGCCGAAAACATGACTGTGGAGCAGATGAAGGAGGAGTTCCCTGCCGACAAGGCCGGACTGCACGTCCTCATCACCGACAACGAGAAGCCCTACCACGCTCGTAAGGTCACCCTGCTCAACGGTCCTCACACTGTTCTCTCACCGGTAGCGTTCCTCAGTGGCATCAACATTGTACGCGACGCCTGCGAGCATCCTGTTGTGGGTAAGTACATCCATAAGGTACAGTTCGATGAGCTCATGCAGACCCTCGACCTGCCGATGGATGAGCTGCAGAAGTTTGCCAGCGATGTGCTGGAGCGCTTTGAGAACCCGTTCGTTGACCATCAGGTAACGAGCATCATGCTCAACAGCTTCCCGAAGTACGAGACACGCGACCTGCCAGGCGTGAAGATTTACCTCGAGCGCAAGGGTGAGCTCCCACAGGGACTGGTCTTCGGCCTTGCCGCTATCATCACATACTACAAGGGTGGCACACGCGCCGACGGCACCGCTATCGTTCCTAACGACGACCAGAAGATTATGGACCTGCTGAAGGAGCTCTGGGCTACCGGCGACACACAGAAGGTTGCTGAGGGTGTCCTTGCCGCTACCGACGTCATCTGGAAGGAGAGCAAGCAGAACCTCAACGAGATACCGGGCCTCACCGCTCTCGTGAAGAAGGACCTCGACCTCATCCAGGAGAAGGGTATGCTTGAGGCTGTAAAGACTATCCTCTAATCATATCATAAACAGAATATTGAAGCCCCCATCTTTCCACGCAAGGCGGAGAGGTGGGGGCTTTGCGGTTTCTAAAAATCGTGCCTCGGAGAGGTGTGGGCTTTTGCGGTTTCTAAAAATCGTGCCTCGGAGAGGCACACTCTCAGTAACCCCAGGCTAAGCGAGCGAAGCGAGTGCAGCCTGGGGTGTGACGATAGCAGAGAAATCACTCAGTGCCTCGGAGAGGTACATACACGCAGTGTGAGTCATTTGTAACGATAGAGGCGATTAGATATAAGTAAGCGATCATTGTTATTATCACACTACGTGTCTGTACCTCTTCGAGGCACTGAGTGGGTTCTCCTCGCTTTCTTACCCCAGACTGCGCTCGCTCTGCTCGCTTAGTCTGGGGTTACTGAGAGTGTACCTCTTCGAGGCACTGATTGCGGACATGCTGTCGTATATCCCCAGACTGCGCTCGCTCTGCTCGCTTAGTCTGGGGTTACTGATATTCAGCCTCCGAGGCTGTGAGGGTTCTTTTCTCTTTTCTATTCTCTTCTGTATCGAGTATGTGGTTCTGATTGGTTACGCAATGACGAATAACGAGATTTATCCTTGATATTGTCAGAATAGTATGTGGTTCTGATTGGTTACGCAATGACTTGGTACAAGATACAAGTGTAAATAAAATTCAAAATAGAGATTTCCAAGATTTACTTTGTAACAAACTGTAGCCCAACTGTTTGCAACTAACGTACACTTGCGTTGTATTTTCCGTATACTTTTTTGTAAATGTGGCACTTTTACGATGTATTTTCCGTACACTTACACTGCAAGTGTACAACACCTGTCTTGCTGTAAATATTTTTGATATTTTGCGGCGGCGGAACAGACCGTAATGGCACCCCCATTAGCCACGGGCATGAGACTGCCATGGCGCCTTTCTGCGGCTGTCAGCGTTGCTAATGCAATAAATCCGTATTTATGGCGTTATCACTATAGTTAACGATAACCTGACGGACATGACAGAAAACTTCAACGCAATCAACGACACATCCTCTTCGGATGGCACCCAGGCCACCTGCGGCGCATCCTCACCGGTCAGGCCGCTGACCGTCTATAAGGCGTCGGCAGGCTCCGGAAAGACCTTCACCCTTGCCGTGGAATATATCAGTCTGCTGGTGAAGAAGCCCGACGCTTTCCGCGAGATACTCGCCGTAACCTTTACCAATAAGGCCACGGCGGAGATGAAGATGCGTATCCTCTCGCAGCTCTACGGCATCGCCAACAGCTGTCCCGACTCACAGTCGTACCTTGATGCCGTAAAGGAAAAGACCGGTCTCACCGATGACCGGCTCATAAGGGAACGGGCCGCGGAGGCCCTTCACCTGCTCATGCACCATTACAATGAATTCCATGTCCAGACCATCGACGCGTTCTTCCAGCGTGTCCTCAGGAACCTGGCCCATGAGCTCGACCTCTCCAACAGCCTTCGTATCAGCCTCAACGATAAGGACGTGGAGGAACAGGCCGTCGACGAGATGATACAGGGCCTGAACCCCAAAAGTAAGGAGCTGAAGTGGATTAGCGAATATATCGATACCAATATCGACGATAACAAGAGTTGGAACGTCATAGGGCAGATAAAGGACTTCGGAAACAATATCTTCCGCGACTTCTACAAGAAATACCGCGACGAGTTAGACCGGAAGCTCAACGACAGCGAGTTCTTCGGAGCTTTCACCTCAGGCCTCATCCGTCAGCGTGATGCCGCACAGAAAGCCATCACCGCCGCCGCGCAGCGCATCCTCGACACCCTTGACGCCCACGGCCTCAACGACCCCGACCTCTTCCCCTACGGCTACCGCGGAAGTATCCTGATGTCCATACGTAAGGTCGCCGACGGTGCCTTCGACGGTGAGCCTGCCGGCAGCCGGTTGCAGAAGGCCTTCGACAACCCGGAGAGCTGGGCAAAGAAGGGCACGCCCTACGCCCAGGACCTCGTAGCCCTGGCCAAGGAACGGCTCTGCGCTGACCTCCGGTGCATGGACGACACACGGATGAGGGAATGGAAGAGCTATCAGAGCGCGCGTCTGACGCTGCGTCATCTCTCACAGCTGCGCCTGCTCCGTGCCATCGGCGAGACCGTCGACGGCCTCAACCACGATGCGGGCCGCTTCCCGCTGAGCGAGACGCAGATGCTGCTCAACGGACTCATCGAGGACCAGGACGCACCGTTCATCTTCGAGAAGATAGGCTCGCGCCTGCGCGATATCATGATCGACGAGTTCCAGGATACGAGTACCGTGCAGTGGGACAACTTCAAGGTGCTCCTCAACGACTGCCTCAGCCAGCGCGACAGCCACTCCCTCATCGTCGGTGATGTCAAGCAGAGCATCTACCGCTGGCGTAACGGCGACTGGAAACTCATCAACCGCTTCGCCAATGCCGATGACCCCAACGCCGCAGCGATTACGAACCGCAACAACGGATTTGCCGACTACCAGGTGAGGACGCTCTCCCTGGACCGTAACTTCCGCTCAGAGAGACATATCATCGACTTCAATAACGCCTTCTTCACGGAGGCGGCACGCCGTGAGGGAGGACGCCTCGTTGCCGACGGACTCACCGATGACGATGCCAGCCAGCTGCTCTCGGCCTATGCCGATGTGGCGCAGAAGGTGGTGAAGAAGGGCGACAACGGCAGTGTCAGGATAGAGCTGCTGCCCTCCGAGGACTATAGGGCCACCGTCCTGGAGAAGACCATCGACGCCGTAGCGGATATCCTTGCCCATGGTGAGGAACCGTCGAAGATAGCTGTCCTCGTCCGTGCCAATAAGGACATCCCCGACATCGCCGACGCCTTCGCCAATGATGAACGGCTGAAGGATGTCAGACTGGTCTCAGATGAGGCTTTCCGCCTCGACAGCTCCCTCGCCGTCAACATGATTATAACTGCCATGCGGCTTCTCACGCACCCCGACGACGCCGTGTCGAAGGCACAGCTCGTGAAAAACTACCATCAGTACATCCTCAAGGACCACCACCCTTCGACAGAACTGATAATGAGCGACGAGGAGATGAACGAGCAGCTGCCGGGGAAGTTCGTCAGCGAATGCGACAGTAAGATGCTGACAGAGCCGCTGACAGACCTCATCGACAGTCTCATAGAAGCGTTCCAGCTGCAGAAGCTCGACGACCAGAGCGCCTATCTCTGTTCCTTCCAGGACATCCTCGCCGACTACCTTCAGGACAACACCGCCGATATCAGCGGCTTCCTGAAGCTGTGGGACGACACGCTCCATGAGTATACCATCCCCAGCGATGAGGTCAACGGTATAAAGCTGAGCTCCATCCACAAGAGTAAGGGCCTGGAGTTCCATAACGTCATAATACCTTTCTGCGACTGGCAGATGGAGAAGTTGAGTACCATCTGGTGCGAGACCGACGGCAAGGGCAAACCCTATGACGAGCTGCCGGTCGTTCCCGTCGACTTCTCGCGCACTGCCATGGAGGGAACGGTCTATGAGCCGGACTACAGGGAGGAGCATCTGCAGAACATCGTCGATAACCTTAACCTCCTGTATGTGGCCTTCACGCGTGCAGGCCGTAACCTCGTGGTGATAGGGAAACGCCTGGGGAAGAAGAGCAAGGCCACCGGTGGCGGACGCAGTGAGATCCTGGAGGCCTCCCTGCCCACCGTGGCTGAGCAGCTGGGTGCTAAGATAGAGAATGCCGATGACCCTGACAAGCCGCTGGTCTTCACCTATGGCGAGCTTTACATAACGCCCAAGAAGGCGGAGGAGGACAACGGCAACGTCTTCGAGAAAAAGGAAGAGCCGCGCAAGATAGCCATTCGGAGCTATGACAACCCTCTGCACTTCCGTCAGAGCAACGACAGCCGCGACTTCATCAGCGACGACGACACGCCGGAGCAGGACCGCCGCCGGTACATAAAGCTTGGAAACGTGCTGCACAGTATCTTCGCCCATATACGCACCGACGCCGACATAGAGCCACAGCTCCGGCAGCTGGAGCAGGAGGGTGTGATATACAGCGATGAGTTCAACGCCTATGACCTCCGCCGCTCCATAGAGAAAGCACTGGCTAACCCGCAGGTCAGGGACTGGTTCTCACCCCGTTGGCGCCTTTACAACGAGTGTACCATCCTGGAGTACGACAAAGAGACGAAAACGAAAATAGAGCACCGCCCCGACAGGGTGATGACCGACGGACACCAGTGGATAGTCGTCGACTTCAAGTTCGGCCAGAGAAACGACGCCGACTACTTCCGGCAGGTCGGCGGCTATATGGACATCATCCGGCGGATGGGCGCGGAGAACGTCATAGGATACATCTGGTACGTGATGAGAGACGAGGTGGTGCCCGTTCCCTTTACGAAACGGGGTAAATGAATAATAAGCAATGAAATCCGAATTTATATACGATGAAGACTTTCCTGGAATCGGTGGCAGCCGATATGCTGCATAAATATAAATCTGATATGGGCCACATCGCTGTGGTGTTCCCAAACAAACGTGCGAAACTGTTTATCAACGAGGCCATCGCCCGGCTTAGCGACGGACCCGTATGGAGTCCGGCATACATAACCATCAGCGACCTCTTCCGCCAGCACAGCGACCTCACCGTGGCTGAGCCTATAGAGGCCATCGCCATCCTTCATGAGAGCTTCACCGAGGTTACCGGCTCCGACGAGGACCTCGACAGGTTCTTCTCCTGGGGACAGCTGCTGCTGGCCGACTTCGACGACCTCGACAAGAATATGGGCGATGCCGACGAGATATTCCGCAACCTCTCAGACCTCCACGAGCTCGACAGCTACGAATATATCGATGCCGAGCAGGAGAGACTGATAAAGCGCTTCTTCAGCAACTTCACTACCGACAGGACCACGCTGGAGAAACGCTTCCTGAGCCTCTGGGCGAAGATGGGAGAGGTCTACCACGACTTCCGGCACCGTCTCCGTGAGCGCGGACTGGCCTATGAGGGTATGCTCTATCGTGATGTGGTGAGCCATATGGCAACGTCGGAGATACCCTACGTCTATGACAAATACCTCTTTGTGGGTTTCAACGTCCTGCAGAAAGTGGAGCAGCGTCTGTTCAAGGACCTTAAGAAAAGGGGCATGGCAGCGTTCTACTGGGACTACGACCGCTACTATCTCGCCAACGGCAATGAGGCCGGACACTATATAAGGAAGTGGCTTGACGAGTTTCCCAACGAACTGCCCAATGACGACGATGATATATATGACAACATGGCCGGCGGCAGTCAGCCGAAGACCATAGACTTCGTGGCCTCGCCGACGGAGAACCTCCAGGCCAGGTATATCTCTACATGGCTCATGGAGAACGACCGCTACAAGGCCGGAAGCCGCACGGCAATCGTCATGTGCGACGAAGGACTGCTCCAGACAGTCATACATTGTATTCCGCCGGAGACAGGCACGCTGAACATCACCACGGGATTTCCGCTGAAGCAGACTCCCGTGGCGTCGCTGGTGACGCAGCTCCTCGACCTGCAGCTCAAAGGGTGGGACGAGAAGCGCGGTGCCTTCCGCCTCCACTATATCAATGCCGTGCTGCGACATCCCTATGCCCGGTTCGTGTCGCCGTTTACCCCGGAACTCTTCCATGAGCTCAACGACAGCCGCCGGTTCTATGTCGTGCCGTCGGCACTGGCCAAGGACGACGGACTGGCCGAGCTCTTCTCGCGGGAGAATATCGGGGTGGGGCAGGAGGTGAGCCCTGATGGATATAACCTCAGCGGACTGACGACATGGCTTATGAGGATTGTCAGGCGGGTGGCGGTCAACGGCGCCAACCCCGAAGAACAGCTCTTCGGCGAGTCCTGTTTCAGGATGTACAAGCTCCTCAACAGTCTCAACACCACGCTGACGGAGACACATGACGGGGACAGGACTGTCGGCGACACTATAAACATCTACACCTTCGAGCATCTTATGATGCAGATCGTCGGCGCCACCTCCGTGCCTTTCCACGGCGAGCCGCTGGAGGGCGTACAGGTGATGGGAGTCCTGGAGACACGAAACCTCGACTTCGACCATATCCTCATCCTCTCGTGCAACGAGGGGAACATGCCCAAAGGGGTCGACGACACCTCCTTCATCCCGCATGCCCTGCGGGCGGCCCACGGGCTGACCACCGTCGACAATAAGGTTGCCGTCTACAGCTATTATTTCCATGCCATGCTTCAGCGTGCCTCCGACGTCACCATCGTCTATAACAGCTCCAGCGACGGCCTGAACCCTGGCGAGATGAGCCGGTTTATGCTGCAGCTCATGGTGGAACTGCCGCAGAACAGACATATAGGACGCCACTCCCTGCAGGCCGGACAGATACCGCTGCCCCTCCAGCCGGAGATGGCCTGGAAGACACCGGAGGTCATGGAGCGTCTCAACAACATCCGTCTTCTCTCGCCGACGGCCATCAACACCTATATGCGCTGCCAGATGCAGTTCTTCTACAGTTATGTGGCCGGTGTGAAGGAACTCAATGAGCAGGATGAGGACGAGATTGACAACCGTGTCTTCGGAAACATCTTCCACCGTGCGGCGGAACTGATGTATTCCATGCCGCAGCTGAAGATCGGCGAGATACTGAACATCGCTTTCAACGAACAGCTCTTCCATCTGCCCGAAGGTACGATGACGGAACCCACACTCAACGGCTTGCAGCTCATCAACCGTACTGTCATCCGGCGCTACCTCTTTATGCTCCGCGACCTCGACAAAAGGCTGGGAAAGTTTGAGGTCGTGGCCCATGAGGCCGACGTCAGTATGACCTTACAGCTAACGAACCGGAAGGTCAGAGTGGGCGGAAGGGTGGATCGCCTCGACAGGGTGAACATCGGAGAGCCCACGGAGCGGCTGCGTGTCGTCGACTATAAAACGGGCAGCCGTCAGGCCGGCGACATCAAGAGCGTCGACGATGTCTTCCTCCCGGCAAACATCACCTCCAAACACAGCGACTACATCTTCCAGGCGATGCTCTACAGTGCCATCGTGCAGACCCATGACCCGGAACACAACCCTAAAGGCCTCAAGGTGAGCCCGGCACTGCTCTTCATCCAGCATACGAAAGCCAAGGACTATGACCCTGCGCTGACGATGAACAAGGAGCCGATAACCGACATGGCACCGCTCATCCCCAGCTTCCTGAGCCATCTGAAAGAGAAGCTCGACGAGCTCTTCAATCCCAGTGAGCCTTTCTTGCTCACCGATGACCCGAATGTCTGCCGCGTCTGTCCCTTCCGCCTGATGTGCCATTGACAGGTTGTGGTAGAAAAATGAGCAATGAGCAGTTAGCAATTGTTAATGAGCAATTTCTTTCAAAATGAATTATCCGCTTGCAGGGTGCACCCTGCAAGCGGATGTTACTCCCGTAGAATAAGCGGATGTTAGAGAACATACTCAGTGCCTCCGAGGCTGTAAGTCTCTGTTGCCATTGGAGGATGGGGATAAACCCCACCCCTACTGGCGGGAAAATCAGGTGATATATGGTTCCGCATATCCAATGTAGGGGAGGGCTTCATGCCCTTCCTAAAACAATGCCCCAACCGCTAAAAAATATCAAGAATTAGAGAATTAAAGAATTTTTCTGCGTTTGTATGCTCTACTAAATATGTCGAACATTGTTTTAGGGAGGGCATAAAGCCCACCCCTACTGGCGGGACTCCGCTGAAGATAGAGGTGGTCACAGCCTCGGAGAGGAAGTACAAGCGAATGTAATCCGCTTGCAGGGTACGGTCAGACTCCAAACGCTAAATAAAATATCCGTGTCAGACACCACGCGCTGAATGGATACCTCACAGAATCTCCGAGGCACTAAGTTATGTTCCATTCCCGTTTCTATTTATCTCTAAATCCTAAATTTAGGAAATATTAAATACCATTGCTTTGCGCTTTCCGAAATATTCGCTACCTTTGCGAGTATAAAGTATGGAAGAAGTGATGACCGTCAGTGTCTATCTACCTTCTGTGAGAGACAACTACGACAAATAACGTAACTTAAAACAAATTAATACAAAAATCTTATGAACATTAAAAGCTCCAACATTCCAGAGGTCAAGCTCGGCATTATTGCCGTGAGCCGCGACTGTTTCCCTATTCAGCTCTCCACGCAGCGCCGTGAGAACATCGTAAAGGAATATAAAGGCGAGATTTTCGACTGCAAGACAACCGTTGAGAACGACGCCGACATGCTCAAGGCTGTCGACGAGGTCAAGGCTGCAGGCTGCAACGCACTCGTCGTCTTCCTCGGCAACTTCGGCCCGGAGACCCCGGAGACTCTCATCGCGGAGAAGTTCGACGGCCCTTGCATGTTCGTCGCTGCCGCTGAGGGCGATGGTGATATGATAAACGGACGTGGTGATGCTTACTGCGGTATGCTGAACTGCTCATATAACCTCGGCATGCGCCATCTGAAAGGCTATATCCCAAAGTACCCTGTCGGCCGTGCCAATGACATCGCGAAGATGATTGAGGACTTCGTGCCTATCGCTCGTGTCATCCTCGGACTCAAAGGTCTGAAGATTATCACCTTCGGTCCGCGTCCACAGGACTTCTTCGCCTGCAACGCTCCTATCAAGGGACTGTATGAGCTGGGTGTAGAGGTGGAGGAGAACTCCGAGCTCGACCTGCTCGTCAGCTACCGTGAGCATAAGGACGACCCGCGTATCGCGGAGGTCTGCGAGGACATGCGCAAGGAGATGGGCGAGGGCAAGTACTATGAGACCCTTCTGCCAAGGATGGCACAGTTTGAGCTCACCCTTCTCGACTGGGCTAAGGACCACCTCGGCAGCCGTAAGTATGTGGCCTTCGCCGACAAGTGCTGGCCGGCATTCCCAAGTCAGTTCGGCTTTGAGCCATGCTACGTCAACAGCCGTCTGTGCAGCCGTGGCATCCCTGTAGGCTGTGAGGTCGATATCTATGGTGCTCTGTCGGAGTACATCGGCATCTGCGCTTCCGGCGATACCGTTACGCTCCTCGACATCAACAACTCCACACCACAGTATATCTATGACGAGGATATCGTCAAGAAGTACGGCAACAAATACGACATCACCGACACCTTCATGGGCTTCCACTGCGGAAACACGCCAAGCTGCAAGATGTGTGCTAACCGTGCCATCAAATATCAGCTCATCCAGCACCGTCTCCTCGAGACCGGCGACCCGGACTTCACACGCGGCACGCTGGAAGGCGACATCGCGGCAAGTCCTATCACCTTCTACCGTCTGCAGTGCGACAGCGAGGGTGAGCTCCGCTCATATATCGCTCAGGGTGAGGTGCTCGACGTACCGACACGCTCCTTCGGCGGCATAGGTATCTTCGGTATTCCGGAGATGGGGCGTTTCTACCGCCATGTGCTCATCGAGAAGCACTATCCTCACCATGGTGCGGTGGCCTTCGCGCATGTCGGCAAGACCCTCTTTGAGGTCTTCCGCTATCTCGGCATCAAGGACATACAGTACAACCGTCCGAAGTCACTGCCTTATCCTACCGAGAACCCGTTCGAATAAACGGCAAGAGTAATAAGCCCTTCCCTGCACTGGGTATGCGGAACCCTATATCACCTGATTTTCCCGCCAGTGCAGGGAAGGGCTTTATGCCCTTCCTAAAACAATGTTCGACCTATTTGTTAAAACGGTTGGGTCATTTTTTCATCGGTTGGGTCATTTTTTGTGGAAGGGCATAAAGCCCTCCCCTACATTGGATATGCGGAACCATATATCACCTGATTTCCCCGCCAGTGTAGGGGAGGGCTTTATGCCCTTCCTAAAACAATGTTCGACATATTTAGTAAAGCATACAAACGCAGAAAAAATTCTTTAATTCTCTAATTCTTGATATTTTCAGAGGTTGGGGCATTGTTTTAGGAAGGGCATAAAGCCCTTCCCTGCACTGTGTATGCGGCACCCAATATCACCTGATTTTCCCGCCAGTGTAGGGGAGGGCTTTATGCCCTTCCTAAAGGCGAAGTCGGTAGATCCCGCAGATTTTTAAATATATATCCATCCAATAGATTGGATAACCTCCCGCAGATTTCGCAGATCCCGCAGATTTTTTAAATTATATCTATTTAGGATTGGATATTATTTATCTGCGTAATCAGCGTGAAAAAAAAATCTCACGCAGATTTCGCAAATACCGAACTGCATTGTTTGTCCGGCTTTTTTCAGCGGTTGGGGCATTGTTTTAGGAAGGGCATAAAGCCCTTCCCTGCACTGGGTATTCAGCAGCCTATATCACCTGATTTTCCCGCCAGTGTAGGGGAGGGCTTTATACCCTTCCTAAAACAATGTTCGACATATTTAGTAAAGCATACAAACGCAGAAAAAATTCTTTAATTCTCTAATTCTTGATATTTTTCAGAGGTTGGGGCATTGTTTTAGGAAGGGCATAAAGCCCTCCCCTACATTGGATATGCGGCAGCCTATATTACCTAATTTTCCTTCAGGCTGTTTTATTCAGAACCAGTTACTTCTGATAGTATTTCTTGCCGTCTTTGATTACTATGCCGTGATAGCTGCTGTCTACGCGCTGTCCCGAAAGGTTATAGGTCTGAGAAACCTTGCCTTCTGCGGCTGCACCGGAAACGCTCACGCGGTTCAGTCCCGTTGCCACCTCATATCTCGGGTCAGGAACAAAGCCGAAGTTGATGGTTCCGTCGTCGTTGACCGTTATGCCTTGTACCTTGCAGTAGAGATTTTTCGTACCGTCCTCAGCCCGGTTGTTAAGCGCGAAGTAAGTGGAATCCAAATAGTTCTGGGAACCGTACGGGAATGTCATTCCGAGCTGTCCGTCGCTGTCGGTGGACCTGCTCCTGGTATAGTCGTTGTCGGCAGGCACCACGGTCATCAGCTGTGGGTTTCCCGCGTTGACAGTGTTGTATGTCCATGCGCTCTTGTTATAGTCGACATGTGTTACCAGCAGTCCCTCATCGGGCAGATAGCTGTCCCAGCGCTCATGCCCCTTGTTCTCAAGCATGAAGTACTCGTCGGTGTGGTTCTTATTATATATAATGTATGCTGACGACGAGTCCTGCAGGTACGGCATGTTCTTTACGGAATCGCGGTGGTCGTAGAGCTCCGTTGGTGTGAGCCATCCCAGGAACATGCGCTCGTAGGCGGTCATTGCCGTGGGCACCCATCCGTTGTCGCGCGGTCCGCCATAGCTGCCGTAGTCCATGAGGTCCCATGAGCCCATGCCATAGTTGCCGCCATTCTTTCTGGTATCGTAATGGTCCATCAGCCCGAGGCTGTGCGAGAACTCATGGCAGAGGGTTCCCATACCTCCGAGACGCGTTTCATGATAGATCCTTGGAATGCCTCCTCCGGTGTAACTTTGTGTTTCGATATTTACGAGTTCGTTGAGTACGAGGTAGTTGTTGATGTAGATTCCCTGCAGCTTGACAGCACCACCGCTTGTCTCTGAGAGGTAGTACTGATGAGGCCAGATGGTGTTGGCGTCGTCTCCCGTGGCCTGGCCTTCTCCGGCGTATATGCATATAACCTGCTCGGCCTTGCCGTCGCCGTCCCAGTCGTAGTCCTTGAAGTTCACAGAGTCTTTCACGAGCTTTACAGCCTCCCTTACCATATCGCCGGCCTTCAGGTCAATATCACCATTGCTGCCATCGGCTCCGTAGTAGGAGTAGTTCCGGCTTACGGTAACGGGTCCTACGACATCGAAGTTGATGTCAAACTTATTGTAGCTCTGGTCCAGGAAGTACTTGTGCACGCTACCTATGGCTCCCCATTCGTTGGTGTAGTCCTCCTGGTTGCAGATGGCATTGAATGTGGCCTTGGGATTGCCATTGTTCAGGGTGTTGTCGAAAGTCTTGTCTTTGAAGTTCACCAGAATGACTAGTGTCTTTCTCTTTCCGGAAAGAGGATTGAACTGCTGCTGGCGCCGTGGTGCCATGGCCTTGGCCCTCATTACGGCTGCGTGCTGCCGTTCCTCTATTTTCGATTTCTGCAGGTCTCTAAGATAGCCGGCAGAGTCAAGAGTATAGGCGTTCTTGTTCTCGTCGATATAATAATGGAAGTGCTCGTCTCCCACGAGCATCACCTTCATCTGTGTCCCGTCCGGCTGGGTTATCGTTCTCCATACGCGGAGGGCAGGCACTGCTCCCGCTGTCATGGCGACTGTGAGGAGCAGGGTAAGGAGGATTTTTCTCATAATGCGATAATGTATTTGCAAATGCTTTTATTTTG
Source organism: uncultured Prevotella sp. (assembly GCA_900316565.1). Lineage (GTDB taxonomy): Bacteria > Bacteroidota > Bacteroidia > Bacteroidales > Bacteroidaceae > Prevotella. The sequence goes on along the minus strand of ONDK01000032.1, from coordinate 10,385 downwards.
AATTGGGTGCAAAGATACAATATTATTTTGGCATAACGATAGATGTTTCTTTCATTTTATTCCAGTATTTATTCATTTTTCTCCTTTTTTACGTTAATGCACCTTGATGTTATTCTTATTTAATTCAAGTTTCTGGAGTTACTTAATAGTGTGAATTAAAAGAAATTTAAGCGACGAGCAAAGCAAGCGGCGTTCCGCCTTTGCTTGCCTAGGTGTCTCACGGCTGCAGGGTGCGGCCCTTGTGGCCGTCCGTAAACATCGGCCTATTGAAATTATGTCGGACGGCCCCTAACCCTACTAGCCGCACCCTGCGGTCGTCGGTCTGACATGGTATATTGTTTTTATGTCGGACGGCCCCTAACCCTACTAGCCGCACCCTGCAGTCGTCGGTTTGACACGGTATATTGTTTTTATGTCGGACGGCCACAAGGGCCGCACCCTGCAAGCGGATTAATTCGGCCCGCATAGCCTAGTCTGTGTCCACCTCTTTGCGTCCTTTGCGCCTTTGCTAGAGAAAGAAATTTAGCGAGTGCAGACTGGAGCAAAGCAAGCAGCGTTCCGCCTTTCCTTGCCTAGCCGCACCCTGCAGTCGTCGGTCTGACACGGTATATTGTTTTTATGTCGGACGGCCCCTAACTCTATCTAGCCGCACCCTGCAAGCGGATTAATTCGGCCCGCACAGCCTAGTCTGTGTCCACCTCTTTGCGTCCTTTGCGCCTTTGCTAGAGAATGATAATTGGCGAAAGCCGCCAGTTTCCTTCTCTGGCTGCACTCGCTTAGCCCATGTCGTTGAGAGTGCGTCTCCGAGGTACCGAGTTGATTAGTTCCCTTCTCCTTCGGGCATATCGTCCGCTTGCAGGGCGCGGCCCTTGTGGCCGTCCGTAAAAAAATATAAGGGCACTTGTTTGCGGACGGCCCCTAACCCTACCTAGCCGCGCCCTGCAAGCGGGTGTTACTCCCTTAAAATAAGAAAAGGAGGTGAATAGTCCAAGTGCCACTCCGAGGCACTTATCCCGTATCTGAGTAAAAAAGAGCCCAGTGAATTGAACACCTTATTAAGAATAGAAAAGAGAGGAAGGAATATGGAAAGATATGTGGTATATATTTCCTTATTAAGAATAGAAAAGAGATGAAGGAAAATGGAAAGATATGTAGTATATATTTCCTTATTAAGAATAGAAAAGAGAGTAAGGAATATGGAAAGATATGAGGTATATACGTTCGGGTGTAGGGGAGGGCTTTATGCCCTCCCTAAAAGAATGTTCGACCTATTTCTCAAATCGTTTTGATCATTTATCAGCGTTTGGGCCATTTTTTAGGAAGGGCATAAAGCCCTTCCCTGCACTGGCGGAATGCGTGCGAGGGTCGTTCGGGTGTACGGAAAATGTTAATTACAAGAAACGATGACCATATATAAAAAGAAAGAGCGGCCTCTTGTGGAGAACCGCCCACCGCCCTAATGAAAGGAGGAGTGGTACCTCTTGGAGTTGAACCAAGGACACATGGATTTTCAGTCCATTGCTCTACCACCTGAGCTAAGGCACCATTTCTTTGCTTCTTCTTCTGAGCAAAACACAAGTTGTAACTTGTTGCTTTTGCGTCATTTCTGAATTGCGAGTGCAAAGGTAAGGAAATAAATTCGTTCCCACAAATATTTTCTGAGTTTTTTATCAATTTTTTTTCTTACCTTTGCGTAAACCGCTAATCCTCAACGTATTAATTTTTCAATGGATTCCACCCTTGTGCCTGCAGTGGGAACTCCTTGTCGTCGCGGGTTACGAGACATAGGCCTAGCGACTCCTTGGTGATGTATCCTATCTGGTGGATGCCTTCCAGGTTGGTGAGCTTGTCATGGTCGCCGATGGGCACCGTGAAAAGCAGCTCATAGTCCTCGCCGCCGTTGAGTGCCGCCGTGGTGAGGTTCATGTTGAACTCCTCACACGTCGCTGCCGTCTGGTAGTCGATGGGTATCTCCTTCTCGTAGACACGGCAGCCGCAGTGGCTCTGCTTGCAGATGTGGAAGAGCTCCGAGGACAGTCCGTCTGAGATGTCCATCATTGCCGTCGGATGTATGCCGCGGTCGCGGAGCGCCTGCAGGACGTCGCCGCGTGCCTCCGGCTTCAGCTGCCGTCCGATGAGGTACTCTTTTCCTGCAAAGTCCGGTTCGAAGTCCTCCACCTCGTTACGCTGTGCGCGCAGCTTGGCGAGCTCCGCCTCGTCGCCGGCCTTCTGGGCGGCCTTCACCTTATTATTATATTCGTCTATCTGCTGGTAGTACACCGTCTTCTCTCGTTCCAATATCTGCAGACCCATGTAGGCGGAGCCCAGGTCTCCACTGACACATATCAGGTCGGTCTCGTTGGCTCCGTTTCTGTAGACGATGTCTTCCTTTGCCGCCTCACCGATACATGTTATCGAGATGGCGAGTCCTGTGAGCGATGTCGTGGTGTCGCCACCGATGATGTCGACGTTGAACTTGTCGCAGGCCTGCCGCATGCCACGGTATATGGCCTCTACATCCTCCACGTTCAGCCGTTTGTCGATGGCTATGGAGACTATTATCTGCCTCGGCGTGCCGTTCATGGCTACGATGTCGCTGATGTTCACCATCACCGCCTTATAGCCGAGTTGGTCGAGAGGGGTGTAGACGAGGTCGAAATGTATGCCCTCCATGAGCATATCCGACGTTACGAGCACCTCTTTCTCCGGGTAGTGGAGCACGGCACAGTCGTCGCCGACGCCGTAGACGGTGCTCTCGTTCTTTGGTTTTATGTCTTTGGTCAGCCGGTCGATAAGTCCGAACTCACCCAATTCTTTTATGTCCATTGGTATGTTTCCTTTCGTTTAGCTGCGCTTTATCATCTCGCGGAATATGTCGCACATGCGTGGCTGTGCCGCGTTGGCGGCCTTCTGCACCTCCTCATGGCTCACTTTCTCCGGTACGTCGAAGCCGCCGAGGTCGGTGATAACGGAAATACCGAAGACACGGATACCGCAGTGGCGTGCCACGATGACCTCCGGAACGGTGCTCATGCCGACGGCGTCGCCGCCGATGATATGATAGAAGCGGTACTCGTGTGGGGTTTCGAAGGTCGGCCCCTGCACTCCCACATACACACCGTGCTTGACCTCGATGCCTTTCTCCTTGGCTATCTCGTCGGCCATGGCGATGAGCTTATGGTCGTAGGCCTCGTGCATGTCCGGGAAGCGCGGCCCCGTAGGGAAGTTCTTGCCGTGCAGCGGGTGCTCTGGGAAGAGGTTTATGTGGTCGTCGATGATCATCAGGTCGCCGATTTTGAACTCCGGGTTCATGCCACCGGAGGCGTTGCTGACGAAGAGCGTGGTGATGCCCAGCTCATACATCACGCGGATAGGAAACGTGACCTCCTTCATGGTGTAGCCCTCGTAGTAGTGGAAACGGCCGTCCATGGCGAGGATGTCCTTTCCGCCGAGCTTGCCGAAGATAAGTTTTCCGGCATGGCCCTCCACGGTGGAGACGGGGAAGTTGGGGATATCTTTGTATGCGAACTCTGATGTTATGTCAATCTCTGAAGCTAATTGTCCGAGTCCTGTTCCGAGAATTATCGCCGTTTTTGGACTTGTTGTCATCCTTTCTTTTAACCAGGATGCTGTTTCTTGAATTTTTTCGTACATAGCTAATTATTTTATCGTTAAACTGCTCCTCGCCGTCGAGCATGAACGCGACTTCTACGGGCAGTACAAAAATATTTTCTCTTACCTCTTCCGACAGTCCGTCGACGCCTCGCAGCCGCTCTGCGTCCTTCTCTGTCGTTATGATAGCCTTCTCGCCCTGCGGCATGGCGGCGAAGGCGGTGTTTATCTTCTCCACGTCACGCGTCCTGAAGGCGTGGTGGTCGGGGAAGGTCATTGGTGTCAGCGACCTCACCAGCGGCTGCAGGTCGGTAATCATCTGCTCCGGACTGGCTATGCCGGTGAGGAGCAGCACGTCGGTGTATCGTAGGTCCGTTGCCGGTGCCTTACTGCCGAAGAGAGGGTAGGGGGCACCGTATCTCAGTGAGGTGAAATACAGCGACTGGTATGCGAATAGGTTCATGGCCTTTGTCAGCACACGGTAGTCGATGGGGTTGAGCGAGGCGGGACACTTCGTTACGATGACGATGTCGGCGCGGTTCTTGCTCTCTACGGGCTCACGGAGACGTCCCGAGGGCAGCAGCTCGTCGTACATGATAAGGCGGTGGTAGTCGACGAGGAGGATGTTGATGCCCGGCTTCACGTATCTGTGCTGGTAGGCGTCGTCGAGGAGTATCACGTCGGTGTCCTTGGTTTTCTCGTCGTGGATGATATGTTCGATGCCACGACACCGCTTGGCGTCCACGGCGACCTCTATGTCCGGGAACTTCCGCTTCATCTGGTAGGGCTCGTCGCCGATGTCGCGCATCGTCGTACTCTCGTCGGCGAGGATGTATCCGTGGGTCTTGCGTTTGTATCCGCGGCTGAGCACCGCCACCTTCACCTCCTTGCTGAGCAGCCGAATAAGATATTCCACATGTGGCGTCTTCCCTGTGCCGCCAACGGTGATGTTTCCCACGGAGATGACGGGCGTGGTGAAGCTGCGGCTCTTCAGGATGTTCAGTTCGAAGAGCTGGTTTCTTATGCCCACGCCGATGCCATAGAGGAAGCTCAGCGGCCGCAGCCATTTGTTTATCTTTATGAAGTCGCCTTCCATACGCTCTGTTATGAGTCAGAAATCAGCGTTGTCGTCGGTGTGTCTTTCCCTTCAGCGGCACCGCTGTTTGGTTCTCTGGTTACTTATTCAACATTAATAATATATGGTATCCGTGCCTGGACGGTCTCGGTCTTGTTGATATTCCTCAGGAACATCACCGGCTCATAGAGCGGGCCGAGCTCTGTGCGGAGCTTGCCGTCGAGGTAGTTGCCGGCTATGTCGTCGCTGAGGAAGGCGTCGATCCAGGAGTCCTCGGCAGGATAATCCTCCGTGCTGTAGTCGGGGAGCTTGGCGAGCTGTGCCGCCTTCGCCACTGCCGCGTCGAGACCTCCGAGCTGGTCGACGAGATGCAGGCGGATGGCGTCCTCTCCCGCGAAGACATGTCCCTGTGCTATCTTCTCCACCTGTTCCGTCGTCATGTGGCGTCCGTCGGCGACGCGCTTGCGGAACAGCTGATAGCCACGTGTGATGTAGCCTTCCATATAGCGTTTCTCCTCCGGCGAGAACGGCCGTGCGATGGTCTGGAAGTCGCTGTGGGCGTTGGTCTTTACGACGTCGAACTTCAGTCCGAGCTTGTCTTTGAGCAGTCCGCTGGCGTCGGGGAACATGCCGAAGATGCCTATCGAGCCTGTGAGCGTCGTCGGCTCAGCCACTATCCAGTTGGCCGGAGCGCTCATATAGTATGCTCCGCTGGCTGCCATACCGCCCATGGACACCACGACGGGTTTCTTCTTCTTCAGCTCCATGACCTGATGCCATATCTGTTCCGACGCATAGGCGGAGCCGCCTCCGGAGTTCACGCGCAGCACCACGGCTTTGATGTCGTCGTCCTTGGCCAGTTCCTCCAGGTCGCGGCACACCTTCTGCCCGTCAATCTCATGGCCGTCGCTCATCGGCGAGACCGCTCCGTCGACGATACTGCCGTAAGCGTAGTAGACGGCTATCTTTCCGACGTCATCGTCCGTGTCGCTGTCGTCGGCGAGCATGTCGCTGACAGATACCTGGTTGATGTCGTCGTCATTACTGACGCCGAGTTTCTTTTTCACCACATCTTTGACCTGGTCGGTGTATAGCAGACGGTCGACGAACTTTGTCTTCACGAAGTCTTTCGTGTCGGCGAGGACTATCATGCTGTCAGCGTACTCATTTAGCTTGGCCACCGGGATGTGGCGGCTCTGGCTGACGGCCTGGGTGATATTCTTCCAGATGATGTTCAGGAAGGCAGTGGTCTGCTCGCGGTTGGCATCACTCATCTTGTCGGCGGTGTACGTCTCTGTGTAGCTCTTGTATGTGCCCACCTTGGCGACCTCAACCTTCACGCCAAACTTTGCCAGTAGGTCCTTGTAGAACACCGGCTGCGAGGCCAGTCCGTGCCAGTCGATCTGTCCGGAGGGGTTCAGGAAAACGCTGTCGGCAACCGACGACACGTAGTATGCGCCTTGGGTGTAGCTGTCGCCGTAGGCCATAACCCATTTCTTGCTCTTTTTGAAGTCCTGAAGGGCGTCGCGGATGGCCTGCAGGGATGCGTAGGAGTCGGGAACGAAGAGGCCGGACTCTATATAAATGCCTTTCACCTTGTCGTTCTTCTTGGCTTTCTCTATGGCGGTGAGGATGTCGTTGAGGCCCACCGACTGTGCCTTTTTGGAGAACTGGCTGAGAGGGCTGCTCTCACTGCGCTCGTTCAGCATACCGGAGAGGTTCAGAACGAGCACGCTGTTGTCGCTGACTGATGCCGTCTTGCTGCCTGCCAAGGCGAAGCCGGCGAGGGAGATAAAAAAGAATATAGTAACAAGTATGCCGGTAATGATCAGTCCTACGACTGTCGCTCCAACATATTTAAAAAATTCTTTCATAAAAGTTTGGCTTTGGTTTAACTTTACCTTTTGGAAAGGCTTTTACTCATTATTTGGCAAAGATACGTAAAAATCTGAATACTGCCAAGGGTAAAAGTTTATTTTTTAGTAACTTTGCAGTCTGTTAGGAGATTATCAGGAAAGAACGATTATAGGTGAACCGATACGGGCTCACAGAGAGAAAATTAATAAAAAGCTATCATTACGACAATTTTTATGGATAACAAAGAAGAGACTTGTTGCGCTACACCCATGAAGGAAGAGACCGCGCAGACGGGATTTACGGACCAGTTGAACCGCCGTCTGAACCTTCTGATGCGCACCGGCCAGATACTCGTGGACAGCTCTGCCGACACCAGCCGCATAATGCGCAACATGCACCGCGCTGCTGCCTTTTTGGGTTTTCCCAAGGAGAACATCAATATCTATGTGGACTATTACATGGTTACGGTCAGCCTCTGCGACAGTGAACACTCCTTCGTGCAGATGCGCCGTTGCAGAAAACATGGTATCGACATGGCGGCCATACAGGATGTCTCGAAACTGACGTGGCGCGCGCTGAGACGCGACTACACCCTCGACGACTACGAGTGTGCCCTCGACTGGATAACGAACCGGAAACGCACATACAGCGACTGGGCGGTGGCTATCTGCGCCGGCTTTGCCTGCGGTGGCTTCTGCATACAGTTCGGATGCGACTGGACGGCGTTCTTCTATGCGTCGATAGCAGCGATACTTGGCAACCGGCTGAAGATGTTCCTCAACTCCGTCGGCTCCAACACGTATTTCGACCTCGCCGTGGCTGCCTTCGTCTCGACGATACTCGCGTGGCTCTCGGCGTATATCAGTCTGCCGGGAAACCCTTTCTCCGACTTTGTCGTAGCCACACCGTGGCTCAGCTTCCTCCATTCCGCCACACCGTGGCATCCCCTTATGGCCTGCGCACTGTTCATTGTGCCGGGAGTGCCGCTGATAAACTTCGTCAGCGATATGCTCGACAACCATATAGAGACGGGACTTGTCAGGGCAACGAACACTGTCCTGATGATTGTGGCTATGTCGTTCGGCATCGCCGTGGCCATAAAGGTCTGTGGAATAGACAACTTCGTGCATAACCTCAGTATGACACCGCATCACACGTTCGTGGAATACGCCATAGCGGCGGCCATCTCGGCGGTGGGCTTTGCCACAATCTTCAACACACCGCTGCGCCTTCAGCCGTGGGTGGCCTGCGGCGGCATCATCGCCGTATGTTTCCGTAACTTCGTAAACCTCGGCCCTTCCACGGGAAACGTGGGTTTGGACTACGGACCAATCATCGGTACGCTCTGCGGCTCGGCACTTATCTCTGTTATAAACATCAAGATGTGCCACGTCATCCACACGCCACACCAGTGCGTAACCATTCCGGCGGTAATCCCAATGGTGCCGGGAGTGCTCATGTACAGAGCTCTCTATGGGTTCATCGACATGCAGGGCATCGTCGGAGAGGTTACCTTCGCGACGAGCAACGCCATCAAGGGCAGTCTGATACTTATCATGATAGCCGTCGGTGTGGACATCCCGAATGTCTTCGCCCGCAAATGGATAAGCTATAAGGAGGAGAAGCGGTTCCGCGCTATTGTCAAGGACCGTGAGAAATGTGGTAAGTTCGTCGACCTCAGCCATCTGAAGGCTGATTAGGCGGGGACCGGCGGGAAACCAGCGCATGGCAAGGCTGCGGAAGATTATCCATGTAGACATGGACGCGTTCTTCGCGTCCGTGGAGCAGCGCGACAACCCCGGGCTGAGAGGTAAGCCCATTGCCGTCGGCTTCGACGGCCCACGTGGCGTGGTGTCGACGGCAAGCTATGAGGCGCGTCCGTTCGGTGTGCACAGTGCCATGCCCATAAGCATGGCGAAACGGCGTTGTCCCCATCTCATCATTGTGCCGCCACGGTTTGAGCAGTATAAGGCTGTCAGCCGTCAGGTCGACGCCATCTTCCATGAATATACCGACTTGGTGGAGCCTATATCCATCGACGAGGCCTTCCTCGACGTTACAGAGAACAAGGCAGGCATGGACCTTGCCGTCGACATTGCCAAGGAGATAAAGCGGAAGATACGGGAGGAGACTGGTCTGACGGCCTCCGCAGGGGTGTCATACAATAAGTTCCTGGCCAAGATAGCGTCCGACTACCGTAAGCCCGACGGCATCTGTACCGTCCATCCGGACCGTGCCCTCGACTTCGTGGCGGCTCTTCCCGTGGAGGATTTCTGGGGTGTGGGACCAAAGACGGCGGAGAGGATGCACCAGATGGGTATCTTCAATGGCGCTCAGCTGCGGGAGGTGTCGTTGAGTCATCTGAAAGCGGTGTTCGGAAAGGTCGGCGCCGTATACTATAATTTCGCACGGGGCATCGACGAGCGTCCTGTCGTTACGGAACGGGAGAGGAAGAGCGTGGGCTGTGAGCAGACGTTTCTGGAGGACATCAGACAGCGCTCAAAGGTCGTCATAGAACTCTATCACACCGTCCTTGAGCTCATAGAGAGGATAAAGCGGAACGGTTTCGAGGGACGGACGCTGACGCTGAAGGTGAAGTTTCATGACTTTACGCAGATAACGCGGTCGATGACCGTTGACCATGTCCTGAGGACCAAGGACGACATCCTGCCGTTGGCAAAGCGCCTTCTCAGTGGTGTCGACTACGAGCGGAACGCCATAAGGCTGATGGGACTGTCGGTGTCGCGCTCCATACTGGACGATGAGCCAGCCGACGGACAGCCGCGGTGGGTAGAGGGTGAGCTCTTCGACAGTTCCGACTTTGATGTAATCTGATTTTTTATTTTTCTAAACTATATTCTACTATGACACAGGATGAACACTGGCAGACGATGTTCGACGCGTACATGAAGTTCATGAAAGACAACAAACGCTGTCCTTCCAAGTATAAGGCTGAGGAGCGTAAGCTTGTCAACTGGCTTAAATACAACCGCAAAATGCGTAATAAGGGCCTGTTGGACGAGGCACGATTGGCGAAGCTCTCCGAGCTCTTCGAACTGTCGGAGAAATACCGCCGTGTGAACCAGCATGCTTATCTGAACGGAAATTGAAAAAATTCCAATATAGGAAGTTGTAGTTTAAGGAAATAGTTCGTACCTTTGCATCCGGGAATAGGCTCTTACGGGCCGTTGTTTATTAACACAAATACTACAAAGATTATGAATTTAGACAAAGATTTCCTTCGTGATAATGATTTAGGATTGTTGTTGCTCCGTCTGACGGTAGGTGGTCTGATGCTCTTCCATGGCGTCCACAAGCTCATCTACGGTGTGTCGGCCATTGAGGGTATGCTCGCCGGCCTCGGCTTGCCGGTTTTCATCGCTTATCTCTCCTTGGCTGCGGAGCTGATAGTCTCCGTGCTCATCGTTCTGGGAGCGTGGACGCGCGTGGCCGCGGTGGTTATGGTGGGTAATATGGCGGTGGCCGTGCTCATGGCGCATCTACCCGTTATCTTCTCCGTGGACCCGATGACCGGCGGCTGGGCCATCGAACTGCCGATGCTGTACCTTCTTGGTGCGGCGGTGCTCTGCTTCACGGGTGGAGGACGGTATGCGTTGACGAAAGGACACGTAACCGACTAAGACAAAAATATCCAAGTGCCCCTCGGCACTTGGATATTTCCTGACTTCGTCAATGCGTCACCCTGAATCGGGAATAAGTTTTTGGAAAATAGTCACGTACAGACTTTAGCTCCCCATGGAGCGTAAGCCTGTACATGATTTTCTGCTTCGTATCATCTGGAGATGGCAAGGCAATATGAGTCAGGACAAAGACATTGACT
>ONDK01000072.1 GCA_900316565.1 uncultured Prevotella sp. | reverse complement strand
AAAATATCCGTGTCTGACTGACAACTGCAGGGTGCGGCCCTTGTGGCCGTCCGCTATATATCCAACATACCCATGTTTGCGGACGGCCACAAGGGCCGCGCCCTGCACACGGTAGGACCGCGTGATGTTTATTTCTTCTGTTTGTTGTAAGCGATATTGGGTATGTCGTACATCCACTGTCAAACGCACAAGCAACCAGTTGGATTACCTAGCCGCGCGCTGCACAAGAACTACGTGTATTAGTGTACTTTGATATTTTTGTAGGGCTCACACAGAGACACAGAGCCACAGAGACTCACTCATGACTCAGAGCACAGAGACGGCTTCGCCTTAAAGAGAATATGGTGTCATCTGCGTGAGCTCGCTGTGTGAACTCTTTACGGCGAAGCCGTCGCTGTGAACTCTATATTAATATGGACCCGTCTCTGATACTCTGTGGCTCCGTGTCTCTGTGTGAGTATTGCTTCAAGGGTTATTCTATGACGAATACAGGAGCGACGCTGTCATTCTTAAATTCTTGACAAAAAGAAAATAGCGAGTGGCATGGCTTCAACTTCATGAATAGTCATGACACGCCCCTAATGTTAAAAGTTTGTTTCATTACGAAAAAAGTTGGCAAAAAGTTTGGAATTATCAAATAGTATATCTATATTTGCAGCGTGATACAAATGATCACAGGAGCTGATACCTATATGTCAGCCTTTATGACCCGCAAGGGTTCCTGAAAAGCAATTAGCCAGGCGTGAAGCCTCGGCTCGCCGGATAATATTATCTCTGGCGTTAAGAAGAAATTTTGGCGCGGCGTGAGTCGCGCCATTTCTGTATTATGAGGTTTCATCACAATTATTTCACTGTCAATCTTTACGACAATACCACTATCTGTCGCCACTGGTGAAACAGACGCTAATATTTTGTAAAAGAACGAAATAATATCCTTCAAACAGCGTTTCATTTATATTATAATTGTATTTTTGCGCTGTGCCAGAGACATTCCGGCGGAGTGCTCCGAGATGACAAGCAGATATCATCAACGGGCAATATAAATGAAACAAGATTAAGTGGCAGATATGAAAAGAAAGTTCTTAGCATCATTACTATTGTCAGCGTCCTGTCTTATGGCAAGCGCACAGAGCGGGGAACTCATGCCCCAGCACTATTTCAAGCAGACAGTGCCGGCAGGAAACTACAGCGGACTGACTTGGCTTGGCGGCGACCGTTACGCCGTTGTCAACGACAAAGCACCTGCCGACGGCTTCGACGTGTTCGCCATCGACGTCAATTCCTCTACGGGAGAGATCAGCAACGTTAGAAAAATAAAGACCCTAACGTCGGGCTTCAGCTATAACCGCGATGCCGAGGGCATCGCATATTTCCCCACGGACAGCACAGTATTCATCAGCGGTGAGGCCGACAACAGGATTATGGAATACACTATGGAAGGCAAGATGACCGGACGCGAGATAAAACTCCCGTCAGACGTCATCATACCTCACGGCAACTACGGTCTGGAGTCGCTGACATACAATGCCAAGACCCACCGGTTCTGGACCACCACGGAGAGTACCCTTCCGGCAGACGGACAGCAGGCGAACGCCGTGAACGGCATACGCAACCACCTGCGGCTGATGTCCTTCGACGACGACCTGAGATACCAGGGAGCCATCACCTATATCATGGACACGCCCATAAGCAACAAATGGGCAAAGATATATGCCAACGGTGTCAGCGACCTGTGTGCCCTGGACGACGGACGGCTGCTGGTATTGGAACGCGAGGCTTACGTTGCCAGCGGATATATAGGCTCATGGGTAGTGAACAGGGTGTACTGCATCAACACCACCGGTCCGGTCATGCCACAGAAGAAGCTTGTAGCCATGTGGCGCACCAGCTTCAACCTTATCCATAAGGACTTCGCCAACTACGAGGGGATGTGTGTCGGTCCCCGTCTCTCCAACGGCCGTCAGGTTATCATCCTCTGTGCCGACAGTCAGAACCAGAAAGGGAAATTCCTGAGAGACTGGTTCAGGACCATTGTCCTCTGACCACACTATGTCAGTGAGAAGACGAACTTCATGTCCTGGTATCTCACCTCCGCCACTCCATAACGGATAAGGCGTGCCAGCGTGCCTATGACATGATGGCGTCCCTGACGGCTGAGACGCACCAGGCGGTTCAGCGTCAGCGGAGGGTTCTCCTTCATTATGCTGAGGAGATGCTGTTCGGTGTCGGTATAGTGCATGAGGGTCTGTGGCATCTGTTCCTGTCGCCACATCTCCAGATGGACGGGCGAGGCGACGATGTTCTCATCGGCAATGCGGACATAGGCCACACGCCGTCCGTCGTCGTCGAGTGCACAGACGGGCTTGCGGACCGCCGGGGGAATGGTGGCGATGACCACCGTGCGTCCCTCGGCATGAAAGGTCTCGAAGCCTATCTTCGACTCCGGTTTACAATATTTATATGCTGCCGCATGCATCATGTATATCTCCTCCTCTGACCGAACTCCGGAGATGTTTCCATCGTCGCGAACTCCTATGAGCAGACGGCCGCCGTCGGTGTTGGCGAAGGCCGATACGGAACGTGCCAGTTTCGCGGCGTCCTGCACCTTATATTTGAAGTCTTGCTGGCTATGCTCCCCCTCGGAGATAAGGCCCAGCAAGTATCTCTTGTCGTCCATAAACTTAAATTTTATCACAAAAGTACTCCAATAAGTTTTATTCTGAAAACTTTTTGCTACCTTTGTCCTTGATTTTACGACAATTTAAGAATAGAAAGGCGACGGACGGCCGCAAGTGGTGATAGAAGGAAGCCTCACAGTGTGGCATTGCCTCTTGCCGTTGTCGCATGGTCGCCGATGTAAAAACGCTTATGGAAAAGATAAAGATGACGACTCCGCTTGTGGAGATGGACGGTGACGAGATGACCCGCATTCTGTGGAAGATGATAAAGGATGAGCTCATCCTTCCTTTCGTAGACCTGAAGACGGACTATTACGACCTTGGACTTCCTCACCGCGACGAGACCAACGACCAGGTAACTGTAGACTCTGCGAAGGCTGCCTGCAAATACGGCGTTGCAGTGAAGTGCGCCACCATCACCCCAAACGCACAGCGCATGACGGAATACAAGCTCCATAAGATGTGGAAGAGTCCTAACGGAACCATCCGCAGCATCATGGACGGTACGGTGTTCCGCGCCCCGATAACCATTCCTTCCATCCATCCCGTGGTGAAGAACTGGGAGAAGCCTATCACCATCGCGCGTCATGCCTACGGCGACGTCTACAAGAGTGTGGAGCTCCGCGCCGACGAGCCGGGAACGGCAAAGCTCGTCTTCGACGGACAGAGCGGCAAGCATCAGGAGATAGAGATACACAACTTCGAAGGCACCGGTGTCATTCAGGGCATGCACAACACCGACAAGTCCATCCGCTCGTTCGCGCACAGCTGCTTCAAGTTTGCCGTTGACACCAAGCAGGACTTGTGGTTCGCCACTAAGGACACTATCTCCAAGACCTACGACGCACGCTTCCGGGAGATATTCCAGGAGGTCTACGAGAAGGAATACAAGGAGAAGTTTGCCGAGCTGGGCATAGAATACTTCTACACGCTCATCGATGACGCCGTGGCGCGTGTCATCCGTTCCAAGGGCGGTTTCATCTGGGCATGCAAGAACTATGACGGCGACGTGATGAGCGACATGCTCTCTACGGCTTTCGGTTCACTGGCCATGATGACCTCCGTACTCGTCTCACCTGACGGCAACTACGAGTATGAGGCTGCCCACGGCACGGTGACACGTCATTACTACCGTTACCTTAAAGGCGAGGAGACCTCCACCAACCCTATGGCGACCATCTTCGCGTGGAGTGGCGCTCTGAGGAAGCGCGGAGAACTCGACGGCATAGACGCGCTCGTCAACTTCGGAAACCAGCTTGAGGCAGCATGCTTCGACACACTCAACGATGGCATTGCCACGAAGGACCTCGTGAACCTGATGGAAGGCGTCGACGTGAAGCCCGCCAACTCCAAGGAGTTTATCGCTGCTATCCGTGAGAGACTGGAGAAGCGGCTGAGATAACGGAAATGCGAGACATGAATATAAGAAAGCACTATGAATGACAATATCTTGAACATAACCGTCCGCCTTGTCGTGGCGATGGTCCTCGGTGGAATAGTTGGTCTGGAACGTGAGTACCGGGCCAAGGACGCAGGGTTCCGCACACATTTCCTTGTGGCTCTGGGCTCAGCACTGTTCACGCTGATTTCCATGTACGGCTTCTCCGAAGGTGTCAGGGACACCTCGCGTGTGGCGGCACAGGTGGTGTCGGGTATCGGCTTCCTCGGAGCAGGCATCATCGTCCTGCAGCGTAACGTTATTCGTGGCCTCACCACGGCGGCAGGACTGTGGGTGACGGCAGCCATAGGAATGGCATGTGGCGTGGGACGGTTCTATATGGCTGTGCTCGTCACTGTCCTGATGCTTGTCGGCCTGGAGCTGCTGAGCCATTTCATACCACACCTGGGAGCGTCATCGGTGCATCTCTCTTTCTCCTCACCGTCCAGGGAGAAAGTGGCGGAGGCCATAGAGAATATACGTCGTGTGGTGGCCGACGTGGTCTCTTACGAGATAAAGAACAAGCGTACAACCAACGGAGAGTACTATGACGTCAGACTGGACGTGCGGACAAGTCCGATGATACGCAACAACAATCTCCTGGACATACTGAAGGACTTCGACGAGGTAACCATCCTCGACGAGGAATAGTGCCACGGTCTTGTAAAAAATGAAGTAATGTTTATCAAAAAGGGAACAAAAGGAAATGTTTGTCCCCTTTTTTCTTTTCCTTTGCACGCAGAAAAATTCAGGACGGGGAGTCCGGCTGGTGTCATACGGAACGGCAATCATATCACATCGCCAACAGCCCGGTCTACGAAACGATGAAGACTATACTTACCATAACGGGTAGCGACAGCACAAGCGAATCGGGCGTTCAGGCCGACATACGTACTATAACGGCTCTTGGAGTGAAGGCGGTGTCAGTCATAACGTCTGTTACCATCCAGAACACCATCGGCATTCAGGACTTTTACGACCTCCCGGCGCCCGTTGTCAGCGGACAGCTCGACGCTATCATCAACGACGTGGAGCCGGAGGTGGTGAAGATTGGCATGATACGCTCCGCCGATGTCCTTGCCGTCATCGTCGGCGCACTGAAGAAGTACAAACCTACGGCGGTCGTCTATGACCCTATACTCTTCTCCAGCCGTGGCGACAGGCTGATGGGTATGGACGCCATAGAGCAGGTCCGCAGCCAGCTCTTCCCTCTGTGTACCGTCATCGTGATGCGTAAGCGCGAGAGCACTCTATTGCTGAAAGACTACATAAAAGACAATGTGTGTCTGTTGGACGACAGTGTGGAGCATGGTTATGCCAACAGCTTCGCCTCCGCCCTCTCGGTGTATCTGTCACAAGGACAGGACACCACTACGGCAATGGCCAGTGCCCAAGCGTTTATAAGCCGTCAGACAGCCAAGCCTGACAAGCTGCAAGGACGCAGCGGCGAGCTGTACAATGAGTTCATAAGCCGTGTGTCGGAACAGTACGGACAGAACAGCGATGTGGCTCATTATGCCGACATACTCAACGTCAGCGGACGTTATCTGGCACAGGTGTGCCGTCGTATAGCGGGGAAGTCGCCAAAGAACATCATCGACAGTTATATCGTCAAGGGAATAACGGTGCGTCTGGCCACCACCGACGACACCATCCAGGCCATAGCATGCGACTTCGGCTTTGCCAACCAAGCGCATCTGTCCAAGTTCTTCAAGAACCAGATGGGACTGTCGCCGACAGAATACAGACGGAAAGTCTCGCAGGAAGCGGCCGGCATCGCCACACCAGCCACTCACCGGAGGAAGTGAGACGGTATGCAGCCGGACGGTCAACGGGACTGACCACCGTCGCAAAGGATAAACATTAATAAATAACATTTCATATTCGTCAGTCAGCGTCTGAGGATTTTTCCGTCAGGCCATTTGGAACCATCCTTATATGAGGAGGGGAGGACTGACCATGACTTAAAAAAAGATTTCTTTATGGAGAACAGACAAGAACTGAACCGCAACCTGGCACAGATGCTCAAGGGCGGAGTAATCATGGATGTAACAACACCCGAGCAGGCAAAGATTGCCGAGGACGCAGGAGCCTGTGCCGTAATGGCCCTGGAACGCATACCTGCCGATATCCGCGCCGCAGGGGGCGTGGCCCGCATGAGCGACCCGAAGATGATAAAAGGCATACAGCAGGCTGTCTCCATTCCTGTTATGGCAAAATGCCGTATCGGCCACATCGCGGAGGCACAAATCCTTCAGGCTATCGAGATTGACTATATCGACGAGAGTGAGGTCCTCTCACCGGCCGACAATGTCTTCCACATTGACAAGACAAAGTTCAAGGTGCCATTCGTCTGTGGTGCCAAGAACCTCTCGGAGGCTCTGAGACGTATCGCCGAGGGCGCGTCCATGATACGTACGAAGGGAGAGCCGGGTACCGGCGATGTCGTTCAGGCCGTTCAGCACATGAGAATCATGCAGAGTGAGATACACCGTCTGGCAAACATGGCGGAGGATGAGCTCTACGAGGCTGCAAAACAGCTTCAGGCACCATACAACCTCGTGAAGTATGTCCACGACAACGGTAAGCTGCCTGTGGTGAACTTCGCTGCCGGTGGCGTGGCAACACCTGCCGATGCCGCACTGATGATGGAGCTTGGTGCTGAGGGCGTCTTCGTAGGCTCCGGAATATTCAAGAGCGGCAACCCGGCAAAGCGCGCCGCAGCCATCGTGCAGGCCGTAACCAACTATAACGACCCTGACAAGCTTGCTGAGCTCAGCGAGGACCTGGGGCCTGCCATGGTGGGCATCAACGAGGAGGAGATAAAGGTTCTGATGGCAGAGCGCGGAAAGTAATCCGTCCAATATAATGAAGAAAGATGCAAAAGAAAAGAATAGCAGTACTTGCCCTTCAGGGAGCATTCATAGAGCATGAGAAGATGTTGGAGAAGCTGGGTGCCGAGAGCTTTGAGGTACGCCAGCTCACCGACTGGAATCAGCCTAAGGACGGACTGATAATCCCCGGCGGTGAATCGACGACACAGCTGAAACTGCTCAAGGACCTTAAGTTGCTCGAACCGATAAGAAAGGCTATTGACGATGGATTGCCCGTCTTCGGAACATGTGCCGGACTGATACTGCTGGCAAAGAAGGTGGAAGGGGAGGACTTCGACAGAATATCGACAATGGATATCGATGTCCGACGCAACGCTTACGGCAGACAGCTCGGAAGTTTTGCAACAACGGCTGAGTTCAATGGAGTGGGGAAGGTCCCCATGACGTTCATACGTGCACCCTATATAAAGGATGTGTATGGCGGTGCTGAGGCTCTGGCCGTTGTCGGCGGACATATTGTCGCCGCAAGAGAGGGCAACCAGCTCGTTACGGCCTTTCATCCGGAGCTGAACGACGACGTTAGAATACACCAGTATTTCCTTGCGTTCAGCAAATAGAGCGTCTGAATATTCGAATGGTGAAATCCTTTCGTGACCTTCGTGTCTTGGGAGAAGTGTAGGGGAGGGCTTCATGCCCTCCCACAAAAAATGACCCAACCGCAGAAAAACGTCCTCGCCGCTTTGAAAATAGGTCGAACATTGTTTGTGGAATGGCATGAAGCTTTTTAACACTATAACGCAAGTACATGATTTTCATTGTTGGCTTTTTTGTTTCCCGGAAAAATAGTATCTTTGCAGCTGAAAGAACTCCATAAATTGAGAAACTATGAACAGATACCCTTTAGGCATACAGACATTCGAAGAAATACGCAAGAACAATCAGTATTATGTAGACAAGACTGATCTTATCTATAATATTGTCAAAGGCTCGAAGAACAACTTTCTGAGTCGACCCCGCCGTTTTGGCAAGTCGCTGCTTGTCACGACGATGCAGGCTTACTTCGAGGGAAAGAAAGATTTGTTCAAAGGGCTCGCCATTGATAAGTTGGAGAAGGAATGGGTGAAATATCCGGTCATACATATAGACCTGAGCAGCGGTAAGTATTACGAAGTGCAACGCATCATGTCTACACTTGACTTTCTCT